>JBMFNP010000011.1:0-37839 GCA_049970095.1 Thermoplasmata archaeon | reverse complement strand
TTTGCGTTTAAACCCCCCAAAAACGCAAAAACAACCCGTGTATAACCCGCAATAGAAGGGTGTGGCAACATATCACCGTTATAGTCATAATCGCTGTTATTCTCTGTATAACCCGCAATAGAAGGGTGTGGCAACCTGTTGTCACTTCTTTTATTTCACCTCTAATTCCTCTAGTATAACCCGCAATAGAAGGGTGTGGCAACGGGCTTATAGGGATTGTTATTTCCCTAACATATCCTGTATAACCCGCAATAGAAGGGTGTGGCAACGTAAATACCATGTTACTCCTCTCGCTGGGATTAACAGTATAACCCGCAATAGAAGGGTGTGGCAACACAAAAATAAAAATAAAATACAGTATATTACTGTATGTATAACCCGCAATAGAAGGGTGTGGCAACAGGCAACGGGCAGAGAAACTATGTAGAGAACCCCCTCCTCTAACCTCAATGAAAAGAGGACTGAAACTTTACTCTTTTGGAAACTCTGATATACTCATCCTCGCCAGCTCTAACCTCCATGAAAAATTTTATTTTAACGGGTGATATAATGACCGAAAAAATGAAAGAGTTTATCAAAAGAGTGCTTTATAAATTAGACAATAACCAACCGCTTACTGTCGCTGAACAACTGATTTTCAACAATCCTGTGCAAATCAGAGTTAAACTTGCTGAACAGTCACTGTTTCTATCAGAACTGGCAGATGACTGGTCAGACGAAGTCAGAATAAAAGTTGCAAACAATCCAAACACACCGCCCGAGATACTCAAAAAACTAGCAAACGATAAAGACTGGTATGTTCGTGCAGCAGTTGCCAGAAATCCGAACACACCGAAATAACTGTTGCATAAACTACTGTGATGTTCGCAGTGTTGCAACTGGAGGAAAGATTACACCCATTCAACTGGTGAGAGTGAGGGAATAAGATAGTACGTATGCAAATACAATGCAAAACATTGATTTATACCGATTTTTCATATGCAGTAAGTAATTTCACTTTCCCCCTCAAAAAACCTTTTATTTTTCATTTTTGTAAATTGGGTGATAGCCATGCCCGAGAAAAAGTTGCAAAAAATAAAAGAATACCTCTACAGTACATTTCTGGAGAGGTGTGAACAGATAGACGGTGTATTGACAGCACTGATTTCAAGACAACATATACTATTAATCGGAGCACCAGGGACAGCGAAAAGTATGATTGCACGAGCAATATGTTCGTGCATCGATGGAGCGAAATACTTTGAGAGAATACTAACGAAGTATAGTGTACCAGACGAACTGTTTGGTCCTGTGAAGTTGTCGGCATTGAAAAACGACAAGTTTGAGCGTGACATAGATAATCACTTACCTACCGCAGATATTGCTTTTATCGACGAGGTGTTCAAAGCAAACAGTTCTATATTGAATAGTCTGTTAACACTGATGAATGAAAGGTTGTTCTATAACAATGGGAAACCGACACAATGTCCATTGATAACAATGATTGGGGCATCAAACGAGTTACCTTCGGAGGACGAGAACCTCACAGCACTATATGATAGGTTTTTACTGCGATATACAGTAGAATACATCAAGGAGGATAGCAGTTTTATTCGTTTATTAACATCCGATGAAATCACAGAAAAGGTACAACCACCTGTAACTATAACATTTGACGAACTCAAAGAATTACAAGAAAAAGCCAGCAAAGTTCAAATAAGCAGTAAACACGTTGAAATCATTGCAAACATCAGAAAGAGCCTTAACAATGAAGGGATTATTGTTTCCGACAGGCGATACAAACAGTCTATATCAGTGTTAAAAGCATATGCTTTCTTACACGGACACGAACAAGTGTCCGGTGATGACTTTGAGATTCTTACATGGTGTTACTGGCAGGAACCAAATCACATTCACAAAGTACGCAGTATCATTGTTTCATTGACAAATCCGTACGCCAGAGAAGCGGATGAGATATACGACGCTTGTCAGGGAGCAATCAGAGAGTTGGATAAAGCAACGGATAAAGATAAAACTGCATTAGCCACAGAGACACTTGCGAAAATCAAGCAAGCAAAGACAAAACTAATAGATATCAGACAAAAAATGTCTAACGAGGGCAGAGATACAACCAAGATTAACGATTACATAAATAAAATAGACGGTGAGATACGGAGACTTCTTAATGAATATCTGGGAATTTCAACATAAAATTTTATTTTATTATTATTTTTCTCATTTGTCGGGTGATAACATGGAAGATGTAGGAGAATTGAAAAAAAATGTCGTCGTATCAGATAAATTTGATACGATGGCATTTGAAGAAATGGTACAGACAGCAGATAAACTATCTACAACAATCGCAGAGATTACAAAAAAAATTGTTACTGCAGATGGACTGGCAAGTGATATCTTTAACACATTATATAAGTATGTCATCAGGTGGAACAATGAGGAAATCGTACGACCCGAATATAGATTTAATAGACCATTTGTGGAAAAAGGGATGGAAACGAAAGAATACCAGCAACTTCGAGCATTAACGAGACTGAAACCTGTTGAAAGTGCATTAGCGACCACAGCGATACTAAATACTTTGATGAAAGAAATTGAAGAAAATCCAGAACTACAGGATTATATCAAACAAATACAAACCACACACGATTTGTCTAAAAAATTACAGAGTTTGCAGTTGCAACTTGATGGATACAATGTCGCATATCAATCAGCGAAGACACAACGGCAAAAAACAAAACTTCAGCAAAAGATAGATAAGATAAAAAACCAAATTGACAACATCAATTCACAAATAAATCAACAACTTCAGCAACAGCCTGCCCCATCTATCAGACATGCAATCTCAACAGCGATGAAAAAAGCAGTTGACAATTTAAACGATTTTGCAGAGATGTCAGAGGTGTGCTGGGGATTGGGGAAAGGTAAAGTGCAAGAACTCACACCAGAACAAAAATTGCGGATTGCAGAGTTGTTAATTAAAAACGAGAAAGTGCAAAAACTAGCAAAATTACTCGGACGTTACAAGAGACTGGCTATATGCAAGTGGAAAAACAAAATAACGAAACAACCCACTGAATTACATGATGTAGTGTGTGGCAATGACTTTCAGTTTATGATACCCAGTGAAGCCGTATATTTGCTAAATCCATACACAGAAGTGATTTTTTACAAAAAAATCATAGAGCGAGAACTACTTCAGTATAAATTGCAAGGCAAAGAACGCCTTGCAAAAGGGGATATAATCGTGTGCGTTGATAACAGCGGTTCTATGGAAGGTGAGAAAGAAATATGGAGCAAAGCAGTTGCAATATCGTTGCTACAAATTGCAATGAAAGAGAAAAGAAACCTTGTAGTTATTCACTTCGGTGGTCCAAATGATACACTAAAAATCATTGAAATTGATAAAAACGATGACAATACAACCAAACTAAACAAGATAATAGAAGTTGCCACATACTTTCTTGGAGGTGGCACGGACTTTGAAAAACCACTACGCACAGCAATTCAGAAAATTGAGCAAGGTTACAATAAAGCAGATATCGTGTTTATCACAGATGGGGAGTGCGATGTAAGTGACGGTTTTATCGATGAATTCAAGGGAATCAAAGAGAAATACCACGCTAAGATGATTAGCGTGGTAATAAATGGTAGGAGTGATACATTAGAGAAAATATCCGACAGAGTAATAACACTGCGGGACATCATTAAAGATGGTGATGATACTGCTGGCGAAATTTTTTCCTTCATATAAGTTTTATTTCTGGAGGAACCAACAATAGACAACAGAAAAATTTCATTCATCCCGCTCTGGAAATACCTGCTGGAAGTGTCCGCTCCAACCCATCAATCATGGTCACCATTTCCAGCACATGTTGTGCTTAGGTCTTCAATGTGTATCATAGCATTTATCTCTGAAAACAAGATTGTTTTTTCAAAAGGGAAACTTTTTTAAATAGTTTCCTTATACACTATACTATGAAGAAAGAACTTGCAATAGAAGTGATAAAGGATTTCCATGAGAAAAAACTCCCTGAAATTATAAAAAGGGACATAGAAATAAAGATTCCAAAAAATAGAAAAACTATAACAATAATTGGTCCTAGAAGAGCAGGAAAAACATATTTTCTTTTCAACATAATAAACGACTTAAGAAACGAGATTGATAAAACAGAAGTAATTTACATCAACCTAGAAGATGACAGGCTGTTACCCCTCGGTCCGAGGGACCTAGATACATTACTGAGAACATATTATGAAATCTACCCAGAAAACAGAAAAAAGAAAATTTATCTGTTTTTTGATGAGATCCAGAATGTACCAGGCTGGGAACATTTCATCAGAAGAATAATGGATACAGAGGACGTGCAGGTATTCATAACTGGCTCATCATCTAAACTCCTGGCAAAAGAGATTGCTACATCTATGAGAGGCAGAAGTTTATCATACCTTATTCTGCCTTTTTCTTTAAAAGAAATCCTCAGAATAAAAAGGATTGACGCAGAGAAATATCTTTCTTCAGATAAAAAGGCATGGATAATGAACACTTTGCAGGAGTATATGGAATTTGGTGGTTTTCCAGAGGTTGTACTGGAAGAGGACAAGAACACCAAATTGAGAATTTTGAAGGAATATATTGAAGTTATGCTGATGAGGGACTTAGTAGAACGACATAGGATTAAAAACATCAAAATTCTAAGAATGCTTTTCAACGCTCTACTAAATTCGTTTTCCAAAGAGTTTTCCACACACAAATTTTATAATTTTCTCAGGTCTCAAGGAATCAAAACAAGTAAAAACACATTGTATGAATACATTCAATATTTTGAAGATGCTTTTGCTATTATCCCTGTGAGAAGGTTCAGTTATACATTAAGGGAGATTGAACAAAGTCTGCCTAAAATATATGCAATAGACAATGGATATATAGCCCAATCAGGCATCAAATTCTCACCAAACACAGGCAGCCTCATGGAAAACATGATAGCAGTAGAACTGCTTAGGAGAAAATATATAAACCCGTTAATGGAATTTTACTACTGGAGAGACAGCAGCAGAAAGGAAGTAGATTTTGTTATAAAAGAGGGAAGCAGCATCAAACAACTCATACAATCATGCTACAACATAGAAGACTACAACACAAAAACAAGAGAAGTAAAATCGTTAATCAAAGCAGGTAAGGAACTAAAATGCAGAAACCTGCATATCATCACATGGGATTATGAAGCCACGGAGACTATAGAAGGCAAAACAATAGTTTACACACCGCTCTGGAAATGGCTTCTGAAAAATAACAAATAAAATCTTCTTATAAGCCCGAGAAATTATTATAGATCCCCAACAATTGGAGGAATGATTTTGCGTTTAAACCCCCTAAAACGCAAAAACAACCCAGTATAACCCGCAATAGAATCTCGCGGATAAAGTTAAAGGTGCAGGATGTATCTGAAACCCAGAGTTTACAAGTTCAGGTGATTTTCTTCCTGTATCTCAGGTACTCACGAAAAACCCGAAAACCAAATTTGGAATAGATTGCAAGTGCGGGCAGATTGTAAGAATCAGTACCCAGATAGAATCTTTGCATCCCTCTTTTTATTAGGTAAATTATGGAGCGTTCAAGCAACATTTTCCCTATTCCCTTTTTCCTGTATTCTGGTAGAACGCCCAGTGCTCTGATTTCACCCCCGATTAAACCTTTGCTTCCATGGTTTTGGTGTGCCCATGCTGCAACTGTGCCCACCTTCCTTCCCTCAAATTCTGCAATAAAATACCCTTGAAAATCCACATACTCAGGATAGATGTATTTTTCAGCAAAATCCGCATAATTGTATGGCTGCCAGTTTGGATCTGTGCTGAATGAAAGATTTACCAGATTATAGAATTCATCTATTTCAGTGGGAGTGATTGCACGCACACAAACCCCTTCTGTATGCCTTATCTGTGGTAAATCTCTATCCTCTTTTATCATCCAGTATCCACTTGAATCATAACAGAAACCGAGTTTCTCTATAATTTTCCTCAATTTGTCATCTGGATTCACTGTGATCTGAAGATTGGTGTAACCCTGGGTTTTCAGACCGCTTTCAACATAGGAAAGAATTTGCTTTACATTCTCCTCAGTCAAATATTCTGCCAGAAATGTGATTCTTACCCCAACTGAGGCACTCTTGAGCACTCCATAACCCACATCTGCAGAAGCGAGTAATTCGCCAACCAGAGTATTTCCTGAAAACATGAGAAGGTGATTCTCCCTCATGTAGTAGGGTGTTCGCATAAACCTTTTCATGTACTCCTCTCTGCTCATGAACGAGAACCTTGGGTCACTGGCAGCCTTTTTCAGCATCGCAAGTATTTCCTCAATATCTTCCGGATTTGCATTTCTTATCTTCATTTTCCAAACCTTCTCTGTCTCATCTGGTAGGCTCTTATAGCCCTGAGAAGGTCAATTTTCCGAAAGCCTGGCCAGTAAACATCCACAAAATATAGTTCAGAATATGCGATCTGCCAAAGCAGAAAATTGGAAATTCTTTCTTCACCAGATGTTCTAAGTATGAGGTCCGGGTCAGGCAAATCCTTTGTGTAGAGTTTGCTTGAAACCAGTTCTTCTGAGATGTCCTCTATTTTGAGTTTTCCTTCCTTTACATCCTTCGCAATCTCTTTGATAGCATCAATTATTTCCTGCCTCCCACCATATGCTACTGCCAGATTGAAAAAATATTCGTTATAGTCCTTAGTTTTTTCCTCAGCATATTCAATTGCACTGATTAACGATTGTGGAAGAAGCTCTCTTTTTCCTATCACCCTTACACGAATTTTGTATTTGTGTACCCTTTCATCGTCACCTAATTTTCTGAAATTTTCCTCAAACAGTTTGATGAGGAGCATCACTTCCTCGCTGCTTCTCGTGAAGTTTTCAGTGGAAAACGCATACACTGTGAGCACCCGCAGCCCTATTTCCAGGCACCAGCCAAGTACTTCCTCAAGTTTGTCTCTTCCCAGTTTATGCCCCAATGAAGGGTCAAGTCCGAGTTCCCTGGCGAATCTGCGGTTTCCATCCATAATTATGGCAATGTGCTGTGGTAAAGGATACTGTTTCACTTCTTTCATCAATTTTTTTTCATACGCAAGGTATGCGGTGTCAGAGAGTGCATGGGAAAGGTCCGTAATTCATATCACCTTCAAAGCACTATACTCTCCCGTAGTATAAAATTTTCTGCATGGCTCAGGGTACTCACAGGAGAGAGGTTCATAAATACCATACCCAGCCCCTTGCCTCCATTGAGACCTCGCCTTTGATTTTGCCTTTACTTTTGAGTTTTATGAGGAATTTTACTGCATCATCAGGACATTGTTTCCCAGTCTCCTGGACTGCTTTCTCAATCTCTCTTGTGGTGGCTTTTCCATGTTTTGAAAGAAAATCAATTATTATTTTTTCCGCATCACTTTCACTGAGATACATACGCATCAAATCTCTGCTTAATTGCAATGGCTTCTGTTTTATTTGCCACACCCTCATTAAAAACACAAAAAAGCTTGAAATTATCTCTTGAAGCAATGTCCGTAATGTCTTTCACGAAAGAAAGAAAACGCTTGAAATCTAATGTGGAATAAATGCACTCAAGTCCATCAATTACCACAGTCTTTCCCCCTCTTTCTGTGTATTTCTTTATCGTAATTATGAAGTCAGTTTCCGTTGCCCATGGTCTCACCACAGGGATCTCCCGCTCAGTGTTTGTAAGAAAGTAATAATCGTTCTCACTTCCAAAAAACGGTTTGAGCTTATTTGGATGTATTACGGAAATAATGAGTTTTCTTCCAGCCCCTCCAAAACCGTTTACAACATTTGCCAGTCTATGATATTCCATTCTGGGGAGAATATAGGTGCCTGCAACTCTATTTGTGGTCTGTATATTTCTAACTGCAATGTTCCTGTCAAATGTGGATTTAAGCAAAGAGATCTCTGTATTTGAGAAGAAGCCAGGACATATGTGCACAATCACACTTGATGATGTGTAAGAAGAGGTGTCACCCAGTGCCTTCAAAAAGTCCATCATCTTTTCAAAATCTGTCATCACCGTCAGATAGTCCACATCATCTATCAGGATCACACACCCATTATTCTTTTGCATGAAATTCAGTGCGTGCTGGGTAATTTCAAATTCAATTCTTTCAGGAGATGCACTCGGGAGCTTGTTCTCAATCCCTGTTATCCAGAGTGCGTGCATCCCCATCAGGTTGAGAGATCCCTTTAATTTTTCAGGGTTTTTTCCAGTTATACAAAAGCATGGACGGTTTGCCAGAAGTTCTGGTATGATTGCATAAAAGGATTGCCAGTCTGTAGATTCATAGAGATAGTTATAGCCAGGCACAACAACTTCATTAATGGAAGGTTGCTCTGTTTGTCTTCCTTCTATCTCCTTTTTTTCAGCATCTAGTTTCGCATCTTTCTTCTTTTTCAAGAAGTCAAGAATTCCCATTTTTCACCTTTTTCCTCTTATAGTTAGAGAAAGCACTGCAACTAGAATTGCAATTCCGAAAATAAGGATCCCGCCATCAGGCGTTTTCTTTGTGTCTTGATTAGTATTTTGGGTCTGCTCAGGAAGAACCTTGACAACTAGTGTAGTGGTGTTTTCTGTGTAACCATCTGCATATGCAGAAATTGAAATTCCAAATTCAGTTTCATTTGTAACAACTGGTGGAGAGAATACACAGATGAATTTGCCTTCTGCGTCTGTTGTTCCATTACTTGGCGAAAAATATTCCTCCCCATAATCCCTCATGCCCATCCCAAGCGCCATTCGCACAGTTGCATTCTTAACCATCTGTCCAGCATAACTCACATAAACTGTAATTTGTACGCTCTGATTGTTGTAAATCTGTGTAACATTTGCAGTTGCATTCACTTCCAGTTTTGGAAGTGGCAGAAGTGTGAATTCTGCGGTGTTCATCCCAGATTCATACCCTTCTTTTGCGGCATTTACACTAACCGAGCATACAAGAGTTACCTGGGAAATTGGGGTTTTGAGAATGGTCTCCGCTTTGCCTTGTGAATCTGTGGTACAATTCGGAGGCGTGAATATTCCTCCTTCCTGGCTCAACCAAAACTCTACATATACACCTTCAATACCAGTGCCACCAGAAGTCACAGTAACAGTAATTTTTAGGGTGCTACCGCTGTTCACAACAGTTTCATTCAGTGTGACATTCACATTCAGCGTTGGAAGCTGTTTGGTAGTAAAACTGTTTTCTGGTATACCATGGACTGGAGTTATAAAGGGTACAAATGTAAGCATCAGCACACACATCAAGCCAGTTTTTGCCAGCAATCCCTTTCCCCACATAGAAGTATGTATTAGTTTCTACCATATAAATCTACCGAGATTTTGTATGCATAAATCTCAGAGCTCGTTAGAGGTTAGGGTGAAAAAATGGTTGGAAAACAGATTATTCTACGCAGCAGTACCTTGGAATCTTGCAAAAATTTTTATCATGGATGCATATTTCTTCTGCGTGAAGATATGAGTGTGTATCTTATCCAGGTATGGCACCTGCACCAGCCCGTAACACAAGAAAAACGATGGATAGATATAGCAACAGAAAAGGCATATAATAAATTACTGGACACATATGCAAAGCATCCAAAGATAAAGTTTAATCTGAATATAACTGGATCATTGCTGGAAAATCTTGAAAAATCTCACCCAGAGACCATAGAGAGGGTGCGGAAAGGGATTGAGAAGGGGCAAATCCAGTTAATTACAACTGGATACTATCAACCACTGATTCCATTAATTCCGCAATCTCATGCAATTGCACACATCAAGAAGAATACTGCAATGCTTATGCGCATCTTTGGACAGGATGTGTTTTCTGCGTGGATACCGGAAAGGGCATGGGAACCCTGGGAGGCGGAGGTGTGGGCGGAAAGTGGCGTGAAGAATGTGCTGATAGATGACCATGTGCTGAAGCGCGGTAACCCAGAGTTCAGTGAGAAAGAGAAATACTATGTGTGGAAAGCTGAACACAATGGTAAAAGTGTGAATGTATTCCTGATAGATAAGGAAATGCGTTATTTAATTCCATGGGAGCCGGTTGAAAAAGTATTTCAGTATATTCGCGGGGTAGCAGAAAAAACAGAGGGGAATGCAGTTATTACATTTGGAGATGATGGAGAAAAAATGGGCGAATGGCCTCACACGGAAAATGCTTGCGAATGGCTTGACGAATTTCTTTCTATGCTAGAAAAAGAAGATGGAGTAAAACCAGTATGGATGGAAGATTACATTTCCGCAGTGGGTGCAAAGGGAACTGCAAAATTTCCCCCTGTCACCTATGTAGAGATGGAAAAATGGTGTTTTGGGAGTATTCATAACTGGACAAAACATCCACTGGTACGGGACATGTATCAGCGGCTTAGAGAGGCAGTGGAAGCGAAAAAAGAAGTGGATGATAATATTCTGAGAGCTGAATGCAATGACCCCTATTGGTATGCCAGAAGAATGACATATCACAGACAGCTGATCTATCACAACCTCATTCTGTATGATAGAGACACATGGTGCGAAGGAATTGAAGTAAAAGACAGGAATTCGGATGGACTGGAAGAAACAGTGTTTTCTACAAAAAAACAGAGAATCTACATTGATGCTTCTGGGAGGATTTATGAATGGGACATTGTAGAGGGCTGGAATGTAGTTAATTCTGGTTTCTTTGAGGAAATAGCAGAGGAGAAACAGTACATGCCTGATGTGAGCATATTCAAAAAACAGAAAAGAAACTCCTGCACCGACTGGATATGTTTCTGGGCAATGCTTGATTCAGCCAAAATCAAGTTAGATAAGGGTGGCAAAGTATGCTTTATCCGAAGACATGAAAATATTCAGATGGAAAAAGTATACCATCTTAACGATGAGATTCTGTTTATTGATATTTACCTGAAAAATGTCTCAGGGAAAAAAATAAAGTTTGGGTTCCGAGAGGAATTCTGTTTTACATTGCCCACAGATTCTGTGGAACGCAGTATCACAGAATACCACCGCTACATTTTTGATTATGCGGGAAAAGTAATAGAACAATTCCCTGAAAAAGGAGAAGATGGAGAAGGTGTTTCATGGGCATGTTGTTTTGACAAAAACAATGAAATTGTGTGCGGGGCTGCATGGCAACCTGGACAGATAAAAAAAGTGATAAAGGAATTTGTTGGTGAGGGATTTGCTTTCTCTCCGTATTATGAGATTGAATTGAAGCCAAAAGAAATTAAAAACCTTAGGTTTGGAATTTATGCAGGTAAAGGAAGATTTGAAAAAGTTAAAGAGGTGTTTGAGAGGGTGAATTCTAACCCTTCATGATTCATCCTTTATCTTCCTCTCTTGCTTTCCCCGAATTCAAGGAGAGAGCCAAGCATATGGGAGATCCTCAGAGGCTCTGGTAGAGAACCCAGAACAGTAAACCTCCGAATCAATATTTCTGCATCCCCTGGTTCCAGTCCCACAATGCCAACATATATAGGTTTCTTCACCCCTTTCATTTGCCTTAACTTAATTTTTTGCAGAATTGCTAGGCGTTCCTCCCAGTCAACAAACTTTGCTCTAAGGGTCTTTTCAATTGCTTCTCTGTCTGGCTCTTCTCTCGTAATTGTAATTACCGGGATTTTCGTCACAGTAAATACCTTCTCTATATCCACCACATTGAAACCCGCAACATTACTTCCATCTATAAAAATCACATCCAGTTGTTCAAAAAATCTAGATGTGGTTAAACAGTTGAGGATTTTCTCAGTTGCATCTTTCCCATCTACCTCCACCTCTGTCCTCATAAATCCCTCAATATAGTTAGGGGCACGCATCACAGTAAAAAAAATATTCGTTTTTTTCTGGTTGAACTTGAAAGGCGCATCATCTATGCCCACAGCCCTCACAAATTTCTTCATGTTCTTTCCTTAATCTTGAAGTAGGTACTTTCAGAAATTTTACCCTGGCGATATAGCATCTCAAGTTTTTCTTTTTTCTCAATGGTTGTATATCTTCTGAGATACCTTTTCTTCTGCTCTTCCTTCGCTTTCTTGAGGGTGTTTAGAGTTTTAGCAAAACGCACAATAAAGATAATTGCAAAAAAGAGCGCAAATAAAGTGACTCCTGCCAAAATTATTTCGTATTGGGTAACCGTTTCATATGTTTTTGTAGTGTTGTCAAGGCCAATGTTTTCCTTCTGCGTCTCAAAATATACCTTTTCAAGGTCTGCAATTGATGAGGGATATGTGCGCGTGTTATTTGATGCGTCGCAGGAAATTGCCTTAACATAATATCTTTTTCCCTCGCTCAAGTTTGTGAGGATTACATAATGCTCTGTTGTAAGTGTGGTGTTGATCTGTGTGGCATTTCCATAGTCTGTGGTGTTCCCGTATATCAATTGAGTGGTTGCAGGTTCGTTTGTAGTCCACCTTATTTCTGCAGAGGTTTTTGTGATGTTTTCAATTCTGAAGTTGGTGATCACTGGTGCTTCGTCATCTATCTTGTCAATTCTTGCGAAATAGTCTAGCACAGTGAGAGCAAATGCGTCATTCTTTGGCACTGCAGCATTATCTGGAATTGTGTCTGCCGCATTAGTGCCATCAACACCCACGATGCACACCACAAATTTTATGCTTACAGATGGAAAAATTTTCCTATAATCTTCACCGTAGAGTACAAACCATGGAATCGCTAGTTCGACAGCTCCATTTACCTTTGCGCCCCCTGTCTCTCCCTTCAGGATTTGATAGGTGACGTCCTCTGCATAGGTAGAATTCCTAATATGATAGAAATACCCGGGCAGATCGTCCCACTTTCCGAAGATATATTCACATGTGAAACCTTTAAATGCAATATTTCTTGGCCATACATTTAGGTTTGTAAGGTTGTCTGTACCATCATTTTCTGGGGTGGCTGCGTCAATCAGCAATATTGTGCCGTTGTCATACCTGTTGTCTCCGCCCCAATAGCCAGTAATGAAATCGTATGAAAGGTAGAGGTAGTTTTCGTCCCATGCATAGTATAATTTCAGAACCTCATTATCCACTATATTCTTTACATCTGCAGCAGAATCTTCGCTAGAATCCACGAGAACATGATAATTGCGGAGCCCTGCACTCCACTCGGCATTATAACCATCTACTTTTATGAGGGTTTGGGGGAGATTGCCAGGCTGGTCCATTCCTGGTGAAACTCCTGAGGTGAGGCTCACTATATAGTAATATTTAAATTCTTGTGAACCATTATTGAGGGCTACATTTCTTGTAGGCCAGGCAGCCCATACATTTATTGCGTCCTCCCATTGTCCGTAGGCAAGGAACTTGAGATCCACGGGATTACCAATGAAAAGTATTGGAATTCTGAACTCTATATCTGGCCCTGAAAAATATCCATATTCCAAGATTGAGTATGCGTCCACCCATGAATTTCCCTCCCAGCGTCTCACTTCTGCATACTTTTCGTTTTCAATGCATACATAATAATCTGCCTCAAATGGAAGTTTGTGGTAGCCGTGCCAGTCAACAGAGGTGTTTGTGCCCCCAGGAAGACAATCCATTGCTACAAAAATATCATTGTCTGCGCTTCCTCTGTCAAATCCAAAGTAGAGATAATTTTCATCAAATGTGAAAAATAACCTGGTGTTCCCAGAGAGTCCGAGAAACTCGTCAGGTGCCCAGTCATCAAAAATTCCATCACAAGTAATGGTATGGTATGTGGTTGCAGTTGTCATTGGTAGAACAAGCTGGGAGAGAATTGGAAGCACGGAGAGGAACATGATTTTCTGCCACTTCACAGAATCCGTATACAGTGTTAAATCTTAAAGTTTTTTCTTGAGTGGGGTTGGATTTTCAATAGGAAAAACAGTAAAGAAAAATCTTAGAAGTTTAAAAATTTTAAAATTTTAAAAGAATATAAAAAATTTAAGAGGAGGTGGCTTTGATTGTGAATGTACCAGAGCCAGAGTAGGAGTATATCATTATGTACCAGGTGCCACCAGCTGGCGAATTTATCGTGATTGTTTCTGTGGATGTGGAGCCAATGCTTCTGTAGTCATAGGAAGATGTGGTGGGCATTGCCCCGAGTTTCACATAGAGGTCAAAGTCAGTGCCACTTGGTCCTGTAAGCTCAATCTTTAACTGGCTATTGCCTGTTGGAATTGTGATATAGTAGTAAGCCTTTGCACCTGTTGCATTCAGTGTCCCAGTCTTTGCTACACCATCTGTTAACTGGCTGGAATCTGGGGTTCCTGATGTAGATGCCTTGATTGTAAATGTTCCAGAGCCAGAATAGGAATATACATAGATATACCAGGTGCCTGCTGTGGGATTTAATATTGTGACTGTTTCTGACGGAGATGATGTTGTTCCACTGTAATCATAGCTTGTAGTTGTTGGTAATGCTCCGAGCTTGATATACACATCAAAATCACTACCACTTGGGCCATTCAACTCTACTTTTAGTTGTGGTTTCCCTGATCCAATTGTTATGCTGTAGTATTTACCATCTTTTGTGCCTGCAAGGCTTCCAGTTGCTGCCACACCATCTGTGAGTTGTGTGACATTGGTTGTATTTGTGCTAGTTGTGGCTTTGATTGTGAATGTTCCAGAACCAGAATATGAATAGACCATGAAATACCATGTACCTGCTGCCGGATTTGTTATTGTGATTGTTTCTGTGGATGTGGAGCCAATGCTTCTGTAATCATAGGAAGATGTGGTGGGCTTTGCTCCTAACTTTGCATAGAGGTCAAAGTCGGTACCACTTGGTCCTGTGAGTTCTACCTTCAACTGGGTTTTACCTGGAGCCACTTGGAGACTGTAATACTTTGCATCCTTTGTTGCACTTAATGAACCAGTTGTAGCAACACCGTCTGTGAGTGGGATTACATCTGTGGTATTTGAGAGAGTTGTGAATGTATAGTCAGAACTTGTTGCGGTGTTCCCTGCAGCATCCGCAGATTTCACTCTGTAATGGTAAGTTGTTGAGGGGTTTAAACCTGTTAGGGTTACCGAGTGTGAAGTGACACCACTTGCACCAGTTGCGGTCTGTCCATAGGATGTTGTTGTGCCATACTCCACTACACTTGTGCTTGCCTCATCTGTGGTCCATGTGATTGTTGCGGAGGTGGCAGTGATGCTTGTTGCACTCACGCCAGAAATCACTGGTGGTGTTGTGTCTGCATTAGAAGATGTTGTAAATGTGTAGTCACCACTAGTTGCCAGATTGCCTGCTGCATCTGCAGATTTCACTCTAAAGTGATATGTTGTGGAAGGACTCAACCCGCTCAGAGTTACTGAGTGTGAAGTGACACCACTTGCACCAGTTGCGGTCTGTCCATAGGATGTTGTTGTGCCATACTCCACTACACTTGTGCTTGCCTCATTTGTGGTCCATGTGATGGTTGCTGAGCTTGAGGTAATACCACTCACTGTAACATTTGAGATTACGGGTGGTGTTGTATCATTGCTCCCAGAACCAAATGCACCAATCAATGCAAGCGCAAATGGCTGTGGTCCATTTGGGACATTGGTTGCAGTTACTCTTATTGTATAAGTACCTGTTACTGGTGTTGGCAAAATCACTCCTTCCTCTGCATTTACGCTATCCGCAGTTCCACCAGTTACAGAGTGCCCGGGGTTCTTGCCTGAAAATACATTTCCAAGATATACACTTCCATCAGGGGCAGTTACCTTTAAGTCCAGATTGTTCACCAGTGCCTTTGAAGCACCCACAGTTCCTGGATAATCTGTCCATGTGAGTATTACTTTGAACGGCTGGGCGTTGGAAGATATTGTGTACTGATACTCCTTATACTGGCCTGTGTTTAACCCACTGGTTTCATCCACTATCTGCAATCCAAGAGTATCACCAGAGAAATACAGAGAGTTATCCAGATTTATTCTTCCCCAGCCCTGGCTATTGTTCGGGAATTTGCCCTCGTTGTTCATATCACTGTATGCACCAGTTAATTCAACGCCACCAACCATCAACACAGCTTTCAACAATGCTGCAGAGGGTGTGATGGCATTTGCTGGGTTCTTTGTGCCAGTTGGATACCAGCCCTCTGTAAAGTACTGGCGTATCAGGGCTGTGTTTCCTGCCGCACACGGTGTTGCCATACTTGTTCCAGCCATGCTTATATAACCAGCATTGTTGCTATTCAGATTACCATCTGAGTCAGCAGAGTACAAACTGTATCCTACAGCGGTAATTGTGGGTTTCATTCTGCCATCTGCAGTAGTGCCTCTGCTTGAGAAATATGCCACATCATTTTGATTTGGGCTGTTCCGTGACGCACCTACACTTACCACACTCTTTGCAGTTGCAGGTGAACCCACGGTTTTTGCACCACTATCACCAGAGTTACCATTTGCAAATAAAATGAGACAGTCTTTATGGTTCCACATAAATACATCTACCATTCTTGCATCATCATCATAACTGTTTGTTGATGAACCCCAGGAGTTTGACATTATTCTTGCACCAGCATTGTAGAGTGGGGAAAAGAGGTCATTCAGGTCCGATGGAATTCCAGACAGACTATCTCCTGCATCACCAATATCCGCAAATGCAAGCTTTGCCTTGTATGCCATGCCATCATAAGTACTTGTGCCCCCCACATAGGAATCATCGCCCGCAATTGTGCCAGCTACATGGGTACCATGTCCTGAACTATCTAGGTCTTTACCATCTGCAAAATTCTGATAGAGTACAATCTTTCTGTGGTTCTGATTTACCTGGTTCTGCACTATCTGCACATTCGGGTCCCTGAAGGCTGCATGGTCATAGTCAATACCCGTGTCCGTCTCTCCAACAATCTGTCCTTCTCCATGAATGCCCTTGTCCCATATCTTTCTGTTCTCAGAGATACCTGTTTGTGTAATCCACTGGGCGTTGTTGTTCAGAATCTTTGGCTCATAATATGAAGAGATATATTCCACACCACTTACTTCTGATATTGCTCTTATACCTGCCTGCGTCACCTTTGCAATCACCCTTGTGTTGCTCTCCTTTATTATTTCACCACCATATATCCCAATCACATTTTTTACTTCACTTAATGCAGCAGAGTTCAGGAGTGCAATGCTCACCTTTGCCACCCCTACTCCTGCCAACTCTCTATCAATCTTATATGCTGGATAGTACTCGCCCACCCACCTTACAAATGACAGCTTCTTTACCAGGGAAAGGGAGGACGAGGGAATCTTTACCAGAAATGCATTATTTGGTATATACCAGTACACTTCACATCCTAGATTTGCCAGTGTGTTTTTCCATGTGTCCTTCACCGGACCAATAAATTGCACAATTTTTATATCAGACTGCACACCTTGAAGTTCTGGTGCGGCTCTCAGTGGGTCAAACTGATAATTTCGCAGAAGAATGGTATTATCAATTTGAGATACACCAAATCCGTTTTTCTCAAGCATTGCCTTTTCTTCATTTGTTACCTCTGCGAGAATGTACCCATCATACCTCTCCAGAACACTTATCCCACTTTTCTCAAGCAACTCCATCTGTGATGGTGTCGCCTGGAAATAGACCATATCTTTCGTTGTCTCTGCATTGGGTCTGTACGCACTCAACACCCAGAAAACACTGCCCACTACAATTATCCCCAAAATTGCGGCAATTATTGCCACATTTGTTCGGTTCTCCATATTGTCACCAAGTTTCCGAGCAGTCTGTGAGTATATAAATTAAATCTGGTAAATACCATATTTGCACCATGATACCAATTTTTAACAACAATGTAGTGTTAATTTGAGCATACTCACTCTATAATTTTTACCGCTTCTCCCCCGTGCTTAGTTTCCCTTGGTCTGATCTCCACGAATAAAGGAATTGGGAGGGATGGTGATGTTATGAGGGCAGTGCCTATTGGAAGAGATTGAATCTCATCCATGGTTCCGCTCGTTATTCCTTCTACAGAGGCAGCCACCGCTTTAAGATCATTTGGATTTGTGATTTTGAGAATTATCTGCGTGTTGCACTGGCTGAGCACATTTTTGTCTACCTTTGCTGGGCGCTGGCTGATAATGCACAACCCTAACCCAAACTTTCTGCCCTCTGATGCTATCGTCCTAAGAATTTTTGAGCTTGCGGCCTGTCCCTGCTGTGGACAGAAGTTATGCGCTTCCTCAACTACAAGGATGAGTGGAGGAATTTTGTTGATTTTCCGTAATTCAAAAAGGGCGTTGCACAGACGCGTCACTATCAGTTCCTGGATGTCTGGCGGAGTACCTCTCAGGTTGATAATAGAGGTCTTTCCCTTCACCACAATTTCATTCACATGCGTACCCACTTCCGCAAAGATTTCCACATCTTTAAGGTATTCCAGTTCATTTATAAGAGTGCCTACAACATATTCCTGCTCTGTTTCCAAAACAGATATTATCTCCTCTATGGTGTACTTCCCCTTAGTCTGTCTCAAGGTGTCAATTGCCTTCCTCAAATGCGCAAGGTATTGTCGCACATTTTTTATTGTTGTGAGTGCAATTATATCCCTTGCATCCATGCTTGAGAGAGTAAACCTGAGTGGTCTGGCACTGGGGTTTGTTTTCACATCGGGTGAAAATTCCTGGATCTTGGATGAGTATCCCCGTGGGGAAACATGAAAGTTTCTTCTGGTTTCAGGTATCTTTCCTGCTTCCCGCATTGAGGGATATTCCCCGTGGGGGTCTATTACAACACAGGTAACATCATGTTTCATAAATTCCTCAAGCAGCACTCCTACCAGGTAACTTTTCCCGCCTCCAGTTTTTGCAAGGACTGAGATGTGCTTCTGCACCATATCATTGATATCCAGATAAACTTCAATGTCGTGTCCCCTTAAAAGTCCCACATATGCACCACTTTTTGTTGCTTTTCCAAGTCCGAGCACATTTACAATTGTTTCCTCAGAGGCATGGTATACCTTTGACCCTGGTAGAAAAGGGGTGTGAGGTACCTGTAGCAGGTTTCTTTCATCCCGATATCCAATTACTTTTATTTTTGCAATCACTTTCTGGGATATTCCATCAAAATCCTCATCTACACCACCAATCTCTTCCATCTTTCTCGTCTTTATTTCTACTTCGTCAATCTGTCCTAAAACTATGCCACACTTTTCATGGTTTATTTCAACATACTCTGTTTTTTCAGCCATCTTGGTAAGGAGGCATTTAAATTCTGTAGGTGAAGTATCTCCCACAATAACACCGAGCTCGTCCATTGAACCATGGAGGTTTATTCAATAGATAAATCTTCCCCTGATTTTATCTTTCATAGAGAGCTAGCACAAAATTTTGGAAGGTACCTAACCCACGAACCTTTTATGATGGGGGCGAAGTTTAATTCTCCATCACCCAAAAAAAATGATACAAAACTTTATATTCTAATTGTATTAAATTGTATTAATGTGATAACATGGTGAGAAAATTTGTCTTTGCTGGCAGAAAAGCCTCTATAATTGGGAGAACGCTTGCTATTTTCAGTGTGTTGATACTCGTGATGACCGTGTTTAACATGCCAGCACATGCAGAAAATGAAAAACTGGAGGAGAAGAGAACAGGTAAATTTGAGATTTACACAGATACACTTATTTCAGATAGCACCCATATCACAAACCAAAGTGTGGTGGTACACACAGGTGCGGAACTCCAGATAATAAATTCAACCCTTGTGTTTCAGGCAGATGCAGGTGTCCCCCACAATCAAACCCTAGAATTCATTGTGGAGTACGGTGCCACCCTCAGGGTTATGCATTCCCAGATCCGCGGGAACAATACCACATACAAATTTGTGGTTAATGGGATGCTGGAATGTGAAAATTCAACTATTCTGGACACCTGGAATGGCACACAATCTGGTGGGTTGATTCTCAATACAAAATCAGCAATTATCAGAAATTCCACAATTGGATGCACAAATATAGGCCTCTATCTTCCCTCAATGGGCAACAGAACACTTCTTGTCAACTCAGACCTCTCGGGAAATGATTACGGAAAAAAATTCTACAGTGTTATTCTATCAAGTATTGGAACTGGTTTTGATTACTGGGATGTTTTTTCACAGGGACTGCCCTTAAATCTGAGGAATTATTCTGCAGTTCTATGGTTTACTGGTAGTGGTGAAAACGGTACCCTTAATGAAACTGCTGCAAATCTGCTTTCTGACTATCTCAACAGTTCTGGAAATTTGTTGCTCACAGGCCAGGGAATTGGAAGGGACGCTGGTAATTCCTATCTTTACAGAACCCAGTTGAATGTGACCTATGGCGGGCACGAAAGCGGGCGCGAGATTTTTGGCAAGGGTTTTCTTTCAAATCTTAGTTTTGAACTGGATGCAGTTTACCCCCTCCACCATGGGTACATCATAACCCACCCAGATAATGTTGTACTTGCCTATGCAGACGGGAGAGCAGCGGCCATTGCTGTAGCATCCAATTACAGAGTTTTTTACACAGAATTTTCAATTGAATGTCTAGGTATGGAAAGTGCTGGAAATTTGTTGGAGGAAGTAATGAAATGGTTTGAGATTTTCACATTATGCCCTGAAAAGACCATATTCTATGAGAATTTTGAGAAATTCAATGAAAGCACCTGGTGGTTTGAGGACCTAACAGGCAATGGAACATGGGGAATAAGTGATTACAATACGATAGGGGAAAAGAGTTTATGGTGTGCGGGAAACGCAAGCAGGGATGCAGAAAGCATTGCATTTTACGAGGATTTTGAGAATTTCAGTACTAGCTTGAGTGACATTGAATCCTATTCAGGTTCTGATGGTTTTGGGATAAGTGATAGAAGAAGTGCAGATGGCACCAGAAGTTTATGGTGTGCGGGCAGCGGTGAGCAGTGGGAGGAGCAAGGGTGTGTTGTGTTATATGAAGATTTTACGGAGTTTAAACTGAAATCCTACGATGAAAATCGTGGTTCTGGCATTGATTTCTGGGGGAGTGTGAATGGAAGGGCGTGGTGTGCGGGAGCGGGAGATTCCATGGCAATAATGAACCTGAGGGCTGGAAAATATGACAACTTGATGAATTCCACTATGTTGTTGCCTCTCTCCATTCCATATAACTTTGCCACCCTTGCTTTTGAACTGGAACTTCAGGTTGCCAGCGGTGATTATCTTGAGGTGGGCTATCTTATTGGCTCAAAAACCTATATGCTTGAAAAATACACCACTAGCTTCACAGGCATTGAGCGTTTCTATCTTCCAAAATTTGCAGACACGGTTTATTTCAGGTTTGTGAGTGATGAGATGAATGTAGATGGTGGTGCATACATTGATAACATTGAGGTGAGGGCGTACAACTACACCACGTACCTTTACTCCAACTTCTATTCAGGGCTTGAAGGGTGGTTTTCATATGATAACAATCCCCTGGGTGGAAATGACACCTGGGGTATCGTCACACACAATGGTTATGAAGTATGGTGTGCAGCCCAGGGTTCCCAGAGCAATGCATTTGAGAATACCTACACTCCTATTTTTTCAGAGGGCTTTGACTATGGGCTTGTGAACTGGCAAACCAACGGCACTGGCGAGTGGACTCTGAGCACCAGAAATCTTTCCGCACCCTATTCTGCCTTCTGCACCCATACAACAGATAACGGGGTGTTTCCGCTCGTTTCTGTAATTGAAACACAGTTTGATGCAAGAGACACTGGGAGCCAGAAATTTGAGTTTGACATGATATTTGAGAAGAATGATGTGCGCTCAACATTTTCTGTTGATGTGCTGGTTGAGGGACAGTGGCAGAGGGTTTATACAGTTGATACAGCATCCCAGAGATGGGCACATCATATTTTTGTTTCTGCGCTCAATTTCACTGCCTTCAGATTTGTGCTCACGGGTAAGGGAAGTGTGTATGTGGACAATGTTGAGGTTGCAGTTGTGAAAAGCATTCCCAACACCCTTGCAAGAAGATATGATGCTGGCATGAATTCCTCGCTCCAGCTCTCAATCAATTTAAGTGGATGGGATCAGATACACCTTTCCTACAGAATCTGGTACGACATTTGTGAAAAGGATGCTCTCTATCTGGAAGTTAATACAGGAGAATGGAGCGCCCTCAAAAAGTATGAAGGCGGATTGAATTACGGAAAAATTACAGAGGATGTGCTGATTCCTGTGAATGCCAGTGCACTCAGGTTCCGCTTTGTTTCTGACGGAAAAAATGAGGGAATAGGTGCCTTTATTTCAAACATCTGGATTTATGGGATGCACAGTGTTTCAAATGCGGAGTTAGGGAGGATAGACCATGGCATGCACACCATTGTGGAATTCCCAGTGAATTTAAGTGGGTATAACACTGCCTTTCTTTCCTACAACATGTTTCTGGATATCATGCCATATCAGGGTGTGCGGGTTTCTGTAGAAAACGCAACCACATGCTCTGAAATTGCAAACTACACGAAAGGCTTTGCAAGAAAGTTCAATGATGAATTAAGCAGCAAATGGCTCTCCCAGAAATTTGATTTAACACAGTATGCGGGAGAAAACATTCGCATAAGGTTTGAGTTTATTTCCCCGCATTATGGAGAACTTACAGAAGGTTTTTATCTGGATGCCATCAAGGTAAGTGGAACCACAAAGAAATTCTATTGCTCAGGAATGGATGGAATTGCTGGCTTTAATGTATCCCTTACAGATATTATGCACCCCTACCTTGAATTCACTTATTTTGCAGACCTGGAAAACGCAAGTTTTAGAGTAGTATGTGCATCTGGAGGTACCAGAGATATAATTTTTGAGACCTCCAGCAGCAGCGAATGGAAGCATATAGTTATCGGGCTTGATGATTATGTGAACTGTGAAATATCAATTGGATTTGAATTTCTCTCAAATATTTCTGTGGGCGGTGGTGTTTATCTGGATGAGATCAAGATTACAGGGACGCACACACATCAGGAGGGAGATTTTGAAATAGAAAACCTTACCATTTATGCAAAGGACTGCGGGCTAATTGCTGAAGATAGAATTTTTACTGTGCACAATCTGCAGGTCTCAGGAAGAATAGGAATTCATATGGTAAACTCACATCTTGCAGCATACAATCTCAGGATTAACGAAGTAGAACATGACGCCCTTCTGGTAAACAGCACCCTCCTTGCCTTCAATTGCAATCTAAATCCAAGCGCAATTGCCTGCGATTCCAGGTCCTCTGTTTATGCAAATAACACGATAGAAGTCATGATGGAAGAAAGCAGGCAGGGAATTATGCCAGAGGGAAATGATAATTTTGGGAATCCTCTACTTTTCATCCAAAAAAACAATTCCGCAGTAGCAAATCCATGGTATTTTGTGAAAACTGGTAACGATCTCACATGGTATGCGCCCTACACACTAAAAACACCAGATGGCACGCTGAAATTGATTGCTCCACCAGTTACACTCCCCGTGATCTCTTTGGATATAGATAGGGATGGACTTTCTAATTCTAGAGAAAACTCAAAAAATGTCATCTGGGATAATGCATCCAATTATCAGAATAGTATGGTTTTTTCTGACCCGAATGCAACAAAGTATGGAGTTAACTGGACATTCAACATGAACAAAACTAACAACGCTGTAAAACCAACTAGCAGTGAACCCATCTTTCAAAAACGCGAGCAGGAAAGTAATGTACCCATAAAATCTCCTTCCGAAAATCTACCAAATGGCACTTACAGGGTGATGCTGAGGGCAAGAAGTACTGACAACAATACGAACAGGCTTGTGGTGAAAGCAAATGGAAATGATGTGCTTAACACCACACTCACACAGAATTACATGTGGTATGAAACCGATGAATTTGATGTTACTACTAACAGGAAAATCCTGGCAAATATGACATTTTCTGCCTATTCCACATCCCTTAACCAATTCACACCAAATTACACCTTGTTTGAAAAACTTGCGTTTGTCAGGGTTATGGACGAAAACAAAAACCCCACGGATGTGTATTATCGGCGCCTAACTTCTCCATTTATCAGGGATTGCGATGATGATGCACTTTCGGATGTTCTTGAATTCCCGAATTTTGTGAATGCCAGTGCATATATCGAAGCAGAATGGCTAGGTGAAAACAGAATCCTTGAAGCGAATGCCAGCAACGGTATGGTGCTCAACCTTTCTTCCAACACCCTGGTTTCAATTCCCCTCAAAAATCTGAATTTCAGCAATTCGTGGTTTAATGGAATGGTTATGGTAAGGGCACGAAGCAGAGGCGAGAGTACACTTAATGTTTCCCTAGGTAACCAAGTACTTGCAGCCTTTAATCTCACTCAAAACTTCTCATGGTACAGATGCTGTGCTCCTGTTTCTCTATCAGACACCCTGAGGATAGGATGTGATGGCCCTGACAATTTGCACCTGGACAGGATAATTATATATAACATGGATGCCCTCACAAGAAACGCGGCAAAGGAAGGCTCAACAATCTCAGGAAATGGAGAACTTCAATTCAATATTACAGTGCCTGCTGGTGCTCCTCTGGTCACACTTTCTTTCAACATCACCACAGTGCCATCTAAAAATTCCGTTGGTTCCAAGGAAAACCTAAGCGGATTAGCCACAGCAAATAACACTATATTTTACATTGAAAAGAATGGATATGAGGCAACAGTGTATGCATACTCCATAGCATCTGGTGAGAAAAAGGCGATTGGAAAAGCAAGGAATTTGAGTGCAAAGAATCTTACAGCCTCTGACAACCTTGTTGTCTGGGAGGAAAATGGGAAGGTGTGCGCTACCACACATGATGGGAGTTCGGGTGTAATAGAGTTTGAGGGCACGGCCCCGGATGTGTATCACAACACCATTGTTTCTTTGCGAGTGATAAGTGGAGGAACGCGCATTCAGATAACAAAAATAGAATATGGCGCAGTTATTTCCACATGCCTTATGCCTGATGAAGGCACAGGTGATGTTACCTGGCTTCAATGGTCATTGTACACACCTCTAATTTACAAAAACAGAATGCTTGTGCTCAGCGGCACCGGCACAACAAAAGCCCTCCTTCTCATCGACTTCTCTGATTTTGTTTCCAGTTTTACAAAGAAGAAATTCCATGCATGGAAAATTTTTGAGGGCTCGGAAATACTTGACTACCAGATGTCTGAAAATTATGTGGTATGGTTATACGATGGCGCTCTCTGGAAATATGACCTTTCCACAGGAGAAAGAAAGGAAGTGGTGGTTGGAAAACTTATCCAGCCACCAATCAAACTTTACAGAAACACGCTGGTGTTCTCCGTACATAATGGAAGCGCCAGAGACCTTCTCGCAATTGATATGGAAACTGGTAAGCAGATTTACATAGACACACTTTCTCAAATTGATGGATGCTCTCTCAGGGAGGGTGTGCTCTCTGTACTTACATCCAGCGCAATATACTATTACCAGAATGCGGTAAGTGTGGATGTTAGAAATGATGGTAGCATTGAATGGAGGAAAAACTCGTTCTTTATCAATGAAAACACTGGAAACCTTATATCAATGCCAGCAATTCTAAATGAGAATTCAAGTGTAAACTTTCCTGTATGTATAAAAGCAACAGGGTCTGTGGAAATTTGGGGGATTTATGCAGCATTTACAACCTTCACGGATCCGTTCCTTGAAGATACAGACTTTGATGGACTGAATGATGGTGCAGAAACTCTCTCCTATTTCTGCGAAAAAACTCTGCATTTGGAAGATGCACTGGATTTTGAGTTCAGTGAGAAAAGGAAAAATACATACCTCCAATTCGGTACTGTGCTTTCTGCTGGAAAAAATGGTTTTGCAAGCATTGAACTCCCATTCAATATAACTGTAGGCGGAAAATACTGCATCAGCACTTTAGATGTATCAATAATCAATTCTACATTTGACACTGAGGACTGCCCTGCGGTTTCACTTCCTGAAAACCTCTCCGCATGGGTGAAGATAGAGATTTTAGGGGAGGGTGGTGAAGTGCACACACCTGCTGTCCAGCCAAACTTCAGATTTGTGTATTATAATGAAAGTGAATTAATTGTGAAGGGGAATTTTAAATGCTCTGGCATATTCCCTGAGGGCAGGTACGCACTTCGCATACTTCTCACTCCAGACACAAACATTTCTCTGATTTTTGATGGAATGGTATTGATTTCGCGATTTAGCCTTGACCCGTTGAACGCAGATTGCGATAAAAATGGACTGGTTGATGGATTTGAATTCAATGGAGGTGCGTCACCACTTGCAGATGATGTGGATGGAGATTGCCTGAGCGATGAATTTGAGATTGCAAATAAAATGAACCCCCAGTCCAGAGATACCGACATTGATGGGCTCAGGGATTATATGGAGGTGAGCATTCCCCTTCAGGTAGTGCCACAACCCTCTTCTTGCTTTGAAAGAATGCTCATGTTTGGCTCCCCTTTCTCTTACGGAAGCATATCCTCATATGCACACCACCCGACACATACCTCACCATTACTCCAGGACTCTGACAATGATGGGCTACCTGATGGGTTCATAGATGGATGGAGGTATTATCCTTCACAATCCGGTAAATATAATTCCTCATTCTGGCATGCATCTGGTATCTGTGATGGCATTATTCAGGTATGGGAATTTGAAGATTTAAATCTGGATGGATTGCATGAGAACTTTACCTCTCCCAGTGCCTGGGGATTTGAACTTCCCTCATTTGAGTTTGCTCATTATCTGGACAATGGCTATCTTTGTGCCCTTGGTGAGACAGATGCCGAAAAACCAGATAGTGATGGAGATGGCTGTGTGGATGGTTATGAAGTTTATTATGCAACAAAGGAACCGTATGACAAATACTGGGTGCCAAGGAAGGGAGGGGATGTGATTTATCTTCTCAATCCCATTGATCCCAGTGATGCTGCTGAAGATGTGGATATTTTTGAAGAGGAGATTGTGGAGTGTTCCAGGGTGGGTGGCAATTTTCCACACCCACCGTCTCCACCACCCCAGTACATAAATTACACGATAAACGAAACCATACCTACAAGAGGAATTGTGATGGAATATGAGCATGTTGTGCAGCTTAAAAATCTCACAATTAGTGTGTCATCAAATTCCTCAAGAATCAAGGTATCCCTTTACATGGGGGAGCTTGGAAGTGGAAGTGTGCTGGATGAGAGGGAGATTACTGTGAACCAGACGATGGGGAATGTGACGGTGGAGTACACTGGGATTTATCTCCAAAAGGGTTATTTTGTTATCAAAAAAGTGGACCCTGGTGACAGCGAGGCATTCATTGGTGGGACTAATTGGTCAATGGAAGATAATTGGTCTGGGAATTCCCTGCCGGGTACATGTGTATATTACCAGAATGGCACATGGCATAATCTGAATGAACCACCAACACACTTTCTATTCACCTATAATTTCACAATAAATGGGGAGACATACTCTATAGATTGGATGGTACCCGTGAATGAAAGATTTAATGCCTGGGCTGTCTTGATTAACAATAGCAATGAAAAAACAATCTCCTCCATTGCAATCTCTCTCTGGCATGAAGATGCAAACAACTCAGAGTTCTCTCTGGAAATCAGGGCATGGGAAGAAAATGTAACTCCCTTTGCTTCACCACTTTTCTGGAAGGGAAAGAGTGTGCTTAATGGCAATGGCTGGTACAGAATTGACATAAAGGACTGCAATCTTCCATATTTCTATGTGGTTGTGAAATACATTGGAGAAAAATTCTTCTGGCAGTTTGATTGGGGTTCTCCACTCCGCGCCATGTACTGCCATCCTGCAGTTGGAAATGAATTTACAGTTTATGTAAATTCTGGCATCAGGTTATACACATACAGTGGCTATGGACAGAGCGAACAGGCACGCCATGGTGATGGGCTTCCAAACTCAATTGAGGGGTTGGTTTACACAAACCCACTATCTGAGAACACAGATTGCTTTGTATCTGGTGTAATTGAGTACAATGATGGGCTCAATGATACACGGGAGGCAAGTATGGTAGTTTTCCGCACAAATGCATTTCAGGGTGCGGTCACCGCTGAGAATTACGGGCAGGGAACCTGGATTGAGCTTCGTGCGAATTTTTCAAATGGGTTTGTTGCAAATAGATATGTTTTTGAAAGATGTGTAAAAAGCAGTGAAATCAAAATGAACAATTCACCGCTTTCTGCAAGGGAAAATCTTCCACTCTACCTTCTACCAGATAATTCAAGATTCTACAGAAGCGCAGATGGCTCAAACCTCTACCTGTGGATACCTGAACTCCCACATGAACTTAATGAGAGTTATGTTGGCTTCTGCCATGTTTTTCGCCTTGATGTAAATGCGACACCTACACTTACCTATAACTGGTTACCAGATGCTGCATACAGGGATTGCGAAATATATGTTTCTTCGCCTTTTGATATAGACAGTGACGACGATGGTATCAGGGATGGAATGGAACCCTGCTGGTACTATGATTGCGAACATTCAAATACATATGGAATTACAGATATGCTTTCAAATGCAAACGATGCGGACAGTGATGGTGATGGCGTTGAGGACGCACTGGAGGCTGATTATAATAAAGATTCTGACAGAGACGGCATTGTAAATATGCTGGATGCAGACAGTGATAATGACGGGGTGATTGATGGCAAAGAAATTTTCTGGAATTCAGATACAGATAATGATGGGCATCCAAACATGGTTGACAGAGATAGCGATGACGATGGCATTCCTGATGGAATTGAACTCTTACCGTTTAGGGCAGTGGACAACCTCACCCTCACAATTAACTATGAGGTTTATGTAGATGGCAATCACATATCTCCATCAAATATTCTGGGCATCAGTTTTGATAGCACAGACAATCTTTACATTTCATGTAAAGTGGGCAATCAGGTGGTAATTGCAAAAGGAGAATTTGAACGCTTCAGAACCACCCAGTATCTCAAGACACTCTTCTCTTCATCCACTCTGGGCTTTTGTGTAAATGGAAGCGGTACAATATTTATTGTGCCAGGTAATGGCACCATCATGGTGTACGAACGAAAACAGGCAGGCAACTACGAAGGAGTGGTACTGGCAAATAATGTGTTTGCTGTAAAATCAATTGCTGCAAATCTTACCACTGTGTTTTTTGCAACCCCCACAAGGGTTTATGCGATTAACTCAAGTTTGCGGAATATCATGCTGAATGATAGTTTTGCAATTTCCAACTCCTCATGGGATGTTGTAGCTGCCGCAGAGAACGGGGCGTACCTCGGAGGCAACTCTAAAATAATTACACCAGAAGGTATAGAAATTCCAGCCGGGAATGTGCGCGCACTTTCACTCCTCAAGGATGGGAGTGTAATCTGGGCTGATGGGCTCAATGTGAGCATTACTGCTCCTCCATTTTCAAAATTCTATCCTGCCCTTAACACCCCATCTCAGATTATCAGGAACAATACTGTTTCAATTATCACTGACAGTAAAAATAATCTCTACATGCTTTCCAGCAGTATTTTTTCCATGCTGAAATATGCAAAAACTTCGCCCGTGAATAATGATACAGATGGGGATGGATTAACAGATGCTGCCGAACTTTCTGGTTGGAATTGCACTGCAAAAATTACCGCAACTTCTAAGCCCAAATATGCCAGCTTCCTTGAAGGAAAGGAAATTCCACTTGCTCCATATGTGCAGAGCTATGTCCCATTCACAGATCCCACACAGGAAGATTCAGATGGGGATGGACTGATTGATGGTGTTGAGAAAGATGGATGGGAAATAAATGTGAGGGATTGTTCAATAGTAACCACCTCCTTTTTGGACCCGGTTGCTGCATACACCATTCCCCATTCAAGACCATTATTTACATTTTCACAGAAGGGGATGCCAGAAATAATTTCTCCAGTTGAGAATGTTTATACATTAAAGGTGAGTTCAAATCCGCTGTTCAGGGATACGGATTGTGATTGTTTGAGTGATAGACAGGAATACTGGTTTACAAATCCACTTGATGTGGACAGTGACAATGATGGATTGACGGATGCTTATGAAACTGGTGAGGATGGAGTTCTGAGCCAGAATGAGACAAGCCCCGTGGTCAGAGACACGGATGGTGATGGACTCCCTGATGGTTGGCTTGAAGTTGCCACAAACAACACTCTTGCAAATGAATGGGGCTTCTCTGCAGTTGCACCCCTGTGGAAGGATGGACAGAACCTCGGAGAAGGTGTGTGGAATGTCAATCTGGAAAATTATTACTATCCGGATTCCTGGATATGGGTTTCTGGTAAGGAAATTGGTGAGTGTGCAGGTACTGGTGGGATTGTCTGGGAAAATGGAGTTGCAAAGAATGGAAAAATCGGGAAAGTTACGAATCCGCAGATGCTAGATACTGACCTTGATGGTGTGGAGGATGGCACCGAATTCCTTTATCTGCTTAATCTAAAGAGCACCCCGTACTGGGATTCGCGGATGCATTGTGGTCAGAATCCGATGGAGATTTATGGAATTTATACACACCTGCCAGACATCTTGGTTTATGATTCGGACAATGATGGGCTGAGCGATGGTGATGAAAACTGGGTGAAGGTTAAGGTGACAGTGAACAATGTGCCAAAATATCTGCGGAACACTGTACTGGATATAGATAGGGAGAAAAACATTCATCTTGAGACAGACCCCACAGACCCTGACTGCGATAAAGATGGATTGCTTGATGGCCAGGAATTTGAATGGAGAAATAATACAGATTACGAACCAGCTGTTGGCTACTGGGACGACATAAATGCCTGGGACACAGATATAAATGATAATGGTGGCCAAATTAGAAACGAAGAAATATCAAAAAGTTCCATCAAAGCAGAGAACAATTGTACGGTAAGATTGACAGTGAGTAATGATATTGCGATATATTCCACGGTGTATGTGCATCTTTTCTACGAGGTAGGGTCAGATACATTAGATGTGGTTTATTCAGGTTTGAGTACACATGCTGGCAAAAATATTTGGGTGCCAAAGCCTAATTGTTTCAGTATAAGTGCAAACGCAAATGCAACTGTCAAGTATTACACGACAATCACTTCCAGTGTGTACAATGACTATTCCGAAACATACTGTGTCTTCCGCACAAATGCAATCTATGACGAAGGTGCAAAGAGATTAATATACACAAACACATCATGGGTCGTGGTGCCAATTAATAACAGCAGCGTGGTCCCGGTGCCAATTAACGGCAGCAGAGGTAACTTCAGTTATAGTGGCATTGTTAATGCCCTGCCAAATGGTGCGCAGCGTCTCATCTCAACTGATGGAAACAATTTAGCAGAAGTAAATGCTTCTGATGGTGCACCCATTTACATGCTGGTGATTTCAGGGAGAGAATCAACTAGTCGCTTTCTTTACATTCAGTATAAATCTGGGACAGGTGTAAAATACCTAAACTTTACCCTCACCGCAACAACTAATGATTCTGCGACAGCACACAGCAAGATTGATTTCTGGCGAAACCATCAGGAAACCCTTGATTGGCGTGTAGCAGCAAACACAGACAGTGATTTTGATGGCTTGAGCAATCATATGGAATTGCAGATTGGCACAGATCCAAATGATGCAGACAGTGATGATGACGGGCTAAGTGATGGCGATGAAGTGATGAAATACGGGACAAATCCACTTGACTGGGACACGGATGATGACAATCTTCCTGATGGACTGGAATGCGGTATAACCGCACCTTTGCAGCACACGAACACGAATGCAGGACACTTTATTGCAGATGCTGACCCTACAACGAAAACAGATCCTCTTGACAAAGATACAGACAATGACAGAATATATGATCATGGAGAGGATGCAAACCACAACGGCATGGTAGATAGCACAGAAACAGACCCGAACGATGCAGACACAGACGATGATGGTTTGCTGGATTCTGCTGAGTTTACAGGTACAGGAGGCACAGCCACAAGTCCACTGGATCCTGATACGGACCAGGATGGTTTACCAGATGGTCTGGAACTCGGATTAACTTGTGGATTGATAACCAAAGACACGGATTTAAGCAGGGGCAATTTTATCAATGACGCAGATGGGGGAGGGACAAAGACAAAACCAGGAATTGCAGACACAGATAGCGATGGTTTGAATGATGGCATAGAGGACAGAAACCATGATGGTGCAGTGAGTGAAAATGAAACGGACCCAAATCTTGCAGACACAGATGGTGATGGACTAACGGATGTGCAGGAGATAACTGGGAACACTGGATACAAAACATCTCCGGTCCGCAAGGACACAGACAATGATGGGCTCTGGGATGGTACAGAACTTGGGGTGATTACACAGCCAGGAATTCCAGTCAATCGTCCATCCACAAATCCACTTCAGAATGATACAGACGAGGATAATCTCACCGACTATCAGGAACTGCGTGGCTGGAACTATACAGTAATCTGGCAGAAAACAAAGGAAAAGAAGGGCACATATCACACATGGTCAAATCCCACAAGGAAGGATACAGAGAATGATGGGCTAAGCGACTATGACGAATTCCTCAATCACAGTGATCCTGTACTTTCTGATACAGATGGTGATGGCATCATGGATATTTATGAGAACGCAACAGAGCAGTGGCAGATCGAGGGCAGGGATCCATGGATAAATGGAAGCATCACTGCAAATGTGAATTTTGTAATTGTAACAGAAAATAGTGTGCCATATGTGAAAATCTATCTTACAGTGAGTTTTGTTGCGGAAGATAATGCAGGACTGGAAAGCATTACAGTGGTACCGCAGGGGCTTGGAAGTGATTATGTGAATTGCAGTGCAGTGAAGCGCTACGAATATAGCCACAAATGGGAAGTCCCAATACTTTCGTGGAACACATGGGTATCTGGCTACGATGTTTCCATAACCATTGCAGACATCAATGGAAATGGATGCAATGCCAGTGCGCATGCTGACGGTGCGGTAGAAGGAACAATCCAGTTGATTCTCACGATGCTTAAGGCATTCGTGGAAGAAGTGAAAAGCATAGCAAGTGAAGCCATAGACTGGCTCTGGGACCAGATAAACCAGTTAATAAACCAGGTACTGGAGCCAATCTACGAAGGCATAGACTTGTTTGTGAAAGGCAACTACAGGGATGTAGCAATCCTGTTCATGAAGAAGGGCAACAATATTCTCGCATTTGGCGAAAACCCAAAAGAAGCAATGCAGAAATACATCCAAAGCTACATTGGCAACATCTATCTTCGCATTCTTGAGATCATCTACACGGTAAGCAATGTGATTGCCAGCATAACAAGCGCATTTGCGACGCTTGTAAGCACACTTGTGGATACAGTAATAAAACTCTGCAAGGATATGATAGTGAATGCAATCTGCAGTGTGCTGCCACAAGGCATGGAATGGGTGAAAAAGGTTGTGGACATAGCCCTGAGTGGCAATTACTCGGATATTCCAGCATTCATAATCCTGCAGATAAAGGCAGAAATCAGAAACATGCTTGGAATCTTAAAAGAGTATGTGAGGGCTGGATTAGAAAAAGCAAGGAGCGCAATTGCAGACATAGAAGGGTATGTGAATGCACTGATTGACCTGATACAGCAGTTTCTTGCAAACCCTGAAGGCTCTTCTCTGTACGCACTGCTTGGCAATGGTCTAGGTACTCTGGAATCAATTCCGTTCTTTGCCCAGGGGAAAGCGTTTGCCTCTTCGGTGGGTGGCATAGTGAACGCAGTGTATGGGATGAAAAGGGACTGGAAAGCAATACTGATGGAATACTCTGGTATAATAATGAGTATAGTGCTGGATTTTGTGAAGAAGTATTTGCCACTGGAAAACCTGCCACCAAATCCGACTGAGTGGGATATAGAAAACGCAATAACAGAGAAAATGAAACAGATTGTTGCAAACATTTCCAGGATTGTTGGTGAAAATCTCACGAATTTCATTGACAGTGGCATCAATTACATCTATGAGACAATAGAAAAAGCACTCAAAAACATTGATTTCTACAAGAAAGAGCTTGTCATGCAGAAAGTCAGAGAGTTTTTGAAGGAGAAGTTGAGAGGCATACTGGTGGATAAGGTAAATAAGACGCTTTCTCTATTTGTGGACCCACTATCTCCCATAAATCCAAGACCAGATAACATTATCAAAGAGATTGTGGGGAATATTTCCAACGGCATAGAGGAGAATATTACGACCATCGTAGATGAGTTAAAAACATCCCTGGAGCAGAACATTACTGCAATATTGAGCCAGGCAGAGAATACAGTAAACCAGCAGCTGCAACAGATAGAGGAAATAATAAATCAGGTGAAGCAGAAAATAGAGGAGGTGAGAAATATCATAGAAAAAGCAGTGAAAACTGCCACAAAAATCCTTGAAGACCCGATCGGTGCTGGCAGGCAAATCTTTTTGAGCCTCCTAAAACCCTGGGTTCCACCAATATTCATGAAAATCCTAGTTGTCATCAACGACTTATATTCTATCTTTTCCTCAGCAATTTCTTTAGTCAAATACATCAAGAACATGGGGTGTGCTAACATAATCTTGAAAGGCATAGGTCTTGGAACTACATCATCTTCGCTGGTAATGTCAATCTATCAAACCTATAATGACATAAGCGAAATACAAAAGGAGGCGGAAATATGAAGACAGTTTATTATGTTTTTTTCTTAGCATTTATTGTTCTCTCTTCCACTCTTTGTGGATGCTATGGTGAGAAATCCTATTCACCAGTACTCGTTTGTCGGAAAATAAGCATTAAGTGGAGCAATTCTACTAGCGAGGCAATAGAAATTGGTGAGGTAGAATGCTCTTGGCCATACAATGAACTCGTGTATACTGGCTTGGGTTATGGCCCTGAATATGTGTACGGAGAAGGAGACATATGGTACAATAAAAGGCTTTTCAACAGAAGTTATGATGTCTGGTATGTTCCAGCACTTGCAGTGGGTGATTTAGACCCAGATGTAGAAGGCGCTGAGGTTGTAGAAGGTCTATACGAACTGATTGTGCTTACCTATGATCGCACAACAGGGAACTGGACGAACAAGACAATATGGAATCCATGGGTTGAGTATGAAGCGACAGTAGAGGCACTGAAAATAGGTGATTTTGACCCAAGACACCAAGGAAACGAGTTATTGTGTGTTACTCTTGGAAATATAGTCAGAGAATTTTATAAAGCAGATAATGGAACATGGATGAATGAAGTAATAGATGAAAACCACATAGGTATTCCTGCATATGATTGTGACATAGGTAATTTTGATCCAAGGTTTGATGGAAATGAGTGCGTGGTGTTTACAGAGGAGAACATTACAGAATATGCATGGAATGGAACTGGATGGTACAATGAAACAATTGTGATATACTCTAACGTTCCAGCCGCATTATGGGCGGGGCGCGTAGCCGAATTAAATACCACCAACGAAGTAGAAGAAATAATCTGGGGGAGCGGTTGGTCACAAGTGGGTTTGGTCTGGTGGGATGGCAGTGGCTACGAGGTTAAGCGTATAGCATGGGATATAGGAGGGAATACACGTGCTGTTGCTGTGGGCGACTGCTTGTCAGGACATCCGGGCAACGAGATAGTGGCGGGAGGTACCAGTGGGATTGTATTTTTGCTCTGGGAGGAAAATGATGTCTGGCGTAAGGCAGAGATATATGTGAAAGATACATGGATTGAGGATATAGAGATAGGTGAATTTGACCCAATGCATCCTGGAAATGAAATTGCTGTAGGAACTGGGGGGTTGCACGAAGTTTACGAGAACCCAAGTGTGAGCGAAACCACATGGATTTTACAGCCTGTGCTGTGCGTTGTAGTTGCGGTGCCTGCAATACTCTGGCACTATGGAAGAAGGAGGATATGAGAAGTTTGTACTGTAGCATCAAAGACCCCTATGAGAACGCAACAGAGCAGTGGCAGATCGAAGGCAGGGATCCATGGATAAATGGAAGCATCACTGCAAATGTGAATTTTGTAATTGTAACAGAAAATAGTGTGCCATATGTGAAAATCTATCTTACAGTGAGTTTTGTTGCGGAAGATAATGCAGGACTGGAAAGCATTACAGTGGTACCGCAGGGGCTTGGAAGTGATTATGTGAATTGCAGTGCAGTGAAGCGCTACGAATATAGCCACAAATGGGAAGTCCCAATACTTTCGTGGAACACATGGGTATCTGGCTACGATGTTTCCATAACCATTGCAGACATCAATGGAAATGGATGCAATGCCAGTGCGCATGCTGACGGTGCGGTAGAAGGAACAATCCAGTTGATTCTCACGATGCTTAAGGCATTCGTGGAAGAAGTGAAAAGCATAGCAAGTGAAGCCATAAACTGGCTCTGGGACCAGATAAACCAGTTAATAAACCAGGTACTGGAGCCAATCTGGAATGGTATAAAGGCATTTGTGCAGGCAAACTATAATAAGATTATCTGGTTGTTTGTGATGTAGAGATTGTAGAAAAACTAAAATATGAGTTTAGAAATGCTACAGAGAGCCTCTACAATGAGATAAAAACAAAGATAATGGCAAAGCTAAATGAGACATTGAGTGAGTTAGAGAATACAATTCAAAACCAAGTTGAGAATGTGTTGGAGATTAAGAAGCAGGTAGAAAACGCAATAGAGATGATAAACACCACAATAAAAAATATACTGGGGGCAATTGCAGTCCCATTGACAAATTGCAGAAATCTTATACTCGGATTTCTCAAGCCATGGATTCCACCAATATTCCTGAAAGTCATTGTATTTATTAACGACCTGTACTCTGTAATCACATCAGCAGTTTCTTTGGCAAAATATTTCCGCACAAGCAGTTGTGCAAACATGATATTGAAGGGCATTGGAATGGGAACAATGATTGCGTCTCTGTGTGCTACAGTTGGTCAGTTAATAAACGATGCAAATATAATAATGGAGGAGGCAAAAGCATGAAGAAGGTATGGGTAATGGCAATTGGAATAATAGTAAATAGTTTGTAGTATTGGGGTGGTGGGAAATGGAGAAACAAAAGCAGAACCGCCTGTTTTTGCGTATCGTATATTGCCGAAAATTGGAATAGCAGGAATAAGTGTTGCAATTGGAGATATAAATGAAACTGGGATGGAAATGAAGTGGTGTGGGATTACGCGTACGATCCCTCATATATTGCGGAAACACATGGATCAGGTATTGAGTGGACATCAAGCATAATATGGGAGGAGAGAGAATGGGAGGGTTGGTACTACGAACGAGGGTTGGGAATAGAGGATGTGGATCCACAGTATCCTGGAAACGAGATTGTCCATGGCTACTGGAATCTCACGGTGATTGGATACAACAGAAGTACGGGGCAGTGGGAAGCAACAATGGTTTTTGACTATCCGTATTCTCCAGATGGATGGAAAGAATGTGCCCATCATCTTGCAATAGGTGATTTTGATAGCGCACATGAAGGAGATGAGATTCTTACGGTCACTTACATGGGGCGTTTATACGAAACCTACTGGGACAATACAACATGGAACTGGATAACGGAGAACAATGGAAGTTATGAAAAATATGCTATAATCTCTGATAGAGGACACGGGATTTTTTGCTTGGTTGATGTTAACAAAACCAATAATGTAATGGAAATAGTCTCACGGTATGTTATGATTATGTGGAATGGCACAGGATTTGAAGCAATAGACATTACTCCTGTCCCATATCCCAGCACTGATAGAATGGGGGGTGCAATGTCTGTTGGAGTTTGTGATGTCTGGTTACAGCATCCTGGTGATGAAGTATTGATTACGGGCTTTACCCTATGCTCTTCACCTGTGAGTTATGAAGATCTAGTCATGTTCTGGAAAGACCACGGAGTATGGTATTACAAAGATGTGTACCTCAACCTAACCAACAACTG
>JBMFNP010000010.1:0-37896 GCA_049970095.1 Thermoplasmata archaeon | reverse complement strand
ACTCTTGAAGGCAACAACGGTGGTGGCAACGGTGGAGGAAATAGCAACAGCACAGATGTTGTTGAGCTTACAAGTGGCATCCCTGCGTCTGGCTCATTGTGTCCATCACAGACAAAAGCCTTCTACAAAATTACTGTGTCCTCTGGTACTGCACTTACAATTCTGCTCTCAGGACCTTCAAATGCTGATTTTGATTTATTTGTGAAAAAATCACAGTTGCCAAGCAGGAGTGCCTATGATTACAAAAGCAACGGAAAAAACTGCAATGAAAAAATAACCGTAAACAACCCCTTAGGAACCTATTATATCCTTGTTGAAAGACACAGTGGTTCTGGTCATTTCACAATAACTGCATCCATCAGCGTAAATTCCCCAAGACCTCTCCCATCAGTGGAGAAATATTCAAGGGAACGCACTGCTGCATATTCTGACCTCTACTGGCATTACTACAACCCAGATTACCGGGATTATTCGAGACAGGGTGGAGATTGTGCAAATTTCGGTACTCAGTCCCAGATATCTGGTGGTTTAAGCATCTGGAAGGGTACAGATGGAAAGGGAGGTGGAGTTATTGGTTCAGATCCTTGTGGCACAATTCCATATGTGGACAACTACCATACCCACCTTGTGAAACAGCAAAATGTGAAATTCTCATATATAGTGCGGGATGAAACCGGCAGATGGAACGGCACAATCCCAGATTATATGACTGTGGGAGATGTAATTCTTGTTGGTTACGCAGATGGCGACCACTGGGTACATACTCTGACAATCGTTGAGGGCAGTGGGAAAAATGCAAAGGTGAACGCACACACATCCGACAGGTACCACTATCCCTGGGACTATTATCAGCAATATTTCACAAGATACAATTTTTACCACATTGAAGATCTTGGAACAACCACACCAAAATACATAAAAATCACTGCGAGTAGTTTAAGTGTTCGTTCCGGTCCCTCCACATCATTCCCGAAAATTGGTACAGTTTATCGGAACCAGGTATATGTTTCTGTAGAGACTATAACATTCAACGGCGCTACATGGTACAAGATATGGTATGATGAAAAGCCAGGCTGGGTCATTGCATCCTCTGTTAAAGTGCTTAGTACTGGAAATTACTACTTAGTGCAGGGCAAGTACGCGCAAATTTACTTAAAACCAGATGCAAACTCGCACATTGTAGATACTGCCCTCATAGGACAAATATTTGCAGTGAAAGACATTGTGCTGGTTGGCAGTGAAAAATGGGCATGCATTTATTTCGGTGGCGAAGAATATTGGGTTCCTTGGCTATGAATTTGCCTCTTTTTTCTCCATTTTTATCCATATGCCTCACTCAATATACCGCAGTGCCTCTGCTGGGGGAATTTTTGACGCCTTTATTGCTGCATAGGATGTGAGCAGAAGCGTGAGCATGTAAGCAATACTAACAATCAGAACAATATTGAGAACTGGAATTGTAAATGCAACCCCTTCCTTTGCGAATGCACTAAGAAAAACACTGTAGCTCACACCTGGGAAGAAGACAAAGAGAAAACAGCCGGGTGCTGTTATGAAAATCGCAATCTCTCAAATTTCCATTTTGACTACATTTCCGTAGTTGCATTAAGTGGTTTTAACCAGGAAAAACAAACTCTTTATGATACCAAAACAATTTAAGAGCGCCCTTGAACTCCCTTATTCAGCAATGCGCCTCAAACCGTCCAGGATCACATGCGGAATTGCCTCAATTACATCTGTAGGGAGAAGCGAATACCCATATTTTTCAAATGCACTATCTCCAGCAAGTCCAGATATAAATGCACCCAATCTTGCTGCCTGGTAAGGTGTATTTCCTTTTGCTATCAGTGCTGCACAGATACCTGCAAGTACATCCCCTGTGCCTCCAACGGTCATTCCAGGATTTCCAGTCCTATTTACCTTCACATGGGTTCCATCAGAGATAATATCCACTTCTCCTTTCAGAAGGATGGTTATTCCCATTTTTCCAGCATATTTTTTCACCACTTCCTTGCGTTTCTCAAGTTCATCTGGTAATTTCTCACCAGTTAACTCAAAAAATTCCCCTGCGTGTGGTGTAGCCAGAACATGAGCTTTTGTGGGAATTTTTGCGAGCAGCTTTATCGCATCAGCGTCAACAACGAGAGGAATTTCTGAATTTGAGATAAATTTAGCACAGAGTTCTTGTATATCCGAGCGATTCCCGATACCAGGACCAATTACACACACATTAAATTTTCTACTATTTTCTAACAGAAATTCCAGTGCTTCTGCAGTTTTCTCCGGTAATCTATGAACAATGAAAAGAGGAGAATAGCAGCGGATCACATCGTACGCTTCGCTGGTTGTGGCTATGTGAACTAAATCCACCCCAGTTCTGTACGCACTTAATCCCACAAAAAAAGGTGCACCCGTATATGGTCCACCACCAATGACCAGCACCCTACCATTTTCTCCTTTATGTGAATTTTTTTCAGGAATCTTATAAAGTGCAAATTCTCCGAAATTTGTTTCCGCTTCTGCCTGGAGGGGAATGCCTATGTCTTTTACAATTATTCTACCAGAATTTTTTTCATTCATCCCTTCCTTTATATCATGAAAGGTGACCGTAATATCTGGCTTTACTGCAGTATCAAAAGGAAAACCGCTTGGGACATCCACAGAAAGTACTGGGGCATCTGCACCATTGATTTTTTCTATCACTTCTACATATTTTCCACTGAGCGGTCTGTTCAACCCTGTGCCAAAAATTGCATCTACTATGAGTTCCGCATTGCCTACGAGTTTCTCAATATTTTCCCAGGTTTCTACCCTGCAAACCTTTCTGCAGTTTCTGAACTGCTTCTTTGTTATCTCTGATTTAATTTTTTCTGGGCGTTCCATAAGGCACACAGTAATTTCCCTTCTCTTTCCGAGCATTGCAGACATTGCGAATCCATCACCACCGTTGTTACCAGGACCGCAAACAACAACTATTTTTTTTGCAGGAAAATTTTCCTCAACAACTTCACACAGCGCTCTCCCAGCATTCACCATCAGTTTTTCTCTGCTCACTCCCACATACTCCGAGTTTATGTCAAGAACACGAAATTCAATTAGAGGTTGCATACAGTATCAGGGTGCTCTCACTGCATCTGCGGCTTTCTGCATCTCTCCCATTACCATATTCAGGTCTTTCGTGCTGTCTACCACACAGATCAGGAGTGCCTTCTTTCCAGCTCCCAGAATAACTGTTCTGGTGTCTGAACTTTCTAAAATTATTCGGTCTGGAGTAGTTCTCTTTAGTTCGGAAGTAGCAGTTATGCTAGCTCCCAGGATTGTTGCGCACATGATTGCAAAGGTTTCCGTATATACACCAGGCGGCATTTCTGCTGCAATCACAAGTCCATCTCTGCTCACTACGGCTACTGCAATTGCCCCAGTATTTATTTTCAGGGTTTTTACAACCTCATTCATATTCACTGGCATTTTTATTCCTCCTTTAGATAGATTCTATCTTAAACACACATTTGGGTTTGCCTGTACTTTCGCATTCAACTTCAACGCAATGAACTTTTGTATTATAGTATGTTTCGTATATCTGTCTGATCAGTCCTCTAAGCCTGTGGCATGTGGGAATCTCTGAAGGCGTCACTTCAATTGAGCCATGGGCAACTACTTCGTTTTCTTTGAAAGTAATGTCATCCACCCATCCTCTGTTTTTTATTAGCATCTCCACAATTTTGAAGTAACTTCCCTTGTCTTTTAGTGCCTCATTTGCAATTTCTGCACCGAATATTGCACCTTCTCTGAAGAAGAGCCCATGACAGGCATGTGACATTACGCCTTCGTAGAGTTCCTTGATTTTCACCAGTTCTGCCTGTGATATTCTGACAAACTTCATATTTCCATGAAATGCCAAATTGAATATAAAGTTTTGCCTCTTGGGAATGAAAGATTTCATTGCAGAATGCTCAATACTCAATTCCCTTTCTTGCCTCTACTCCCTTTGAAAAATAATGTTTTATTTCACGCATCTCAGTTACCAGATCAGCAATTTCTATGATTTCCTGGGGTGCATCTCTACCAGTTAGAATAAGTTCAACATTTTCTGGCTTTAACTCTATCAGTTTGATTACCTCAGATACTTCTAGAATTTCCATGGTTATTGCAACATTTATCTCATCAAGAATTAGAATATCAAATTTCCCAGAGAGCATCTGCGATTTTGCGTATTCCAGTCCTGCAAGCGCAATTTCCCTCTCTTTCTTGTCTCCCCTTGAAACGAATTTTCCGCTACCAAACTGACGGATTTCAATATTCTTTACACCCCTGAAAAACAGAAGTTCGCCAGTTTCCAATCCTTTCATAAACTGTACAATACACACCTTCAAATTTCTGCCGAGTGCCCTCACAGCAAGTCCCAGAGCCGCACTTGTCTTTCCCTTACCTTTGCCTGTATACACATGAACATATCCTCTCAAAATTTCTCAACTCCTTCAATCTGTGCTTTTAGACTGGCAATTGCGGCTTCATTTAGACCAGAAAGTGGAAGAAAAATCGGCATCTCTGCAGGCTCAGGAAGTTCTCTCAACAAATCCTCAGGTTCCATGCCGCATACGATGCCCTGGGCTTTTTTTCTCTTTGCAAACCTCAGTGCATTCCCAATTGTTGGGTCTATTTCCTCAAAAACAGGTGGATGCCATTCATCCAGTCGCTCACAAATTCTGCTCTGTTTTCCCATTGCATAAATTTTACATCCGCGCTTCATCAACAGCCACGCTGCAATGACATCCCTTTCATTTCTTATCAGAGCCACAACCCTCCCCTGGGTTCCATATGGAAGCCCACCAGGTCCCTTCTGTTTTTCTGAGTATATGTATGTGCCGTTTTGCCTCACTTCCACATAGATTTCTAGCTCGGGGTTTTTGAGATTCACCTCCAGATACGGTAACTTTTCCTGGACCGCACTACCAGCAATTCTCCCGATGTCCATACTTGTGAAGCCAAATTCTCCCTCTCTTCTTGCCCTGATTGCAAAGGTTTTTGAGTTGCCAGAAACATCAGCGGCAAAATTTGCAACTGCTCTTTTAATTTCTTCAATCCTGGAACTACACATCACACAATGACTGAAAGAAACCACACCAAAGGTTTTTTTAAGAATTGGAGCAATTTCCTTTTCACGATTGCTAGTAATGTAGATGTGCCCCCTGTCCCTCCAAATTTTTCCCTCTATCCCGTGTGAAAGCAATTTGTCCTCAATACTTCTTATGAGTGCTATTTCCATTCCCTTTCTCACAAATTCGGATTTCAAAGCAATCTCTGCGTATCTCACCAATATTACCATCTTACTCCTCTCTTGTTGCCGAATTTATTTTCTTTTCCATACTGTGAGGTGCATCCAGACGCTCGTCTATTTTAAGCGTAGTCACAATTCTTTTTGCTCCTGCAGATACAACCGCTTTGTGTGCTTTACTGGCAATTTCAAGTGCTTTTTCTATTGTTTCCGTTTCAAAACATGTACCCATTGGAGAGACATTATATTTTACACCAGAATCCTTTATCGCTTTCACTGCCAGCCGCACATATTTTCCCACGCTTGTGCCTTCTCCGATGGGAACCACACTTATCTCGGCTACAATCATGAGTAAAAGAAATCCAAGGAAGTTTATAGATTTTTGCCTCTAGTATAGGATGTAAAATTACTCAGGAGCTTGCTTTCTGTGAGTAGTGAAGTGTAAGCACTTGTGCTTAAGGTGTTTGTGTGCACACAATCATTTGTGGAGAAATCCATTAAACTATTCTGCATATATTCTGTAATCAATCTCGGGAAACAGGTTATGTCTGTACTCAAGATCCTTCAAAAACCCCTCATCAATATTTCCACTATTTATCTGATTGTAAAGATTTGTGAAGTTTATAATATGCTCCCTGAACCTTTTCGTAGCATACTCCACATCTGTTCCTGTGTGCATTATGAATGGCCAGTCAGAAGATTGAGCCAGGAGAAGTTCCCTAGCACACTGGTTTAATGCCCTCTGCAAAAGCCCTTCTGCATCCCTGTACTTTTTTGCCAGTTCTACCATTCTTTCCCCTGCCTTGTGAAGATGGCGATAAATCCAGTCGTTGCTTCCATTTAGCCATACCTCACAGTATCCCTTCCATCCCCAGCTTGAAAAATTTACTTCCACAACCTGGTTTTCAGGGTACTCCTTCAGGTACTCACTTGCAGTAATAGGCTTGACAGTCTCCTGCTCATAGTACAATTTTTTGAAAAGGAAATAGAGAAAATCCACACCTTCATGCCACCAGTGTCCGTAAAGCTCAGCATCATAAGGAGCAACAACCACTGGTTTTCTGTCCATATGTGAGGAAAGGTATTCTATCTGTTTTTCCCTGCACCACATAAAATGACCTGCATGCTCTGCCGCCTTTGCAACTGCATTTTCTGGCACATACGGTTCCTTGTGCTGGGTTGGACCAGTAATTCTGTAGTATTTGATGCCAACAAAACATCTTTTTCCGTCTCTATGAAGGTAGGGCTTGATGTATTCATACTCTAGATCCCATCCCACATCCCTGTAAAATTCGCGGTAATTGTAATCACCAGGATAGCCTTCCTTTGCACTCCAAACCTGCTTTGAAGATTCCACATCTCTTCCAAACGCTGCAACACCTGATGGACAGTACACAGGAGCATATACACTGTATCTGGGGCGCGGTTTTGCAAAGAGAAGACCATGGGTATCCACAAAAAAGTACCTTATTCCAAACTCTTTCAGAAACTCATCATGTCCTGGCATATATCCACATTCTGGTAGCCAGATACCCCTAGGTTCCCGTCCAAAAACCCTTTTATAATTCCGTACAGCGACTCCAATCTGCGCTCTCACACAATCGGGGTTAATTGAAAGCAAAGGAAGGAAGCCATGTGTAGCACCCACTGTGATAATTTCTAGCACACCTCTATCCTGGAAATCTCTAAAACCCCTGTTCAGATCCCTTCCGTAGCCAAGATAGGTGTCTCTCACCCTCGTGTACCTCTCAAGATACCAGTGTGCAAGTTTATTGAATTCTGGCTGAAATTGTGTTCTTACAATTTCTTTTTTGCACAAATCAATTAATCTGTCCAATCTTGCCAGACATCTATCCTGAAGTAATCTGTCTTCAAACATTGCAGAAAGTGTTGGACTCATTGACATTGTTATTTTGAAATCTACACCCTCCTTAAGAAGTGTGTCATATGCCTGCAAGAGAGGTACATATGTTTCTGCAACAGCCTCGTAAAACCAGTCCTCCTCAAAAAAATCTTCGTATTCTGGATGGCGAACAAACGGAAGGTGAGCATGCAGCACAAGATTGAGATAGCCAAGCATGCTCTGCCTCTATGCCTTCATGTGCCTAGAAACCTCTATTTTTATTACTCTCTCCTCCTTCCCATCCTTTGATTTTGCAACAAGCACAATTTCCCTTTCACCATCAGGTAGTGCATATCTGAGTGTGAATGTTCCATCGTCTCTGAGCGCGACTGGATACCCGTTTGCACTCACAGAAGCATCTTTCTCTGTTGCACCATACACGATGAGTTCTGTGTCAGCAACAAACCAGAAACCCCTCCTTTCTTCCACACCCCTGGGCATACTTCCCCATGAACCCACACCTGGACTTGAAATGCTCGGAATCTGTACCTCTTCTTTAAGGATTTGTTCAATTCTTCTAATAACTTCACCAGAACTTCCAAAAAATTCTCCACTTTTCGCCCTTAAAATTAATTCAAATATTTCATTCACAACCATCCATTTTTCGTCTGTAAGGTAAGTGGGCGCCTCTCTGGGTACTCGCACAATATTGGATGTCAGAATAGGGAGGAAATTATCATTTTCGTCTTTGAGCCCAAACTCTGCCTGATACTCATTATCGGGTGAGGGAATGTTTATGTACCAGGATGTAGTATTTCCAACATCAATATCCATGCATTTTCTTTTTCCTTTAGAAAGTTCATAAACCCTGAGAGTTTTTCTCAGAGAACCCAGGGATTTCTCAATTTCCACTGCAAGTTTTATTTTGCTCTGATTTGAGAGGTCCCAGTATGCAAAAATCCATCTTGGATCCCTCACTAAAAGCACGAGTTTATCTTCCTCATAACTTGGAGGTAGTGGTTCTATCATTGCGGGAATACCCTCACAGACTCTTTTCTCCGCTGGTGATGAGGGCATCTGGGACGGAATCTCTTCAATTTTTTTCTCATCCCTCTTTGGATTATTGCTCACATTTCTCACCTTTCTTTTAGTTTTTACTGCACTTTTTTTGCTCGTTTTTTTCGCAGCCATCGCTACACACCCTTACCAACACACCCGAACAGCCGCATTTTTTCTTTCACTGCATTCTTAACATTTTCTTTGCTCTTTTTTAGGATTTTCCTCGGATCAACTTCATCTGGCATCTTCTGTACTGATTCTTTTACACCATTTACAAACGCCCTGTTGAGCTCTGTTGCAATGTTTATTTTTCTGACACCTGCAGCAATTGCATCTCTAATCCCATCATCGGGGATGCCAGTAGCTCCGTGAAGCACAAGGGGAATTCCCACAAGTTCTTTTATTTTTCTGATTCTTGGAATGTCAAGTTTTGCAGTTCTTGTGAGCATTCTGTGCACATTACCTACAGCCACTGCAAGAGAATCACAGTTTGTTAGTTCAACAAACTTTTTTGCCTCGTCTGGATCTGTCATCAATGCTTCAACCTCTGAGATGGTAATATTATCCTCGGTTCCAGCCACCTTTCCTATTTCCGCTTCTACTGGGATTCCTACAGGATGTGCAATTTCAACAATTTTCCTTGTGATTTCCACATTCTTTTCAAATGGTAGAGAGGAACCATCAAACATGAGTGAAGTGAATCCAGCCCTGAGACATTTTACATTCTGGTCAAAATCGGTGCCATGGTCTAGGTGGAGCACCACAGGTACCTTTACCTCTCTGGCCGCAGTGGTAACCATGCTCACGATAAATTCAAGCCCAGCATATTTTATTGCACCCTGGCTTGCCTGAAGAATCACAGGAGCATTTTCTTCTTCTGCTGCCTCAATTATTGCCTGGACCATTTCCAGGTTATTGGCATTGAATGCACCCACTGCATATTTTTCCGCTTCCGCTCTCTCAAAGATCTCTCTGGAAGTAACGAGCACCATTTTTCTCACCTGCTTGGTAATATTCATGGTAAAGGATAACATCGGGTTATATAAGGCTTTTTACTCCTGTTTTACTGCATCTGGGCTATGCAACAATGCACAATCTTAACACTTAAATATGCCCTTCTCATGAGGGTAAGAGAACAAGCACAAGAGAGGATTTACATGAAGAAATATGTATATCTATTTCAAGAAGGTGATGGACAGAACAAAAAATTGCTTGGTGGTAAAGGGGCTGGACTTTGTGAAATGACACGCATAGGTTTGCCTGTACCTCCAGGTTTTGTGATTTCAACAGAAGCCTGTATTGAATATTATAATTTGAATAAGAATTTGCCAGAAGGTTTGAGGGAACAGGTACTGGAAGCAATGAAAAAACTTGAGGAACTCACTGGAAAGAAATTCGGAGGAAGCCCACCACTTTTGGTTTCTGTACGAAGTGGGGCTGCAATCTCAATGCCTGGCATGATGGACACAATTCTTAACCTAGGGCTAAACGACGAAACTGTTAAAATTCTGGCTAAAGAAACAAACAATGAGAGATTTGCATATGATGCCTACCGAAGGTTCATCGGGCTATTCAGCAAGATTGCAATGGGCGTAGATGATGAACATTTCTCAAGAGCACTGGAAAATATGAAAAATGCAAAGGGGTACAGGTATGACACAGAACTTACTGCAGATGACCTCAAGAAACTCTGTGAGGAATTCAAAGCAATTGCAGTACGGGAAAAAGGTATGTTTCCGTCAGATCCCTATGAACAGCTGTTCATGGCAATTAAAGCGGTTTTTGAATCTTGGAATGGAAAAAGATGTGTGGACTACAGGAGAGAATTCAAAATAACGCCAGACATGGCAAATGGCACGGCTGCAAATGTGCAAACAATGGTATTTGGAAACATGGGAAATGATTCAGCAACTGGTGTTGCGTTTACCCGTGATCCTGCAACTGGTGAGAATGTGTTCTATGGAGAATATCTTGTTAATGCTCAGGGGGAAGATGTGGTTGCAGGCATAAGAACCCCAAAGCCAATCTCAGAACTTGAGAAAGAAATGCCTGAGGTTTATAAACAGTTACTGGATGTAAGAAAGAAACTAGAACACCATTTCAAGGAAGTTCAGGACCTGGAGTTCACAATTGAAAAGGGCAAACTCTATATTTTGCAAACAAGAAATGGAAAGATGAATGCAACTGCAAGGGTAAAGACTGCTGTGGATTTTGTAAAGGAAGGTGTGATTACAAAGGAGGAGGCATTGCTGAGAATTAACCCCTCTGAACTTGACCAGTTAATGCACAGGCGAGTTGACCCCAAATGCACCGTCAAACCCATTGCTACTGGAATTCCTGCATCTCCTGGTGCAGCATCTGGCAGTGTGATCTTTGATGCTGATGAAGCAGAGAAACGGGGAAGGTTGGGCTGGAAGGTTATTCTTCTCAGGGAAGAGACAAAACCAGAGGATATCCACGGTTTCTTTGCAGCTCAAGGAATTCTCACAAGCAAAGGCGGAAAAACAAGTCATGCTGCAGTGGTTGCAAGGGGCATGGGAAAACCCTGTGTCACGGGTTGTGAAGAGATTAAAATTGATTCTAGGGCAAGAGTTGCTACAATTGGAAACATAAAGATAAGCGAAGGGGATATTCTCACAATTGATGGCACTACTGGGAGAGTATGGCTTGGAGAAATTCCAAAAATTGAGCCAGAAATAGGTGAGGAATTTAAAATACTTCTTGCGTGGGCTGATGAAATAAGAAAACTGGGTGTGAGAGCGAATGCAAATACACCAAAGGAGGCAGCACTTGCACTCTCTTTTGGGGCAGAAGGCATCGGGCTCTGTAGAACAGAAAGAATGTTCAATGAAACGGAGAGACTCCCCATTGTCCAGGAAATGATTCTTGCAGAAACTTATGAGGAAAGAAAAAAATGTCTAGATAAGCTCCTTCCATTCCAAAAACAGGACTTTATTGAAATTTTCAAAGTAATGAAGGAAAAGCCAGTAACAATTCGTCTTCTTGACCCCCCACTTCATGAATTTCTCCCTTCGCAGGAAGAGTTGGCAGAAGAAATTGAAAGATTGAAAAATTTCAGGAAGGTTGTGGAGGCTTTGCATGATCTGCCAGAAACAATCAAACTCCTTGACCCGAAATTGCATGTATTCCTTGAGCCAGTGGAAAAGGTCTCTGCAGAACTCATGAAACTTGGAGAAAAACGGGTGGATGAGGAATTGTTGAGATTGAAAGAAAATATCCTCAGAAAGGTGAAAAATCTGGCTGAAGTCAACCCCATGCTGGGACACCGTGGTGTTAGAGTGGGTATCACTTATCCTGAGATTTATGAAATGCAGATAAGGGCTATTCTGGAGGCTGTGGCAGAGCTTATGAAGGAAAAACAGCCAGTAAACGCAGAAATCATGGTGCCCCAGGTGTGTACAGCACAGGAATTGAAATGGGTTTATGATATACTTACCAGGGTGCACAAAGAGGTTGAGGCAAAGTACGGCATCAGAGTACCATTCAAATTTGGGACAATGATAGAGGTTGTGAGGGCATGCATGCGCGCAGGTAAACTTTCTGAGTATGCAGAGTTCTTCAGTTTTGGAACAAACGACCTTACACAAGCCACTTTCAGTTTCTCCAGGGAAGATGCGGAAAACAAATTCCTTCCCCTCTATAATGAAAAGAAGATTCTGCAGGACAATCCTTTTGAAATTCTGGATGTTAAAGGTGTAGGCAGGTTGATGATGATTACAATAGAATGGGGCAGAAAAACAAGACCTAGCTTAAAAGTTGGGATTTGCGGAGAACATGGTGGGGAACCCCGCTCTATAGAATTTTGCCATGCAATTGGTGTTGATTATGTGAGCTGTTCCCCCTACAGAATTCCAATTGCAAGGGTGGCTGCTGCCCAGGCCGCAATAAAAGAGAAACTTGGTACATTGAAGAAGGAACCCTAACTCAGTACATGCCTGAGTGTGGAAATAAAACCTGCGGGCAGCCCTTCAGGGTCAACTTGAAGGAGGGCAATTGCATCATAGTCAGCACATAGGTTATTGATTTTGGTAATATATTTTATGAATTTTGCCTCCCAGTCAGTGAGTGTAAATTTAAATGGTTCAATGTGTGTAATCACAATTACTGCCTCTTTGTTTTCTTCCTTCTGCTTAAGAATGAATTCCTTTGGCACCTGAACAAGCTGGTGTTCTATTCTTGAAGGTGAAATCACTATGTAGCCCTCACCCTTCTCAGCTGACTCCTCTTTCAACCAAATGATTTGATGTAATTCTGGAAAGTTTCTTCTCACATGCTTTGGATGGGTTTGCGTAATGTAGAGGATTCTGCATGATGGAAATCTAGAGAGCTGGGTGATAATTGCCCTGGCTTTTTCATTGCTCTCAATGATGTTCACCTTTCCAATTTCAAGGGAGTTTTCGTCAAGATATGCCTCGTAGCAGCTTGGTTCAATTTCCTCTGTTTCTGCAATTTCCTCCTCTTCAAAATTTTCCTCAATGGGTGCAGTCACAACACTCTTTCTTGCTTCCTCCACTTCCTTCATCAACGGCTTCTTTTCATCTCCTCTCTGGAGTACAATTTCAGTAATATTTCCTTTCTGGATGGTTATAAAACTGGTATATGTCTCTCCTGTGACATACACAATCATGCCTGCAAGGATACCTGCAGCATATGGGCGCTCTGGGAAGAATTCTGGAAAGAGTTCTGCAAGATGGACATGGACACCATCCTCCCTTATTTCAATTTTGATTTTTGAATACCCGCAACCTCGCCAGAGAGCTTCAATTGCAGAAATATGGTCTTCAAGTTTGCCCTTGCCCAGTAAATCTTTTGCAATTGCGAGTCCGTTGAGGCGTCCAACTAAAAACCAGTGCTCTTTAAGTCCAGATTCACCACCTTTCTTGAAGAGAATTTGCTGCCACATACGGATAGTTTCTGCAGGAATAATCAGGTTCTGAGGCATAGCTCACCCACCTTCTGAAGGATTTTATTGACCCTGAAGCCTGTTTTTGCACTTGCAATTGTGGAATAACCCACAAATACTCCTTTCGCTCTCAACTTCTGCTCCAGCCTGAAAAGGTACTTTGCATGTATTACCTGATTTTTGACAACATCTGTTTTGTTTCCGATGATAACTACAGGTTTTTTGGGGACAATTTTTGTAGCCCAGTAAAATTCAATGCTTGAATATGTTCTTCTTCTGGTGGCATCGCCGACGAGGAGGTATGCATCCGCATTCTGGGTGTATGTTTTCAGAATTTGTTCGGGTATGTGCACTCCCTGGACATCCCAGATATAAAAAACCATATCATATGCTGGATATTCCTTTTTCCATACATTTGCACCCATTGTGGGCTTGTATTTTGGCTCAAAAATGTTGTGCACTAACCTGTGAATGAGCGCAGTCTTCCCAGAACCGGGCTCTCCGAGTATAACAAGATTGCATGCTCTCATCTGCACATTGGCCTCCAGCCCATGCTTGCTATTAATTACAGGATAAAAAGGATTTAGCATATATAATATTTTCCAGAAACTTTGGGGATGTAGTAGAATGACATATTCACCGAAGATTCTTTTAAAAGAAGAAAAAAATACCTTCTGCCACCCATCTCTGGCAGTAGTCTTTCTTCTCTTTCCAATCCTCATATCCTAAATCTTGATTTTCTAACCTTGCCTTTTTCTTTCTACCAGTTTTTCATGTATGAAAAACTCATGCAACAAAGCAATACTCTTGCAAAACCTTATGAAAGGTGGACACAGCATGTTCCCACCGCTATCTTTATCTTTGCACACCCATTACTTTGCATAAATGCAGCACTACTCCTATGATGCGGAAAAGGTGAAGAGATGGATTTCCAGAGAAAAAATCAGAAAGTTTGCTGTCCAGGTCCCTTCAGGTCTGCTTTCATATGCTAAGAAAATTCTTGAGGAATTCTCAGAGTACGGAGATGCTGTGCTGTATGGAGAACCTTCTTTTGGTGCCTGCGATTACCCAGAAATTGAAAATCTGGATGTTGATGGGGTGATCAATTTAGGGCATTCAGAAATCCCAGGGCTAACGAAAAACAACAAAATTCTTTTTTTAGAGATGTATGTAAATTCTGTGCCGAAGCATCTGGATGCACTTGCTGAAAAACTCAATAGAAAATTGGGAATTTTCACTACAGTTCCCTATCTTAAAATTTTGCCAGTAATTTCAAAATTTTTGAGAGAGTGCGGTGTGGAAGTTTATGTGGGAAAACCAGAGAACCGAACAGTTTATGAGGGCCAGGTGCTGGGTTGCGATGTGAGTGCTGCATTGGCAATTGCACCCTATGTAGATACCTATCTGTTTATTGGAGAGGGAGATTTCCATCCAAAGGGTGTGGCAATGCGCACCTCAAAGCCGGTTTTCAGGTATCATCCTTCTGGTATGCTGGAACCTCTAACTTTTAACATGGAACAATTCCTGAGGAAAAGATTTTTAATTGCTTCTGAGATAGAAGATGTAAGAAATGTTGCAATCCTTGTATGCACCAAACCAGGTCAGAGAAGAATGGCACTTGCCCTCAAAACCAGAAAAATTTTAGAAAGGCATGGGAAAAAGGTGGATATTATTTACATGAACACACTCACACCTGAGAAGCTTGATTATCTCGGTTATGAAATAATTGTAAGCACAGCATGTCCAAGAATTGCACTTGAGGATTTTACAAATTACAGAGTTAAACTACTTACACCGCAGGAGGCACTTCTTGGTATTAACGAGTGCATAGCCTATGAGGTTGACCAATTCCAGCCAGCCCATATTTAAATGCCAATCACACAAAATTCTCATCAAAAAAATTCATCAGTTTATCGTGAAATTCCTTCTCATGCATTGCACAGTAAAGCACTAAAATAGTTTTCAACCGCCAGGCACCCTGGGGGGAAAGAGAAATCTCAGAAGGCATCCTAGCAAGATAAGGAGCAATATGTTTTTCAACGCTATCCAGGAACTCAAGAATTGAGTTTTCCACTTCCTCACCAGTCTTTTTAAGCACTCCCATCCCATAGAAAATTTTTGCAAGTCTTTCTGCCTGCTCTCTTTCAAATTCTATGAGGTAACTGCTCTCTCGCTTATCTTCAAGGTCTGGTGATAAAATAAACACACTTGCAGTCCTTCCATATATTTTTTCAGGTATATGCCTTCTCTTCCTCTCACCCACCACATACACAAGCCCTGCCTCTAGCATTTTTTCAATATGGCGGTAGACTGTAGACTGGTCTTTTTCAAGGATATCCACAAGCTGGGAAACTGTCATATCACTTACAGAAAGAAGGGAGAGTATTTTCCTTCTTGTCTCTTCCAACGCAATTTCAATCACTTCAGGTTCTCTTATCACCTTGATTTCCTGTCGCATTTTTATCCCATGAGCCCTATGCATTCATGCATTATAATTCTTTTGTTGGGAAAGTGGATGTAGCATTATTCAACAGAACTGCCACAGGCTACAACAACAGTTAAATAACCTTTACCTTTACACCCTTTCATGAAACAGTTCTCTTTCCTTACCAGGTTTCTAGTGATTTTTGCAATGGGAATGCTGTGCACATCTGCGTCTCCAGCCCTGACAAAAGCAGAGATCCAGCAAACTCCACAATTCACAGAAACTATCAGCCTCTGGGAAAGCTATCACTCCTACAATTCAACAAACAGTTTAACCCAGGAAATCTTTAATCTTTCATCCCAGCACCCAGATATAATGAAAGTGATAAGCATTGGAAAGAGCTGGGAGGGAAGGGATATTTGGGCTGTAAAAATTTCAAAAAATGTGAGCTATGAGGATCCAGACAAGCCAGAAGTTCTATTTGACTCAAATCATCATGCCAGAGAATGGCTTACAATTGAACTTGCACTTTTCATAATCCATAAATTTGTTGATGAATACCAGACAAACAGCACAATCAGTGAGATTGTGAACACCACACAAATCTGGGTTATTCCCACAATGAATCCAGATGGGAGGGTATATGATGGAGATCCCTCGGATGGAACAGACCCCACAGCCAATCATATGTGGAGAAAGAACAAAAGAGATAACAACCAGAACGGAATTTTTGAGGAAAATTACGATGGTGTTGACCTCAACAGAAACTATCCATATGCATGGGGCACTGCCTCAAGCAATAATCCTGGTGCAGATGACTACCGTGGTCCCTACCCTGCATCAGAGCCAGAAGTCCAGGCATACATGAATTTTGTAAAGAAACATCACTTTATTGTGGGCGTATCCTATCACACATATGGGCAGTATATTCTCTATCCATGGGGCTACACCTCCGCAAATACACCAGATGAGCTTTATTACAATGCTACTGCATACAAAATAAAGTCACTGCTCAAAAATACCGCAAACTCCACGCGTTCCTGGATAATCGGGCAACCCCCAGATGTGCTTTACTCAGTGGGTGGCTCAACTCTAGATTACATGTATGGTGTCCATAGAACACTCATGTTCTCCCCAGAACTCTATCCCTCTCTCTATGATAGCATTTCTGATGGATTTCATCCTCCTGCAACCAAAATCTATCCTGCCTGCTATGACCAGATAGAAGCAGTTGTATATCTTGCTAGATCCGTAGTAAATCCCTATTTTATTCTAAATAACTCGGATGATGTGGGTGTGATGAAGATAGAACCATTTACAAACACATCCAGGTACGAGCCTGGAACATACAACATCACTGCATATATTGAAAACTATGGCTCAAACCCTCAAAACAATTTCAATGTCAGAATTACAATTGCTAAAAATGTAAGTGGAAGCGAAGTGGTAGTATTTTCACAAACAAGGACAGTTGCAGAAACCCTCCAGCAAAATCAAACTTCAAAACAGAGCTGGGAATACACATTCACAGACCAATGTAACTACACAATAACACTTGAAACCCTGAAATCAGATAATTATTCCGCCAATAACATGAAAAAAATAGAAATTACAATCAAATCGGATGATATCACACCACCGACAATTGCACATACTCCAGTCACTACTGCCATCCCAGATAGCCAGATTTACATAAATGCTACAATAACAGATAATCAGAGCGGTGTGAAAAACGCCACAGTTTACTATTCCTATGACAATATCTCATTCAATTCTGTGCCAATGACCTTAACCGGTGAAATATACTCGGGTATGATCCCTGCCCCTTCGTCAGGCTTCGTTTACTATTATATTGTTGCCTATGATAATGTTTCAAACCTTGCGAAACTCCCAGTGGATGCACCCGATAGTGTGTTTATAATTGAGGTTAATGCTGTGCCAGAAATGCACACTTCCGCAATTTATATGGTTGTTACTTTACTGGCAGCTCTACTGTGTAGCGCCAGATGTGAAAAGAGGTTAAAGAGAATTGGGCATTGATTAGTGTTAAATATTTGAAATCCTATGCTGTAGCATGGGAATCCCTTTCATTCCTGTGAGCATCCTGTTGATTCTGATCATACTGATAGTGGTATTTGCAATCTATAAAATAATAAAATTCCTGATAACACTGGTAATTATTGCAGCAATCTTTTTTGCACTCTGGTACTTTGGTTTTCTTTCCTTCCTTGGAATTTAGGAACGGAACGATACCCTCTTCCTTTCTGTGATAAGCTTTTCCTTTTCTTTCTTTGCTCTTTTCTCAAGTTCTCTCATTGTAGTGTCCATACACTCAAGCAGGTCCCAGCCAGAGTTTCTGGAATAGAAAAGCAATCCCCCATTGGTTGCAAGGCGTGCCGCCACAGAATAATGTTTTACCTCGCCAGTTCTTCTTATGGATGCCACATGGATATTCAGAATTCTGGGTGTGAGAAACCTTCCAATTCTTTTTAGTCCTTTTGAGAGAATATGGTCAATGGCTTCAATTGTATCATGGTCCTCCTCATCTATCCCGGTAATCTGGATGTATGCAGAGGGTCTTGGAAGTGAACTTGCAACAAACTCCACCACATCAGCAGCTGTTAGGATGCCAACAGGCTTTGATTCCTGGGCTACAAGCACACTTGAAATCCTGTTTTCTTTCATCAGTTCAATTGCTTTCTTGAGATTGTCATCAGGATCAACTGTAACTGGTGGGTTCATTATACTCTTTACCTCAATCTTTGTATTTGATGTATCCCTTATCCAGTCCTTTTTCCCTTTCATTCTATCCCTGCTCAATGCATTTGCAATGTCCTTCAGCCCGATAACCCCTACTGCCTTTCCATTTTTATCTACAACTGGAATGTTTGTTTCATCCAGACTTTTTATCATCTGTCTTGCTTTGTCAAGGGTGTCGTTTTCGGATATGCATAAGGGTTCATGCGACATAAGTGCTGAAACAGGCAAATCTGCATAATCTTTCACGCCAGAAATTGCAGCCACAAGGTCGCGCCTTGATACGATGCCCTTGAGTTCGCTGCCCTCCACTACAGGAATTGCTCTATGCCCAGTTGTGTGCATCAGTTCTGCAATCTTTTCAATAGGAGTATCTGGTGTTACCTTTGGTGCAGGAAGCATTACTGCCTCCACTTTTGTGCTCATAGGCCACTGCCTTCTCTTTATGAATTCTTCGTAGCTGAGAATTCCCAAAAGTTTTCCCTTTTTCATCACTGGAAGCACATGCACATTGTACTTTTTCATGATACCAAGTGCATTTTCCAGCGTGCTATCTTTCTCTACTGTAACTACATTTTCAGTCATTATGTCCTTTGCCTTGATAACTTCTCGCTTCTTTCCAGGCATGGTAATCTCCAAGCACTGAACGGATTATATAATTAAAAACTTTCGCCTTTCGTGTTGGTGAGACTGTCCACGCGATTGAAAGATTTCTATCGCTTATCGATTGGAGAATACGCAGATTTTGGGAGAGATTTCCTAATAAAAGCACTTTAAAAAGCTTGCAACGGTGGATAGAATCATTTGTCGGGTTTACAAATTATTGGATCAAGGAGGTGTTAAGTTGACACTCTCTCCCCTAAATTCAGAAAATCTTTTATACCTTCCATGCATAAGGTTTTATGATGAGGACATATCTAACTGTTACATTCAACAGTGAAGGAGAACTTCCGTCTAAAATTGCAGACATACTGTATCAGCTTGGATTTCGTGCTACACACGGAAATTATGATTTTGTGTACGAATGGAAGAGAAATGTAAATCTGCAAGAGACAATTGAACTTGTAAACCGTGTGCAAAATGCACTGAGAGGCACAAATATTCTTCTTAAATTTGAAACGATCTAAAAGAGCAGCGATTTTTCCAGTTTCAAACTTTTTACGAAACTAACAGCATCTCCGATATTGGCAATTTCTTCAATTTCTGTATGGAGATCACTGCCTATACTCAGCTTTATCATGTGTCCATAATCCCTGAAAAAATCTCTGGCAAGCCTGTAATAGGGAGCGTCAAATCTCCGGTGCCTTCTGCTGGTATCAAGCTCCACGAAAATTTTATTGTTTGCGAGAAATTCCGCCAGCACTTTTGGGTCTATGCCCTCAAAGTTTTTTCCGATGTCATTATGGGCAAGTCCTGCAGGAACCTTCAGTTTCTCAAGCATGGGAAGCAGGTTGTAAAGAGAAATTCCGTCATGAACACGGTCATTTACATATTCCAGAAGTACAAAATCAAGATTATTTAAGAGTTCGTAATTGTATTCATCTGGCCTGAATTCAGAATGGGTACAATCAATTTCCACTCCAGCATAAATCTCAATGACATCATAGCATCTCTTCTTGAGTTTGTTGATTTCAGAGAGATAGAATTTCAGAGAGTTGTTGTCAAGTGAGGTAGTTTTCGTTGTTAGATAATGGTCTGCAAACCCGATAGGCGTGATTCCATAATGGATTGCCGCCTCTACCAGTTCCTGGATGGAGAAAATTCCATCTGAGTATTTACTGTGGATGTGTAAATTCATGTTCCACATTGTTCATACGCATAACAAGTGCAGATAAATACTTTTTTACAGAACAAAATTTATATGCAATCTCTTCTTTCCCTATCAGAGGAGGCGTCAAATATGTTAAAAATAAGTAAAATAATCGGAATTGGAATAGTGATTGCGTGCGTGCTTAGTGTGATCTATCTGCCCACAGCGAGTGCTGTACCTGCGATAACTCTCACACCTGATACGGGTGTTGTGTATTCTCAAGTGCTAGTTAATGGAACTGGTTTTAGTGCAAGTGTGACTGTTGGGATTTTTTGGGAAAATTTTGGAAACTTATTGAACACCACGACTACAACCTCAACTGGTAGTTTTTCTTGCTACATTCAAATTCCAGAAGGTGTGGTTGGACAGCACACAGTAATTGCAAGGGATGCCGCTGGAAGACAAGCAACTGCCATCTTTACTATAATTCCCTCAATTTCTATTTCCCCGAGTTCTGGGACTGTTGGGTCAACTGTCACATTGTACCTGCGTGGATTTGCTGGCAACACTTGGGTGGACCTTTCATGGGATGGAAAATACTGGACAAGCATATGGGCAAATAATCTTGGGAGTGCTACCCAAAACAGAGACATTCCTCAACTTACAGGGGGATGGCATCTACTTTCTGCGACTGATGAAGATGGAAATACTGCAACTACCCAGTTTCTTGTGATTTCTAACATTGTGCTGAGCAAAAATTCAGGTGTGGTAGGTGAAATCATAGACAACTTTACGTGCACAGGTTTTGGAGCGAACACAGAAGTGCGATTGTATATGGATTCAATTCAGATTGCAAGTGCCGCGACGAACAACAAAGGGACCGCAACAGGATCTTTTGAGGTGCCTGTACTGCCTGGTGGTACATACAATATAATTGCAACTGATGATTTTGGAAATGCTGCAAGCACAATATTTTCAATTGACCCATCAATTCACCTTTCTCAATATGCAGGCTTTGTTTATGATACAATTCAAATTTATGGTTATGGTTTTTCTGCTGGGAAAAATGTAACTGTTTTATGGGATTGGCAACCTCTTTCAACTGTGCCTTCACAAGTAGTCGTTGAAAATAATGGTTCATTTGAATGTAGAATAACAATTCCAGATGCCACTGTAGGAGCACATACTGTGACAGCGCAGGATGAAACAGGATTTGAAGCCTCTGCCTCCTTCTCTGTGCACCCCTCCCTTGCAGTCTCACCTAATCACGGAATTGTCGGAATCTTCGTAAATCTCACTGGTAAGGGATTTGCGGCAAATGTTACAGTAAATATATTCTGGGATTATGGGCTACCTACACAACAAAATATCGGTTCCACAACCACAAATGATACTGGCGGATTTACAATTCATGTGAATATCCCATCTGCAGCAAATGGCACTCATAGAATTGCTGCCAGAGACGCAAACAATAATATCGCATATACACTGTTTTATCTCGGTCCTACAATCTTGCTGAATCCTACATCTGGTAATGTAGGCACATCTGTAAGCATTACTGGCTATGTGTTTTCTGCAAACGCAAATGTAACTATTTATTGGGATGCTGCATCAATAGGCAAAACAGTAGCTGACAATAATGGAGATTTTACATATATGTTTGGAGTTCCACACACCCCCTATGGTGCTCATATAGTCTCTGCAATTGATGAATACGGAGTTTCTGCAAACGCAACATTCTTTGTGGAACCGAAAATCAGCATAGTTCCTGCATCTGGCACTGTGGGAAGTAATACCACAATATCAGGTGCAGGTTTCTCTGCAAATTCAATTGTTTATATTTATTGGGATGGGGTAAACACATACCGTTCAGAGAAAACTAACAGTAGAGGCGACTTCCTCCTTACTTACCAGATACTAGAGAGCACAGCAGGGGACCATACGGTTGAGGCAAGAGACATTGCTGGAATATCTGACAGCACTGTTTTTACAGTTCTACCAAGCATTGGGTTATCAAAGAGCAGTGGTTATGTTGGAGAGAATTTCACAGTATATTGCCATGGGTTCGGAGGAAACCTACCAGCTACTCTTGTATGGGATAATGTTTCAACCCAGTATTATAGTATTACTAACGGAAACGGGTATGCAGAAATCTTTGCGAAAGTGCCACTGGCATCTGCAGGTCCCCATAATATCTCTGTGTATGATAGCGAATTGAATACTGTAATGCCACTTGTATTTACAGTGCTTTCACCAGATGCACCCATACCCCTTTCACCTTCTGGTTTCATTAACACAAGCTCTGCCACCCTTTCATGGAGCGCAATTGAAACAGCCTCTCTTTACATTGGAGAGTATTCTACTGACCCCACATTCAACACAGATGTAACTCATTTCTATACTCCAACAAATTCCTACACGATTAGTAATTTATCAGATGGTGCAACTTATTACTGGCATGTGAAAAGTGTGGACGCTGCAAACAACGAGGGTAATTTTTCACAAATTTTGAATTTCACAGTGGATTTAACACCGCCAATAACTACAATATCCGCTCCTGAATATACAAATGCTAGGCAATTTAACATTATGTATTCCTCCACCGACACTGTAAGCGGTGTACGCTCAGTTTCTCTATATTACTCATTCAACTTCACAGATTATGTTTTTTGGGCAAGTTGCTCTCAAGCCAACGGTGCCTTCACATTCACACCACAACAGGGTGATGGAATATACTCCTTCTATGCAGTAGGAAAAGATTTTGCTGGGAATTCTGAGACAGCTGAGACAACACTTACTGTAATTGTAGATTTTACAAAGCCATGGGCATATATAGAGCCCCTGCCTCCCTTGATGAATTCCTCCATATTTAACCTCACACTGGTTTATGGAGATGCTGGAAGTGGTGTTAGCATTGTAAAAATTTTCTATTCAATGGATAATGGAAACACCTGGGTATTTTATGGGAATTACACTGAAAACACTATTCAGTTTGTGGCACCCGGTGACGGAACCTATATCTTCCAGGCAGTAGCCATAGATAAAGCAGGGAATGAGGAAGATTTTGGAACTGCAGAATCTCAGACAATCGTTGATTGCACACCCCCACAACTTATATTGACACCAGATGGGAGTGTGGGAAATGATGGCTGGTATCTTACGCCAGTTAAGTTAAAAATCTCATCTGCATCTACTGAAAATGTTACTGTGTACTATAGGATTGATGGGAGTGAGTGGCTTGTTTATAACGGAGAAATTTTCATATCAAGCGAGGGAACGCATGTGGTAGAATATTATGGTGTGGACAGTGCTGGCAATGCAAACCAGATAGAGAAGTTCATCGCAAAAATTGACATGGGAAAGCCTTTCACCACCCATGATCCTATAACATACTGGTATAACACCACAAATGTGCTGATAACATTCTCTGCATCTGACAACACCAGCGGTGTTAAATACACGAAGGTAAAAATTGATGATGGCTTATGGCTCACTTTGAATACAGGTTCTGCCAGTTCTCCAATAACAATAACAGGAGAGGGCATTCATACCGTGAAATATTACAGTGTGGATATTGCGGGAAATGCTGAGGAAACACAAGAATTTTTTGTGCGCATTGACACCACGCCACCGTTTACAAAGGCAGTGCTCTCAGGACATGAAGGAAAAAATGGCTGGTATCTGGGAAATGTCTCAATTTCACTTTCAGCATGTGATGAACTCAGTGGAGTTGCCGCAATATACTACTCCATAGACGGTGCTTCTTTCATACCATACAAGCAGGAAATCGTGTTCTCGGATGGAGTGCACACACTCTCCTATTACGCCATGGATAATGCAGGGAATGTTGAGGCAAAAAATACTATCTCAATTAGGATTGATAAGGACATTCCGTTTTCCTCAGTTAATGTAAATTCCAGCTGGTACACAACCCTTCCTCTCTCCCTAAAAATAAATGCTACTGATGCTACAAGTGGAATTGCTGGCATCTGGTATAGCATAGATGGTATGGGGTGGATAAACTCGGACACAATTGAATTTAAAGAAGAGGGTGTTTACACAATTCGGTATTTCTCTGAGGACATTGCTGGAAATGTAGAAATGCAGAAAACTGCAACCGTGAAAATAGACTTGAGCGCACCAAAAACCAGTAATAGAATCTCAGGGATTCAAGGATTGAACGGCTGGTATAGAGGAACTGTTAAGGTAGAACTTTTCTCTGCAGATAATGTAAGTGGGGTGAAAGAGATACTGGTTTCGGTAGACAATTCTGAGTTCTTTGCTTACACAACAATGCTTGAAATCACGGAAGAAGGTGTGCACACACTCAAATTTTATGCTGTTGATTTTGCTGGCAACACAGAAAATGAGCATGTAATTACAATCTACATTGATCACACACCACCCAAAACCACCCTGAACCTCTCACAGACATGGTATTCCACACCACCGGGCACCGTGCACCTTCTGAGCACAGACACAGTTTCTGGTGTTGCAACTACATGCTATCGGATTAATGGAGGTGTCTGGGTTTTCAGTGACACTATCAATTTCACTGAAGATGGAATTTATGAAGTGGAATTTTACTCTGTTGATATTGCAGGTAATGCTGAGGAGTTGCAAAAACAAACTGTAAGAATAGATACTGCAAATCCAATAGTGTATTTCAGGCAAATTTTTGAAAATAACGCTGCAGTTTCTGGGAAACTCCTGATAGAGTTCAGTGTGATTGAGAGATCAGGAGTTGCAAGCTGTACATACTCTATAGACAACACTACATTTACTCTTTACCCATCTGGAGAAACATATAAAATTAACATAGATACTACAAACCTCAGCGATGGTCCTCACACGCTGGTTATAGTGTCCACGGATTTTGCGGGGCACAACACAACCATTGTCAGAAATTTCCTTGTAGATAACTCAGCACCTGTAATCAGCTCATTTACTCCTTCAAAGGTTTCAGGGATTGCCACATTGGTAATTGTTCTGGAAGATGCTTCTAATATTTCAGAATACACAATTGAAATTGATGGCAAAGCAGTCATGGCGGAAAAAGAAGGAAACACGATCAGATACACCTGGACAACCAGTGTTGCAGATAATGGTAAGCACACTGTGAGGATCACAGTGAAGGATGCGCTTGGCAACCAGGAGACATATGAACGCACAATATATGTGGATAACCCTGATTTCACGCCATATCTTTCCATCATAGCCCTCTTTGTTGGACTGGCTATCGTGTACTTTTCCATACATCTGTGGCGGAAAAAAACACATCATGCCCCTAAATGGGAAGAAGGTGAATTTGTGGAGGTGAAAAAATGAAAGACATCTTTGATTCGCAATTAATCCTCGGGCTCAGTGCCAGGCACATAATTGTGATGCTTGGAGGCTTGTGTCTCATGCTAGCACCATTTCTTGTATGGAGTGCTTACTGGGATGCAGGAAAAGAACATGTGATTTATGGAATTGAAACCCAGAGAGAATTCGGTGCCTCGGGTATGGTAATCTTCCTGTTCCTTGGAATTGCCAGCGTCCTCGGAGGCTTTATAGCATCCAGAGTCTCTAATATAAAAAACGAAAAACTCCTACTTTTCCTTGGGGCACTGACAGGCATTGCTGGACTGCTTGCGCTTATAATTACAACAGTTCAGGCGGAGATTGCAATGGTCTCTATAGGCACATCTTTCATGAATAACACGGGCATAGGATGGTATGCAGCACTTACTGGTTCAATGCTCATTCTTTTTGCAACCCTTATTCCAAAAGTGAGAACATTGCCTGGTAATGAACGCTAATGTAAAAAACGCTCATAGCTGACCAATATCTCTTTCTTTTTTCTCTGTTTTTTTCTGCACCTGGGGTTGTGCGGGCAGTGTATGTTGTGGTGGCTTCTGTCCCCTGGTTCCAGCATCCTCTTGCTTTTCATGAGATCTTGCACCTTTTTTTTCCACATTCTCTGATCCTTTTGCTTCAGGTGTTGGAGGCACTATCTGCCTCCCGCACCTGGGGCATGTACCATAGGTCTTTGCACACAAAAAACACACGGGTGCACCACACTCATGAACAATGTCTGCTAGTCCATTACATATCATGCATCTCTCCATACCCTTTCTTCCTATTGGTATATAATCAGAATTGGGATGTGCTCCCTCTGGTTTTTCAATAATTTCCTCCACTTCCACCTTTGGAGTGCTCACTTTTCCATCTGTAAACGATTTAAGAGCATGTAAAAGGAACTTTGCCTTGTAAATTCCAATGTTAAGTTCTTTTGCAAGATTAAAAAGAGTTCTTTGTTCTGGTGGGATTTTCATTGCTTCCCTTGCAAGATTCTCAAGTTCTGGTGTGATCTCCCCTGATACCTCCATTGATTCAACTGCCTTAATAAAACCAAGGATGCGCTTTGCCTTTTGCACTGAGATGTCAGGGGCATTCACCACAATATCGGAAAGCATTATTCCATTCCTTGTAATGCCATCTGGATTTTTCTGAAGACAGAGCTTCAATACCTCTGTGCTCTCCCTGTCTATTGTTTCAAGTTCCAATTTTGAAAGCGCTGAGATCTCAACATTTTCAATCCTGGAGACATATGTGGCTACATGGTCAAGAAGGTTGAAAGGAATTTTGCAATCCACAAACATATCTCTCTTTGTGACCTTGCGTTTAACCTGGTACTCATACTCAAGTACCTTTCTGGCATATGTCTCAATATTTTTTTCAATAAGGCGCATCTGGGCGGTTTTTCTGCCTTCAAATGCAGGTGCAAATTCCTTATCTATCTCAAGTGCCTTCTCAAAACACCTGAGTGCATCCTCATATCGCTCCATTTTTATGAGGCATAATCCCTTGGAATTCCACACATACTTATTTTCAGGGTCAAGTCCTATCAATCTATCATAATCAGCAACCGCTTCTTCATACCTGCCTAATTTTTCAAGTAGGAATGCACGGTTCTGTAACCCCTCTTTATAATCTGGATTCAGTTCAACTACCTTTGTGTAGCAATCTATTGCAGCAACAAAATTTTCCGTAGCTGTGTATATTTCAGCCATTCCTATATAAATTTCTGGGGCTCTGCTCTCAAGTTTCATTGCTTTCTCGTACGCTTCCATCGCATCATTTAAATTACCAGTTCTGAAGTGTGCCTTTCCAATCATGTGCCAAGTCACCCAATCAGCCTTGCCTGTCCGCACAATCTTCTCAAATGCATCTTTTGCGCCATTGAAATCATCACGGAGCATATAGAGGTTACCTAGTGCTTTCCAGCCTTCTATATTTTCCGGGTTAATGGTGATAGCATTTCTGAGCTTTTCAATTGCTTCATCAACCTTTCCCTTCTCCTGCAGGGTTTTACCCCATTTCAGATAGGCATCTCCATTTTTTTCATCAGCTTTTGTTGCCTGTTCATAGCATAAAATGGCTTCATCCATTTTCCCGATTTTTACCAGACAATCGCCCTTATATTCCCATGCCTTCGTATTCTCCATATCAATTCTTAACACCCCATCGTAATAATTTATTGCCTCTGCTGGTCTGTTCATCTCCTGTAACATCTTTGCTGCGTCAAAGTAAGGTGTCACATCATCTGGCTCAAGTGCAATTGCCTCTTTTACAGCCTCAATTGCTTCTTCCAGACGCCCAAGTTCCCTAAGTATTTTTGCTTTGTCCAGCCAGCAACTGCGGTTCTGTGGATTTTTCATAAGGATTCTGTTGCAGGTCTGAAGTGCGTCCTCCCTTTCATTTCTTATTGTGTGCAGATACTTCTTAAGATTAAGAAACTCCAGTTCTTCAGGGAATTTTTTCAAGGCTTCTTCAATTTCCCTACTACCCACATCATATTTTTCCAATGTGAGTAAACACTTAATTTTATCAGAGAGTGTTTTGAGATCGCCTGGTTCAATTTCCAAAATCTTATTACAGTATTCTATTGCGTCCTCTGCACGTTGGAGTGAAATAAGTACATCTTTTATTTGGCGCAATAAATCAAGATTCTTCGGTGCACGGTTCATCGCACTCATTAGAGAAAGGAGCCCCTCTTCAAGCCGCCCCACCTTGATCTGGCTTTGTCCCTTCCGCATGAGAATACGGACATCATCGGGTTTGAGAGCGGCCGCAAGTGTGTAATACTCCACCGCCTCTGCATTCCTTGAAAGCTTTGAAAGGGCTTCACCCATCATATAAAGAATTTCACAGTCGTTCTGGTCAATTTTCAATGCCTTTTCAAAATTACTCAGTGCTTCCTCAAATTTTTCGGTTTGCATCAGTGCAACACCTTTACCCATGTAGAACTCCTTTCTGGCAGGATTAAGTTTTATTGCCTCACTGAAACTCTTTACTGCTTCGTCGTACATCTGCATCTCCAGTTCTGCCCTGCCTTTCATATACCAGGTATTCGGATTCTCTGCTGCCGTAGCCACCGCCTTCCTTATGATTTCGAGTGCCTTGTTGTAATCTCCAGTCTGAATCAGAATTCTTGTTCTTGCAACTGCAGCCTCTATGTGATCTGGACGCATTTCCAGTACTTTTTCAAAGGCATACAGGGCATCTCTTAGATACTGCTCTTTTTCATTATTCTGGTTGATTATCGCAAGTTGTTCTGCAGCATACCCAAGATCAAGCAATGCCTCAACATCCGTGGGATCTGATTGAAGAATTCTTTTAGATGAGGCATACACCTCTGCAAACTTTCCAGTTTCCTTCTGGAGGTCCTTTATCCGTCTCACTACCTGAAGGTCGGTGGGCACCACATCCAAATATACCTGGTATGCTTTAAGTGCCTCCTCCTTCCTTCCAAGCAAATCAAGTGCACGCGCCTTCTCCAGCAGAGCCTCACCATCATTAGGTGTAATCGCAATTACTCTCTGAGAGTAATCAAGGAGCAAATCGTACCGTTTCAAGGAGTTTGCCAGTCTTCTCAGTGTCTGGAGAATCTGTAAGTTCTCAGGATCCATTGCCAGTGCTGCAGCATATGCATTCATTGCCTCCTCTATTTTTCCAAGATTAAGACATGCAAGTCCTTTGTCCAATAATGCCTGGATGTTATTTGGCATTAAACGCAGCACTTCTGTAGCAGAGCTTATCACTATCTCGTTTCTTCCGAGCTGCTTTGCAATATTCTTTTTCTGGAGCCAGCCATTCACTTCATCAGGATATGCGGTGGTCAAAGCTTCATAAACTTTCAGTGCTTCTTCCAGGCGACCAAGGGTTAGCAGAATCTCACCCTTCATGTGAAGTGCAGTGTGTTCTGTATGGTCTATCTCCAGCACTTTATTATAATCTTCAAGGGCTTCTGCAACCCGTCCAAGGTTTTTGAGGATGTTAGCCTTGACAAGGTAAAACTCTTTCGTTGGCTTTATCTTTATTGCATTTTCAAGCATAGCCAATGCCTCATCATTCTTTCCCATTGCAACAAGCACATTGGCTTTCTGATACCATGCTTCAGAATCGTTGAAATCAAGTTCAATTATTCTATCAAAACATCTTATAGCTTCGTCATATCTCTTTAGATTTGAAAGGGTGATGCCCTTCTGCAGCAGGATTTTTTTATTGTCAGGTAGTAACTTGAGGATACGGTCAAAGTAAAATACATTCAGGGGATCAAGTTCCTGAACTTTAAGGTAGCAGTGCACAGCCTCATCTGTTCTCCCGAGCAATCTATACGCATCTCCCTTGCTCATCCAGATTGCCTTGTCTGTTGGATAGATCTCAAGTGCTTTGTCGTACGCCATAAGCGCTTCCTCAAGGTTCTTATTTCTTATTGTGAGAATCAGGGCTTTGTGATACCATGCCTTGCCGTTTCTTGGGTTCAGACGGATTGCCTGTTCAAAACATATTTCACTCTGGTCGTACTGGTTGAGTATATAGAGTTCATATCCGAGGTCATTGAAAAAGTTGGAATACTCCACTGGGTATTTTTCAAACGCTTTTACATTCTGTGTTACATACCTAAACACCTCAAGATACTTTTTCGCCAGTTCTGGATGCGGAGTTGCCTGTGCCCTGGATTTTATTTCTGCAAACATTTCCTGCGCTTTTTTTAGGACTTTTTTTTCCTTGTCAATTATTCCATCCAGAATCCCCATATCCTCTCACTCCACAATGGACTTAAAACCTGGGTCATCTTTCATTCCTTCAAACGCACTTTCAGTTTTCGCTCTCTCTCTGTATTCTTTATCCAGAACCACTGCCTGTTTCAAAAATGCCTTTGCCTTGTTATAGTCTCCATTCACTGCTTCTAGCACACTCTTCAGATACCATGCCTCACCTTCTTTTGGTCTTCTTTTCAGAACTTCGTTCAGCGCCTCTGTTGCTTTTTCATAATCCCTCAACTGAGAGTATATAGTACCTATTGCCAGATATGTATCAGGGTCATCAGGATTTAGCTTCGCAGAAACACTGAATGAATCTAGTGCCTCCTTGAGTTTACCAAGTTTTGCGAGAGCAAGCCCGTTATAGTACCAGAACACATCATCTGTGGTATGCACCGGTAAGATTGCCTCCAAAACCTCAACCAAATCTTTAAATCTCTCCACTTCCAGAAGTTTATCCAGGATTACCATCAATTTTTCTTTGTCATCAACATTCTCAGAAACATACTGTTTGACCATAGATGTTTCAGGCTTATCCCTTGTAAATTCCATATTAATGATTTGACTTATTTCTGCTGGCTCTGAAACTTTGGTGGCGGGGACTCCAGGTTCTTCCATTCTCTCAATTTTCACACTTTTCAGTTCAATTGGTTTAATTTCTGGTGGTGTTTCGGGTGGAGGAAGTGTTATTTTTGAAAGTGTTGGTAACTCCTCTGTTTTTCCAATATCTGTTTTCTCTTCCCGCACAGGCAACAATTCCAGTTCCTCCTCTATTTCCTGCTGTGTCTTTTCTATGATGCCTTCTGCATGTTGTTCAATAGCCTCATGTTTTTCTGGCTGAATTTCTAACTGGGGCTCTACTCCTTGCTGTGCAGTTTGTGAAACAGGCTTAACTTCTGGTTGGGGTGCCAGCATCTTTTTAAGGCTCTCGGCTGCCTCTGGCTTTAATGCTACAATTGCATCATAGTATTTTATATTCGAGTCCAGTTCAAAAAGAAGTTTGTAGATTTCCACGGCTTCCTCAATTTTTCCCTGCTTCATGAATATGCTGGCTTTTCCTTCAAGTGCCATTGTGTCATTCGGATTGATTTTAAGAATTCTATCATAGTTTGCCAGGTTATTTGGCTCAACCTTTATCAGGTTCCTGTATGCGGAGATTGCCTCTTCATTTTTTCCGAGGGCGCGGTATGCATCTCCAAGATTTCGCCAAGCAGTTATATTTCTTGGGTCAAGCTTCACAGCTTCAGTGTAACATATTACAGCATAGTTTGCAGTGCCCGGATTTGCAAAGTGGATGCTGCCTTTGAACAGCCAGGCACTCACATTTTTTGGATTAAGTTGAAGTGCCTTTTCCAGGGCTTCAATAGCCCGCTCTACCTCGTCAAGGGCATAAAGACCTCTCCCAATCTCTGTGAGGATGTTGGAGTACTCGTTTCTGAGTTTTTTTACTTCTTCCACATACTTGTTGTATGTTCTAAGGGCAGCTCTGAACTCGGTTGCTGCTTCCATGGTTTTTCCTGCCCTCTGGTACTTCTTTGCTGTCTCCACAATATCTCGAATTTCGTCAAGAAGCTTCTTTTCAGGGTCTCCGCCAAACAGTGGTGGGCTCATTTCTATTTTCTAAATAAACGGGAGTTATTAATAATTTTGGATTTCATGTCATCTTTTGCATAGCCCAATGAAGTTCTTGAATATCTGGTCGCCGTACTGGGTATGTTCTACCTCTGGATGAAACTGAACGCCATAAATGGGCCTAGCTTTATGCTGCATGGCTTCAACACGGCAATTTTCTGAATGCGCCAGGATTTCAAAACACTCCGGCATGTTTTTCACTTCATCGTTGTGCGACTCCCAGGCAATAAATTTTTCTGGCAGATTGTCAAAAATATCTGAAGGTTTATCTATAGAAACTTCCACCTTCCCATAGGCAGGAATATTTGCCGGTCCTGCAGTTCCCCCAAAATGCATAGCGATGTACTGGTGCCCGACACAAATTCCAAGGATGGGTACCTCCAATTTATTGATGTATTCTCCTACATTCCCGAGCTTCTGGATTTCACTGCCTATTCTAGGTGCACCTCCAGAGAGTACAAGCCCATCAGCATCCATAATTCTCTCTGTTTCTGTCGTGTTCGGAACAATTTTTGTATCCACACCAAGGTATTTAAGCACCCGCCACTCTCTATGCGTCCACTGGCCGCCATTATCAATGACATAAATTCTCATTTTTTCATCCTCTCTTCTATGGTTTCAATTTTCTGCTCAATTTTTTCAGTTCTGGCAGAAATTTTGTGGACTTCTTCTGCAACCTTCAGAATTTCTTCCTCATAAGGTGTAAAACCCCTGCTTGTAAAAACTCTATAAGCAATGAACACACCCACAAAAAGTGCTCCAATAACTGCAAGAATTGCAATCATAGTTATCCCGAAAACAAATCCCCAGGGATTGCTTATTATTCTGTCTAATCTGATGATCCCGAGAAGTTGCCCGATCTCAAGCACAACAAGAAAAATCATCAGTCCCAGCCATATAAGTGTAAGACGATCTATTTTCGTTTTACCACCTCCTCTCAATTGTAATAGCATAAGGCAAATCATTCAGCATAATTTCATGCTTGGAACTCTCCTTGGTGTATTTCAGTATTATTACTTCTACATTATCTCTTAATTCTATGCTTACGATAAGTTCCCTGTCATATACCACATCTGCAGAGGAGTACACGGTAATATTTAATATGAAATGTTTCCATGTTGTGTTCACATATGCTAAACAGATGTCATTGAATGTATAATTATGGCTTTCATTTGTTGATAGACTGGTAATATTTATTGAAATATTCATGAATCGGATGTTGTTGGAAACGCTGCAAACATAAATCCTGAATTCCCCAGATATGTTTAAATAATCAATTACCAGCGAAGGATTCTCATAGAAAATCACAGGTGCTTCTGGTGAGAAAAAAAATGGTGTGAGCACCACCACTGTAAGGGTTATGAGCAGTGTTGATGCCATAACTATGTTCTCGTTCACGAAAAGGGTATTGTGGGAGATGTACTTAAATTATGCGGAAATTTTAGAAGCAAAAGTTTTATTCCACCCAAGCTAATGCTCCTCTCATTTAACAAAAATTTTATACCTGCAATGGATATATGTGTGTTGAACGGTGCATCCATGAATAAACTTGAGGATAAAAAGGGGCATGAAAAACATGATAAAAAACTGGAACACAAAATCAAACCAGATGAAACGATAGAGGATGTAATGCGCAAAATTGAGGAATTGCAGAAAAAATACCCTGATAGAGAATTCTTTCTTGATGGCGATGAATTTGCAATATGTTCCAGACCAAGGAAAAAGGAGATGGATGAGGCAGATGCCAGAAGAATTTGATGAAGTATTCGCAGAGATGCACAGGATTGGAAAACTTATGCATGCATCTGGTCTTGTGCTTTCAGCCCACAGTGGAAATATAAGTGTAAGACGGGGGGATAAACTCTACATAAAAAGGCGTGGGAGCATGCTTGCAGACCTTCGAAAAGAGGACATTGTAAAAATCCCTGTGGATACGGAATCTGCGGGTACATTTCTTGCTTCTACCGAGGTAAAAGTGCATCGGGAGATTTACAGAAGGACCACAGCACTTGCCGTGGTGCATGCGCACTCGCCATATGCAATTGTGGAATCGCTATATGAAAAGGAAATCATTCCCATTGATGAAGAAGGTATATACTACCTCAAAAGAATCCCGGTGCTTGCGGTAAAAAACGCGATTGGTTCTGATGAAGTGGCTGAAAAACTCCCTGAGATCCTCATGCGGTATCCTGCTGCAATTGTGAGCGGGCATGGAGTGTTCGCAACAGGAATTAATCTGGAAACTGCCTACGGACTTGCTACTGTAGTGGAAAGTGTGTGTATGCTCAGAAACATTGCAAGGTGTGCAGGGATAAGTGTAAGTGCTGGGGGGTTGAAAGATTGGTGAGGTTTGTCAAAGAAATGCGCATCAGAGCAATTGTGCATGCTACCGAATCCCCGGAAAAAGTGAAGGAAGCCATCAGATTTCTTGCTGGTGATGTTAGAATTATGGAAACACACACCGCAGGCTACCATGGGAATGAAATTCTAATTCTAGAAACCCAGCCAGTGAAGGATTGCGCTGCACTTGCTGAAAAACTGAGAGATACTGGAATTTTAGAGAACGTAATTGCCCAGCCGGAAATATATATAGATGGAGGCACAATCTTTCTGAAACTAGATAAACAGGTACTTTACTCTCAGAAAAAATTGGTGCTGGGTGGCAAGGATACAATTTCGGTGCACCTATGCGTGGGGAGTAGGTCCGCAAAAAGAGAAGAAATCGTGAAATATGTGAAAAAATTTATTGAAGGTGAGATGGATGGTTGAAAAACCAAGGTTTATACTGACAAAGAGGGTGAGAACAGGAAATGAGGTCATTTCAATTGCAAAATCTGGTGATGTTTTTTTTGCAGGTTTAAAGAACGGCGAACTAAGGAAATTTAACTCGGAGTGGAATGAACTGGATTTGTTTAAAACTAACGGTCAGATTCGTGGAATTGCTCCATACGGAGATAAGCTCTTTTTTGCATCCTGGGATAAGAACATTTACTGCATTGGTAGGGATATGAAGGTTTTCTGGAAAAAACAGATAGATGCCTTTCCATTCGGTATAAGTGCAGGGAGAGATTGCGTGGCATATTCCACAAATAGCGGCGTTATAGGTTTGCTAGATAAAGATGGGAAGCCAATATGGGAAAAAAAATTTGAGGGCACTGTTGAGTGTGTGAAAATTGTCGGAGAAAAAATATACACAGGAACATACGGCGGGGATGCAATTGCCCTTGACCTCGGAGGAAATACGGTCTGGAATTTCAAATGTAATGACATCATCAAAAGTATTTCAGCTAGTGACCAATTTTTTATATTTACCACTGCCACTGGAAAGGTGTTTATGTTCAGGGAGGAGGGCACAATGTACTGGCTTGAGCATCTCGGTTCCCCTGCCATTGCCTCTGCTTGCGCTGAAGGATTGATTGCTGTGGGACTTTTCAACAATTCAGTGGTGTTTCTAGATAGAACTGGAAAAACTGTGCAGAAATTTGAAGAGAGCACAAAACTAAACACTCTGATGTTTCAGGGAAATTCAACACTGATTACAGGCACCAGCAGTATAAATATATACCAGAATTTTCCAGACCCTGATGTGGAGATTTTATATGAAATCATGTGCATTGGTGGTAAATGTGGAACCTTTATATCTGCAGAACTTGTGGAGAACTGTCCCCAGTGTGGTTCTGAGAAAATCATTTCCAGGGTGGTTGAAGAGAGAAGATTTACGAAGGAGTTTGAGTAGATGTACCAGAGAGATTATATAAATATCACAAAACAGCTCAGCAGCTATGAGGAAATTCCTTCACTTGCAAAACAATTGAATTTGAGTGAGGAACTTTTACTTGTGATTTATACCCAGAAAGTTTCAAGGGATGTTAAGAGAAGATATTATATTGTAAAGAAAAAAATATCAGAAATAAAAAGAGAATGGGATGCAGGGCTTACTTTATACCAGATTGGAAAAAAACTTGGAAATTTTCCGCCGCTTCTCCTCGGGTTCATGCTATTTACTGCAAATGGAACCTCAAGGCGGCAGTTCTGGTCATGGGTAAATGATGCTACGAAAATATCAGATGCAAGGATCAGGCGTGAAATTGAAGAGGCATGTGAGGCAGACATTGTTTATTCCCCGAAAGCCATGCAAATTCAGAGGGAAAGAGGAAGATTAGGTGAAGAGAAACTCTATAACGCCCTGAAAAAAAAGAACATAATGTATCAGACAGAAAATCAGTTGAAGGGCAAAGTGAGAAAGACACCTGATGCCCTCCTCCTCACTCCACTGAGGGTTGGGAATTTCCAGATAAACTGGATTGAATCAAAAGCTAATTTCGGGGATGTAATTGAGGTGCGGCACAACACAAAGAAACAGTTTAGTGAGTATGTGAAACTGTTTGGCTCTGGTCTGGCAGTTTACTGGTTTGGGCTGGTGAAGGATTTTGAGAGGTGCAGGGGTGTCTGGCTATTTGACGAAGAGGGATTTTACAGAACACTGGAAAAAGCTGAGGTTCTGCCAGAAAGAAAAAATCTGCGGTTCCAGCAGGCTGTCAAGAATTACTAATATATACACCATTGGGTTATACCCCATTGAAAGGGGGTAAGAAAATGCCTAAAACAAAAAAAGGAAAGGGGCAGGGAATTCAGCCAATGACAAAGGAAGAATTGCTGGCAAAGGCAAAGAAGCCAGGAGAGGATGCGAAAAAACTCCATCCTTTCTACAAGGGAAAAATTGAGGTGGTGCCAAAGTGTGTAATAAGGAACTTTGATGACTTTGCAATCTGGTACACTCCAGGTGTTGCGGAGCCCTGCAAGATGATAAAGGAGAACAGGGATCTTGTATGGACCATGACCAATCGGTGGAATACGATTGCGGTTATAAGCGATGGCACACGGATTTTAGGGCTCGGAGATATAGGGCCGGAAGCAGGATTACCTGTGATGGAAGGAAAATCCTTGCTCTTCAAGTATCTCGGAGGCGTGGATGCATTTCCTCTCTGTCTGGGCACCAAGGATTCCGAGAAAATCATAGAAACCGTAAAAATTCTTCAGCCATCCCTTGGGGGAGTTAACCTTGAGGATATTGCACAGCCCAAGTGCTTCTATATTCTGGATAGGTTGAGGAAGGAATGTGAAATCCCTGTGTGGCATGATGATCAGCAGGGCACCGCAACAATTGAAGTTGCAGGCGCAATAAATGCAGCAAAGATTGTGGGAAAGAAACTGGATGAAATGCAGTTTGTGCTTTTCGGCGCAGGTGCCGCAAATATTGCCATTGGTAGAGTTTTGAGAGCTGTGGGTGTGAAAATAGAAAACATTGTGCAGATTGACAGCAAGGGCCCACTGCATCCTGACAGAAAGGACATTGAGGCGGTGAAAAACGAATACCCTGACAAATGGATGCTCTGCGAAAAATCTAACAAGAAAGGTGCAAGAACAATTGAGGATGCATTCAAGGGTGCGGATATAGTGATTGCAGCCTCAAAGCCAGGTCCTGATACAATTAAAAAAGAATGGATTAAACTTATGAATGATAGGGCAATTGTGTTTGCAACCGCAAATCCAATTCCAGAGATCTGGCCCTGGGAGGCAAAGGAGGCAGGAGCTTACATTGTAGCCACAGGTAGAAGTGATTTTCCCAACCAGATAAACAATTCGCTGGGATTTCCAGGCATATTCAGGGGCACACTGGATGTGAAGGCAAAAACAATCACAGACGAGATGTGTGTTGCTGCAGCCTATGAACTTGCAAAAACTGCGGAGGACAAGGGATTGCATGAGGAGTACATTGTGCCCACAATGGATGACTGGGAAGTGTTTCCAAGGGAAGCAGTTGCAGTGGCACTAAAAGCCATTGAACAGGGAATTGCAAGGGAGAAACCAACCAGGCAGGAATTGATGGAAAGAGCAGAAACGATAATAAAGCGGGCAAGAGAACAGGCAAAATTCCTGATGAAAAAGGGCTTTATCCCCCCAGCCCCTGATTGACCACATTACCTGAACTTTTTTAATTTTCTTTCAGGGGATGTAGAAAAACAAAATACCACCATATTTTTCTAGCAATTATGAACGATCAATCTACACGCCAGATTTTGAAGGAATACCGTTTTCATTGACGCCTTTTATGGTTTCCTCCCCTCTTTCCCATCCAC
>JBMFNP010000009.1:0-40167 GCA_049970095.1 Thermoplasmata archaeon | reverse complement strand
CAATTCTGGTTTGAATAAATGCAATATTCTGGATGAGCCCTGCTATTCCATCCAGCGGCAAGAGTGTATTATTCTGGATTTGTTTTTTTCCGCTCATCAATACCGTATATACAAACTACTATAAATAATTTACTAAGTCTAAAAATTTTGAATTTTCAAACAAAACTTATGTTTCTCCATTTTCCGAAACATATTTAAATAAAGAAGTAATACCAATTTGCAGATGAGCACAAAAAAGAGCGGAAAAGAAGTGGAAGCGAAAAAGTATGAGGATGTGGAATACAGAATTTCACAGAAAATTGACCACTGTAAGATAGAACTGCTATGGCATGAGGGTGCTCTATATTTCACTCTTTCGGAAATTATGTTTTCACACGGAGACCAGTACTATGTGATTCCAATCAAGGAGATAGAACATCTCACAGTGCTGAGTGAAAAACCAATTAAAATTGCGCTTGAATTCGGTGGAATTGAACTGGTATTCACCGGGGAGGCAGGACATAAACTGGGGGCTTTGAGACATCTCCTTCTCCCATACATAAAACATAAGTGCGAGACAGATAAAATGAAGTTGCTTTTGCTGTACTGGGCGATGGGTCTCAGGGATATCAAGCAGTTGAGTGCCTCTATAGGCACAGGTGTTGAAGAATGCGATATGCTTCTTGCAGAAGCAAAGGATAGAAAATACATTTCCACAAAAGGTGAAATCACACCTGCAGGAGCTGCACTCTTCTCCCCTGAAGAAAGGGAAAAACTGGATTTACTTCTCAAAAACTCTAAAAAGGTAAAGGAAGGGAGTGCAGAAAATGAGTGAAAAAACTGGGAATGAAAAGGGCAAACCAGTATTCCGCAGTTTTGCTGAGGCAATAAGCACCCTTACGGAACTTACCAAATTAGAGACAACTATAGAAACCGCAATAAAGAATTCACTTGTACCCCACCACGAAACCCGAAAAATGCTTAGAGCAGTGAATGTGATTGATGCTGAGTCCACACCCCTGATGCAGTACATGAAGATGCTTTTTGAAAGAATAGGGCTGGGAACAATTTCGCTTACAAAAAAAGAGATTTTCAGAATGGAGTTTAGTGTCTCCCCATGTCATATATGTAAACTGTATAGGAATGCCACCACAAAGACCTGCTATCTCACCGCAGAAACCCTTTCAAAATTTTTCACTACAGATCTTGAGATCCCATCCACAGCAAAAGAGATAGAGTGTGTGAACGCAGGTGGTACTGCCTGCAAATTTCTTGTGGAAATGCAGCCCCTTGCAGTTTACCTGATTGCGCTAGACAATACGGATAATGAAATAGTGGAGTACATATTTAAAAACAAAAATACAACATGTGAAAAAATTGCAGAAGAAATAGGGCAGGAGAGCGAAGAAATAAAATATAGATGTGAAATTCTGGAAAAATTCAAAATTATAGACAGGGAGCTTAATCTCACAGAGATTGGAATTGCGTACAGGAAACATACTGGCAAATTGCAGAAGGAGGCAAAGGTTTTTCCACCACCATGGGAGGACCTTGCAAAACTCACAGAAACCATTGCAAATGCAGAATCGTTTGCAGAGGCAATTGCTAAAACCATACAGCAGGAGGAAGAAGTGGTTATCAATGAGAAAGATGTAATTAATCTTGCAGAGGAAGCAAAAAAAAGTAAAAGTTTTGCAGAATTACTTTTCAAAAAACTCAAAGAAGAGGAAAAGGAGGAGGATAAAAAATGACTGGGAATAGAATAAAAACCGGGATATTCGGGCTTGACGCACTGATTGAAGGCGGTCTCAGGGATAAAACTGCGGTTGTAATTGTAGGTTCCAGCGGTACTGGTAAAACCACATTTGCAATGCAGTTTCTGATGCATGGCATAGATAACGGAGAACAGGGACTGTTTGTGACAATGGAGGAGAGCCCTGAACAAATCATGCGTGAGGCCTCCTACATGGGCTGGGACATGAAAAAACATTATGAAAAAAATCTGTTTTTCATCCATCTGAAAGGACGAAACTTCAAGAAGATGGTTGAGGAACAACTCCCACAACTTGTGAAGGCAAGAAGTGATTATGACATCAAGACCAGAGTAGTGATTGACCCTATGACACCCGTGATATGGGCAACGGAGGAAAAACTTGATCAAAGGGAATTAATTGGCAAACTCTTCTATACTCTCAAAGAACTGGGCCCAGTTATTGCTACTGTTGAGGAACACGCAAGGCCTGGAGAGACCATAGGTGAGGATGTGCTTCTCCCCATTTACCTTGCAGATGGTGTAATCCACCTGGAATACTATCCAATCGGTGGCGTGTTTAACCGCACACTGAAAATTGTGAAAATGCGTGGGACGCATCATGGAGAGGGTGTCTATCCCTACATGTTTGCCAGAGGTGTTGGCGTGATTGTCAGAGGCTCTGCAGTGGAACTTCCAAAGACCACAACAGCCAAGTCCTACGAAACCCTATTCACTGAAGCAATAAAAACAGCTGAAATGATGAAAGTATCGCCAGCAATAATCGAGCGGATAAAAACGATGAAAGAGCAGTGGGATTATGATTTCTCGCCTGAGGAAGCGCTTCAGATAATTCTTGAGTCACTTAAGAAGTGAGAGTATGGCAGTTCCAAAAAGTGTTAAAAAAATGGATAAAACGATGGAGGCTGAAACAGCCAGTTTACTCAAGGATATAATTTCAATGGAAATGCGAAAACTTGCAGAAACTACTGGCATTGAAATCATGCTATTTATTGGCGTTGATGGAAGAACTTTCTCCTCAATAATTCCTCCTGCACTCACACCCATCCAGTTCCACATGTTTAACCTGCTGAAACAGAACATTCCCTCAATTTGCTCACAGCTCAGGGCAGAGAACCTTGTAGAATCAATCCAGATATATGCAAATGGCACATTATTTATCACGGGTGTGGGAAGAAATCTGTTTCTAGCAAGCATAAAAACTGGAAATCTGAGTTTCAATGAAAACATGGAAATCTCAATGAAACTGAAAAATGGTGCGATGGTGCTGGAATACATAACAAGCCAGAAACCTACAGATGAAAAGAGTGTTGAAAAACTACCTGAAGAAATAAAGAATGAAATCAAGCAACTTACGAGGCAGCTGTTTGTAGAACGCTTTGAGCAAACCAGACAATACAAGAAAAACATGGAAATTCTTGGATTGATAAAGGAGAAACTTGCAGGTGTTGTGGGTGTGGGTGCGGTTAATGAAATAATAGAACTCACATTTAACGAAATGGGGACATCTGCACCCTATATGAATGATGCTCTCTGGATTGCGTTCTTAGAGCGCTTAATAAAGGAACATGTAAAACGATTGAATGGGGAAATTGTAGCTGAGGAATGTTACAAAACCTGGATTCCGGAAATTGAAAGAAAATTGAGAATGTTTGTGTGAGGAAAATATGGACGAAGCAAAAGAAACCCAGGAAATAAAGAACGCAAATGCGGTTGAAACTCAAACAGAGGAGGCAAGCACTGGCAATACTGGAGAAATTAACAAAGAAAGTGTTAAATCTGATGAAAAGAAGGATGAAAAGAATGTGCAGGAAGGAGGTGAAGCTAGTAGCAGTGAGCATGCCCAGGAGATACAAGGGGTGCAAGAGAAAAAGGAAGAGCCTATAGATGAACTTCTTGTAAAAGTGAAAAATAGTGAAATGAAGATTGCTGAGATTGAATCAAAGCTTTCTGCATTTGAATCCAGACTTGGCCAGATTGAGAGCACAATTCAAAACCTGAATGGAACTGTGAAATCCGCAACCGAATATGCAGGCACCATTCTTGACCAGGCATTCAAAGATAGGTTTTCAAGTGCTGCCAGAGAAATTGAAAAACTCAATGAAAAAATTGAAATGCTGATTGATGAGGTGGGTGCAGGTGAGGGATTGAATGTGAGCAAAATTCCTCCCACAATCCTTGAAATTGTCTATCAGAGCACACTTGACGATGTGGTAAATGCAATAATGCACCAGCTGGGTTATGAAGAGGGAGAAAGAGCAATAATGGAGACACTTGAAGAAATCAGAGAACGCACAAGCGGGAGTGAACTCTTTAGATTTGATGGAAAAAGAATCCGTGCAAGGGATGTGGCAAAAAGTATTGAAAGAAAACTAATTTCTGCAAAACAGATTCAAACCACATATGATGAATTGCTGAAACATCTTCTTGACCGCATTCCTGGCTATAAACCAAAAAATTTCCGTGCAATGATTAAATTAAAAAGTCAGGAGTACAGTGTTGATGCATCAGTCCGCCTCGCAGAACGCCTAACCCAACTTGAAAAATGCGTTGCAAATACCGTATCCTTTTCTGATGCTGCAAATAGAAGATTGTTATCACTCACTGAAACACTTAACGAACTCAAAAACACACAGGAGCAGATAACTGCAAGAATTGATTTGCTTAACACAAAAATTGATAGTATTACAGAACAGATTGCCAGAGCAGAAGCAGAAAATGAAAGGCATAGAGAACAGGAAGCCACGGGGCTTGAAGATTTAAAAACCAGAATTGAATCTATTGAAAAACAACTTGGAATTGTGATGCCAGAAGAGCCGGAAAAAACTGAAGAGGGAACACAGGAAGCATGTGAAGGCGGAAGGAGGGAAAAAGAAAAACTGGACATAAACGAGGACGAAACTTTTCTTTATTATTCCCTTGAAGCGGAAAAGGAAATAGGGGAAGTGAAATCTATGCTTTCCCTTATGTTTTCAGAAGAAAAAATTGATGCCCTGATTGAGGGGCTTCTTGCAAAAGGACTTATTGAGAAAACTACACATGATGGAAAAGAATATCTTAAGAGAAAGGAAATTGTGGAGCAATCTCAATATGAGAAAGCACAAGTTGATCTCACAGAAAAACTGGAGGAGAGAATTATGGAAACAATGAAAGATAAATTTACATTTAGAAAACTGCAGAAGAGCTTCCCAGAAGTTAGTAAAGATGCTCTCCTTGCTGCAATTGAAAGGTTGATAGATGCAGGGAAAATTTATGTGGAGGGCACTGAGCGAAGAAAAATTTACAGAATTTCCGGTCCATCAGAAACCAAAGAAAATGATGGAGGTGTTTAAAAATGTTGGATATAGCACTGGTATCGCTCATCCAGGATATGAGCGAGAAAGCAGGCGTTGAAGGCACGATACAGTACTGGCTGAGAGTAGGCGAAAACCTTGCAAGAAGAATGGGAAAGGAGGCGTACATGGGATGGCCTTCCTTCAATGTAGCACTCCGCGAGGGAAGAACAGCGTTTTCAATTGAGGGTGATGTAAGTGCGCTGACAGACCTTGCAATAACAGATGTGGACGGAGATGTGGTGGGATACATATATGCACTGAAGCGTTGTGTATTCCAGCCCACGATTCTGCGCATAAGGTATAGTGTGGGAGAACTACCCAGAGCTGACAAACAGGTTGCTGAGGAGTACAATAACACAGTGAGAAACACCGCTGTGTGTAATTTCTGCGTGATTCACCAGAAATTCAGGGAGGAGGTTGCAAAGAACATAACAGTGGCTGAACAGGCTCTGGAATGCTACCAGCTTGCGAACAGGGGTTTTCTTGGAGACACAAAGACCGATGAAGTGGCGCTGAAAAGAATCGGGGTAAACCCAGAGTATGTACGGAGCTTGTTGAGAAACTATGCATGTGTGTACGCACTCCTGATGAAAGGTGCAAGGTTAAAAGGTGAGGAGGTGTCTAGATGAGCAAGGAATCTCAGATTACAAGGTTGATAGAAGACAATCCCTTCGTGGATGTGGCTGCATATCTCTTCCTTGAGGACATTGCAGACAAGCAAGGACCTTCCGGAATGAACAACTATCTGATTTCACTGGCAAATTCCCTTGCCCGCTCAATGCCTGAGGAGGAATACAAAACCTGGGAGGAGTTCAAGAACGCACTGGCAACCAACAGGAGCATCATAACCACATTTGAAGATGTTTGTCTGCCCACTGAAAACTGTATAGTGACCACAAAGTGCCCGTTCGGAAGAGGATGGGCTGAGTATACAAAACGCATCGGAAATTTTGCAAAAGTGCACACTGATGTAGCAGAGTACTACAACACAACAATAAAACCCAGTGTTGTGGATACACAGTGTATCATTCATCAGACATTCCGCTCTGCGGCTGCAGAGAGAATAAGAGTGGGAGGAAAGCGGGTAAAGTATGCTCAGGTAGCTGCGGTTTCCGAGTATGGAGTGAGAAAAATTGTGCCTGAGGAATGGCTACCCATCCTCTTGAACACCGCAAAGATCTCAAGGACAGAACTAAACATGATTTTGCGGAATAATTCGTGTGTCTGGGTGCTCTACACAGACTAACCTCCTTTTATTTTTGGGTGTTCTTTTGAAAGTGCTGAGAACATCAAACAACATACTCTACATCAAATTAGAGGAGGCAGCAGAGGTTGATAGATATCATATACCCCAGCTCCCACACCATGAAAGAGGATTCAGTTTTTTCAGAGGGCTGGGTGTTGTGGATTATTCAAAAACTTTTAAAACCTGGCTTCGCAAATTTCCGAGACCTGTTTTCATTGTGGCTGTAGAAAATAATACGATTGTGGGCTGGGTTTTTATTGAAGACTGGGGGCGGGTTGCAAAGGATGGGGAGCCTGTACATGTGCTGAGGGCAATAGAAGTTCTCCCTACCCACAGGAATACCAAACTGGGGTTTAGATTGCTGATACTTGGCTCTCTCTTTGTAGTGGGCTATCTTATTGCTAAACCCCTCACAAATGAAGCAAGAAAATTTTTTAAAAAATATGGTTTTATGGAAGAGAGTGAGTTTCGCAAACCACCAATTGATCTTTCAACTTATCCTGGTTATCTGATTCTCGCGCCCTTCAGAAAAAAGCTGCTTCTTGAAGGCTCTAGTACATATTTTGATACATGATCTCATTTTTTAGGTGACCTTTTAGCAGGGACTATTTCACTGGTTGCGTGGAATAACTTTACTTCCCTGCCTTGTTCCTAACCGTGTGCTGTAATTACCCTTCCCACATTTCAATAAGCAAACACCATCTTGTCTGCATATGGTGAATATGGTGATTTTATAAGTAGTTCAACCGGGAATTTACAAGATGTACATCCCCATGGATCATAAAAATTTGCTGTTCTCTAGTCATGTAGGATACGCCAGTCCTGACAGAGAAATAAAAGTTTCTTACTTAAAAACCAGTAAATTTTTCTATCTCTTTCGTTTTCCTTTCTGCAATGGAAAAAACTGATGAAATAACCACTGCCAGGGTCTGGGTTTTCGGAGACAATGTATCCACAGATGAAATCATTGCAGGGAAATACCTTGCGGAACGCAATATAGAAAAACTTGCTAGCCATACATTTGAAAACCTGAAAGAAAATTTTGCAAGGGAAGCAAGGGCTGGGGATGTGATAATTGCTGGAAAAAACTTTGGATCCGGTTCAAGCAGGGAGCAGGCAGTGCTTGTATTCAAGGTGAGGGGCATAAAAATAATCGTTGCAGAAAGTTACTCGAGAATCTTCTTCAGGAACTGCGTAAACAACGGAATTTTACCTCTGAAAACCCAAGAGAGATTATGCGAAATTCTCAAAGATAGAGACATAATTCAGATTGATTTTAGCAATCAGCAAATCTATACCGCCAAGCTCTGTTTTGGGTTTGAAAAACCCTCTGATGTGCTTCTTAAAATCTGGGAGGCAGGAGGTTTGATTGAATACCTCAAAATGCAAGATACACCTCCGTTTCAATAACTTCTCCGTAATTCCCCAGAATTTCCAGTGCCTTTTTCCATTTTTTTGGTGGGGGAAGCGCAAACACGGAATTGCCGAGCATCGCCATACTTCCCTCTATCCCGTTTTTATGCAGCACACCCACACACTCCTCCACTTCTCCGGATATAAGTCCAGTTTTTAATGCAAACTCATAACCCTGAGCAATCAAATTCCTGACTGTTACTGAAGCCATCAACTTCTTTAGTGCCTCTTTACCAGCCCTCCTGCATTTTTCAACCATTTTCTCATCAGAAAGCACTTTTTTTGTGGCAATGGATTTTCCAATAATGCATATTAACAACCTTCGTTCCTGCTCTGTATTCAGAATCCTGTCCACTATTCCGTATGGTGGAATTCCTGGCTTTACTCTCGCTTCATAACCCCCTGCACTCATGCCAGCCACATCTCCAAGCCCTGTTCTGAACTTCACCTCAGCACAATGTGTAGCTTCAAGTGCCAGACGGTAAGGTTTTTTCAAAAACATGCACAGTGCAATTGCAGAAGCCAGCGTGCCTGCAGCACTCATTCCAAATCCTTGGGAAACTGGCAACATGTGTTTTAACTCACAGTGGATTTCATAATTTTTGTGCACATTTGCCAGAATACTCTTCAGGGCATACTCACTCACCAACAGATTTGCAGGTTTACCGTTTACACTGAAGCACACTTTGGTGGTTTCGGATTGCTTTATACTCATTTCTGCTCTGGCACCATGGAGTATTGAAACCCCAGCCCCATATGAGCCAGTGCGCAGCAAATCCTTTTCAATGTGCGGGGCAAAAAACGCAGAAATGTGGCCAGGAGCAAAACCGTAAAAAACTTTATTTCTCATTCTTTAACCCCCTTAACGCAAGTATTATAGTGCCACCACGGACATCCAGAATCTTTGCCCCCGTCTTTTCCTCAAGTGCCAACGCAAACTCAGATACTGTCCCTATATCCTTTGTACTCTTCAGAAACTTTATCTTGATAACTTTTCTTTTTTTCAACTGTTTTTTTATTTCATTAATCACGCTGAGCGTAAGTCCATTTTTGCCCACGCGCACTGTCGCCTCAAGTTCATTCAATTTTTGCATGTTTCCTTGCATGTTTCTCTTTCATATAAGGGTATCTGAACACATGATTGCAATTGAGACAGGTGACAATTATCCTTCCTTTTTTCACCCGTACCCTTGCATTTTTACCAGGGACAAAAAGTGTGTAGCAGTGCTTGCAGAATGCCCTTTTAATCACCGCAGGCAACCTCACATTATATCGCATTCCAATTTTTCTTGCAAGATAGAGAGAACGCCTTGCGTGGTCCAGCCAACCTTGCTCATAAAATTTCTTTGAGGTTTCAAAAAGCGAAAAAATTCTTTCCATCGCGAGTTTGATGTCCTCTTTACTCCGTTTACCACTTCTACTTACCATAAGCAATTCTCATGATAGCATAGAAAGCATGTCCTTGAGATTCCCAAAGGATTTTGAGAGTATTTCTAGTGCTTTCAAAAGTGCGTCTTTTGCAGACACGGAGCCATCAGTTTCAAATGTAAATATGAATTCTGTTTCACTTCCTTTAACGCTCACCGCATGTGCACGGCACACATCCACACAGGCATTGCAAAGATCACATGCCTCCTTTGCCTTCACCACAACTTTTCCCTCTCTGCTCTCAAATACCTTCTTTGGGCAGTATTTTATGCACTCCATGCAGTTATTGCATTTCTCAGCGTCTATTGTGACATCCGGATAATACTTGTATCCCACAGCATTTGCCACCTGCCATTTTGCATGTTCCTTTCCTCTGCCCAGCACTGCAGTAGCATACAGAAGCACTGCCTGCTTTTCGTTGATTTTCACTATTGGAATAAGGTCGTCAATTGGTTTGAATTTAGGGTCACCCAGCGGTAAAAGGTCACCAGAATATACAGTGCAGGGACCCTTTTTATTTATGGTATAAATCACTGAGCACATAGGACAACCCTCACCTTTGCAGGTGCATTCCTCTGGAAACTTCATTGAGAAATCTGTAGGCAGGGGTACAAGTGCCAGTCGATGTGCAATAATTTCATCAAACAGGGGTGTCACACTCTCATATTCCTTTCCATTTTCATCTCTGATATTGCCCAACAAAATTTCCACTTTGTCTATTGCCAGCTTTGGAATTTCGCCCATAAGTGTCCTTCTCAGGGCATTGGCCTGGGAGGGGGTTGCATCAGCCAGAACAAATTTTGCACTTGTATTTGTAAGTTCAAGGAATGTTATTTTCATTCTGTCACATCCATGGTAGCATCCTTTTACACTCTTCTGCCCCTTCGCCCACCTTTTTTCTTGCACCCATCATGGGGAATTGGAGTGACATCCTCAATTCTTCCGATTTTAAGTCCAGAACGAGCAAGTGCCCTGATAGCTGCCTGAGCACCAGGTCCAGGTGTCAAACTTTTGTTACCCCCTGGTGCGCGCACCTTTATGTGGATAAGTTCAATTCCCTTCTCTTTTGCAATTTCTGCTGCCCTTTCCGTGGCTTTCATTGCAGCATATGGTGAGCCCTCTTCACGGTCTGCTTTGACAACCATTCCACCAGAACATCTAGCAAGGGTTTCTGCACCCGTAATATCAGTGATTGTTATAATCACATCATTGTAGGATGCAAAAATATGGGCAATGCCCACCTTAGGCATTTTCCTTCACCTCCGCGTTCTTTTCTTTTTTAGTTGCAGAATCAGTTTTTTTTACTTCATTTGGGTTTTTTGGCCTTGTAGGATGTAACGGGTCGTTCAGTGGAGATTGAACAGCATACTGGATTGTATGCTCCTCTGTTTTTTTCACCAGGTAGCTTGGTGCGGTAACCTTATGTCCAGCTACAGAGATGTGTCCATGAACTATCATCTGCCTTGCCTGTCTTGGTGAGCTTGCAAGCCCTTTGGTGTAAACAATGGTTTCCAGGCGCCTGCTGAGCACACTCTCAATGTTAAGTGCAAGGATATCATCAAGGGTCGGGTTTTCTGTAGTGAGAATTCCTAGATTCTGGAGTTTGGCAAAAAGATTTTTCATTTCCACCTCGGCTTGGGGTTCCTTCCTTCTCACCCTTGCCTGTAAATCCCTTGCCTGTCTTCTCCAGTTTCTCAAGATTGACGCAGTTCTCCAGACCTCGCGTTTATTCTTCAACCCGTAGTTCTTCACCAGTTCATTTTCCTCATTTATTCTTTCTATTATCCATGGATGAGAGGGTTTTTCAAACTTTTTTCTGGGTTTTTTCGGGTCTCCCATAGCATCACCTCATTACTTCTTTTGAGATTGCTGGGTTGATGTACCTGAAGGTGCTGCCTTTGCACCTGGTTTCTTGGTAACACCCACGGTCATTCCCTTTCTTCCGTGATTTGCAGTCCTCTGACCCCTCACCTTCTTCCCCTTCTCATGCCTCACACCTCTGTAGCATCTGATCATTTTGAGCATGTTTATATCTTCAAGCTTTGTGAGGTCTAGGTCAGTGCCAAGGAGATGAAAACTCTCGCCTGTTGCAAAATCACGCTGGCGATTGAGTGCCCATTCAGGTCCATTTCTGCAATAGTTCTGGATTGCTGCCTCTAACATACTGAGTTGTTCATCACTAAGGTTGCCTATTTTTTCAAATTTAGGAATAGTTATGGTGTTCAGAATAGCCTGGGATGTCCTTATCCCTATTCCCTTGATTTCTGTCAGTCCCATGAGCACACTTTTTAGCCCGGAAATATCTGTATTTACCAGGCGCACGATATACTTGAAATCGGGTTTCAAACCCTTATCCTTCGGAGATTTTTTCTGTTCCTCGGATTTGGCTTCTTTATCCTTCTTTTTACCTTTCTTTTCTTTTACGGGTTTTTCCGCTTCTTCTGCTCCTTCAGGCAAGTTAACAACCTCCATAATTCAGTTGGTGTTATCTCATTTAAATGGGGGATATATATAATGGTATTGGTGCATTTTTGGGGAGTACACCAGATCACTTCGCAAGGGTATGGGTGAAAATATCTGTATAAACTGGTCCTTTTTGTGTCAATTCGCTCTTTTTTAAAATCACGGCAGATATTTTTACATCGCCGAAATTCATGTTGATGTTCTCCTTTATCAGTTTCTGCAGCTCTCCAAGATTCTTCTTGCTTTTTACCCTGGCAAGCGTGATGTGCGGTGCAAAAGGCTTATCTTCTTCTGGGAAACCTATTTCTTTCAATTTTTCGTTAATACAGGAAGCCATGCGACTCAGTTCATCTGGATTTGAAATTCCAATCCATATCACATTTATGTAATTGAGATTTGGAAACGCACCCATTCCCCTTAATTTCACCAGAAATTCCTTCTCCGAAGCACACCTGCGGATTACCCCGGCGATGGGCTCTATTTGATTTTCGTCAATGTTTCCAAGAAAACGGAGCGTTACATGGATCTGGCTAAGGTCTACAAGTTTGAGTTCACATCCAGTTTTCCGCAGTTTTTCATTGAGAGCCACTATCTCTTCCGTAGGGTGAATTTCTACGGCAATAAATGCTCTAATCAATATTCTTCACCTCCTCAGTCAGATGAAGTGCAGCATATCCCACGCCAAGAATTCCGAGTGAAGTGATGAAAAAGAGTATTGTATCAAAGATATCAAATTCAATCCCAGGACCAAAATAGTAGAAGGAATAAACTGCAGTTCTGGTTATCAGTGTAGTTATTGCAACTGCCCAGCCCTTAGCTGAAAGCTTTGCAAAACACCAGACAACATATAATGTGAGGATGAGTACAGTAAGCCCTGCGAGTGATTCTGGGAATACAAAGTTTCCCTGGGGCAGTGGAACCACAGGAACTGAAATTATTGAGAAAAACACTGAGAATAGGCAAAGCACTGAAAGATATACCCAGGACACTCCATAAATTTTCAGGTATTTTTTTGCAAGTTTATCTGGGGGTTCAAGGTTTTTTACAAATTCTTCTGCATTCTCTTCACTAATACCAGAATCAGTTGCTCTTGAATATATATCATCCCGAACTTCTGCAAGAATTTCATTTCTTTTTTTTGCTGGAAGTGGAAGAAGTTGCATCCTTACCTTTCTGAGATAATTGTCAATTGCCTTTATTTTCTCACCACCCTTTCTACAATTTTAGTTACTTTTTCCCACTCCTGTTCCAACCCACTTAATGCCGCTTTCCCTGTCTCTGTGAGAGTATAGTATTTCCTTGGAATACCCTGTTCCTGGATCACCCATTCACTTTTCACATAGCCCTTCTGCTCTAATCTGTGGAGTGCAGGATAGAGCGTGCCCTCCTTTAAATCCAGATATCCATTTGAAATTTCTCTGAGTTCTTTTATTATCTGAAAGCCGTACTTCTTTTTCTTCTCAAGTGTTGCCAGAATACAGAGTGGAATTATGCCCTTCTTCAATTCTACTGTCCACTCCGTTTCCTTCATGCTACCCTCCTGCAAAAAATACGCACAATATCCTCTGCCTCCACGAACACATCCTCTCGCTTCACCAGATTCCTCGTGGTCTTGATAGAAGTTATGACAACTGCTCCATCTTCTGTCTCTATAATTTCCCCAACATGAAATTCTTCATCTGGCTCACTGAGAAGTATGTATGGTCTTGTAATGTTTCTTTCATTTACCGCAATCTTCACCTGCACTTTCTCAATGTCCTTTACCCAGAGACGCTCTACCTCTCTAGCCAGTGCAGTTCTAACCCTTCTTCCATGCGATTCTATCTTTGTAATTCTTCCCCTCCTCCCATATATGACGATTTCATCACTTTCAGAAAGTTTCTCATCTGGCTCAAATTCCACTTTTTCTGATTTTGTAATTTCTCCACTGCTGATGTTGACCGTGAGTTTGATAGGTTTATCCTCTGCAATCTCAACCTCCCTGACACTTCCACATTGACTGCACTTAATCACTCCTTTGAACCTTATCTTTTTTCCATTTGTGATTTTTCCTTTCACAACTTTATGGCCCGTCTCTATGTTGCAATTCTCGCAGAAGAATTTCAAGGATTTTGGAACCTCAGGCATCTGTATCACATTCTTGTTAGATTACTCTTGTTAAATCAGTGAGGAAATTTCTAGTATATATTACTACCTTTGAAATTGGGATTACTCAAGAGTGTTGCTTTCATTCCATGTAAAATTTCCACATCCCCGGATGTGTGCAAATTTCTATATACTGATAACCCTTTTTCCAATCATGAAACTGCTTATCAGAGATGCCCTTATTGTAACCCAGAATGAAGGGCGGGAGATTAAACAAGGGAACATTCTGGTTGAGGAAGGGATTATTAAAGAGATTTCTGAGAAAAAACCGGAAGCAAATGTGGATTTTGAGATTACTGGCAGATTTGCAGTAGTGCCTGGTTTTATCAATCTACACACACATGTAGCAATGACACTTTTCAGGGGACTGGTAGATGACCTCACGCTTGAAAAATTCCTTGAAGTAACCTTCACATTGGATGCAAAACGCAAAAATGATGACATATATGCAGGCGCACTTCTTGGCATGGTTGAGATGCTTCATTCCGGTATTACCACATTTGTGGACTTTTACTACAGCGAGGATGTGATTGCATCCGCACTTGAGAAAACTGGCATGCGTGGAATCCTTGCATGGACAACGCTTGACGAAAAATACACCACACAGAAAGGAAAACCCCTTAGCAACGCAGAAAATTTCATCAGGAATTTTGCCAGCAGACCACTTCTCAAGCCAGCAATTGCGGTGCAGGGTGTTTATGTTGCCTCTGATGAAACCTGGCTGAAGGCAAAGGAAATCTCTGAAAAATATTCAACAATCTGCACATACCATCTTGCAGAAACAAAGAAGGAAGTGTATGAATTCATAAACCAGAAGAACGAGCGACCCTGTGAGCATCTTGAAAAGATTGGTTTTCTTGGAAGCAACCAGATTGCAGTGCACTCCTGCTACCTTCTTCGCAGAGAGATAAATGCACTTGCAAGGCATGGGGTTTCTGTGGCACATTGCCCTGTTTCCAATATGAAGCTTGCATCAGGAATTGCACCAGTTCCTGAAATGCTGGATGCATTGATCAATGTGGGACTGGGCACGGATAGTGCTGCCTCAAACAATGCCCTTAACCTTTTGAGAGAGGTGCACATTGCAGGTTTACTGCACAAGGTGGTTCTCGGTGATCCTTCCCTTTTAAATGCCCAGACATTACTTGACATGCTCACAATCAATGGTGCAGAGGCAGTTGGAATGGAAAAGGAAATAGGTTCCATTGAAGAGGGAAAAAAAGGGGATCTTGTAGTTTTTAACCTCAAACATCCCAGCATTGCACCAGCCTCTAAACAGAATATCGTATCCAATATCGTTTACAGTGCAAATCCGGATGCCATTGAGTATGTGCTTGTGGAAGGCAGGCCAAGGATTGCTGGCGGTAAATACCAGGAAATTGATGAGATTGTGGAGTTGGCAGAGAATGCCAGAAAAAAATTCTGTTAAGTATTCAAATCTTGCAGACCCGAGAATGCAGAAGGCAATTCTCCTGATTTTTGAGAGACCCTGTGTGAGATTGCGCACCCTCAGTGCACTGTGTGAAATCCCGAAAAGTAGCATCCACAGAAAACTCCAGGCACTGGATTATGTGAAGATGCTATCTCAAGGTGGTTGTGTGCTTGAAGGAATGAAGGTGGATGTAGCCCTTTTCAACGCACTTGAAAACCAGCGCTTATACAGGATTGCGGTGCTCTGCACAAAACCCCTGACGCTCCAGGGAATTGCTACAATGTGCGGACGAAATGAAAACTCTGTGAGAAATTCGCTGAGAAAACTGATGCGACTGGGAATTATCAGAAAAAATGGGAAACTCTACACACTGAATCCTCTTCTCCAAAAAAAATACTCAAAACTCAGAACAAATTTCCACAAAGAACTTTGTAGGCTCGGAAAAATTCTGGAAATAGAGAATCTTGAGCATACAATAATAGACAATGAAAGAGTTGAAATTGTGATCATGGGCAAAAAATATGAAATTCATCCATATGAAAGGCTGCGCTCGCTCCTGTGAGAAATGTTAGGCAGTATGTTTGCTACAAATCCGCGGTTACTGCATTATCTTTTTATATTCCTTCCCTATTCTTCTTTTATGACAAAAATTTCTGAGTTTGTGGTAGGACAGAGAGTTGCTGGGAAATTCGGTGTATTGGAGAAGACATTTATCAAAGAGTATGCAAAGGGAAAGTTTTTTAAAATCACAATTACGGATGGAGAGACCCGAATTCCGCTCAAGTTCTGGGGTGCTCCCATGCAATCTAAATGTACAGAACTTTATGAAAACATCATTCCAGGGAAAACGGTGGTTGAGTTTGAAGGGGATGTAGTAATGGATAATTATTCAAACGAACTCACCGTCAACATAAATGAGGAAAAAGACATGTTCAAAATTTGCAGCGAAGAGGAGATTAAGGGGTTAAGATTTGTAGGCACAACCAGCAGGAGCAGGGAGGAAATGTTTTCAGCAATTCAGATGGAAATTGATGCTATCCAAGAGCCACATCTTCTTGCCCTCCTCAAAGCGGTTTTTTCAGATGAAAAGATAAAGGCCCAGTTCATGGAATGCCCCGGGGCAATGAAGAAACATCATGCATATATTGGAGGTTTGCTGGAACATACCCTGAATGTAATGCGCATCTGCAAAACAATCTCAGACCTATATCCAGAGCTGGATAGGGACCTGCTGATTACTGCAGCTATTCTTCACGACATCGGGAAAATCCAGGAATACACTGTAGGCATCACAATAGATACTTCAGATGCAGGTAAATTTCTCACCCATTCCTACATATCAGTTGAAATTATTGAAAGCAAACTCCGCACACTCCAGGATTTTCCAGAGAGCCTCAAAAATAAACTCTATCATATGATTCTCAGACATCATGGAAAATATTCTGGTATGGAAACGATTGAGGGGAAGGTTCCATGGGTTATCCCTGAAGCATGTGCTCTGTATTATGCAGACGACACTGATGCAAGAATAAAGAATTTCCTGCAGGAGATTGAGGAAGGAAAGCGTGCTGGCGAAAACTGGAGATTTGTGAAAGAGCTTGGTATCCAGATTTACATTGAGGATGGGAATGATTGAAGCGAAAATACTTCTTGAGTTTGAGAGTGCAATAATCTCAGAGATTGTGGCATCATCAGTAGAGAAAGAAAATTATGGCTATGTGAAGATGCAGGTTGAGGAAAACAGAATTCTGGCAGAAACCAGGGCAAAAAATTTGCTGAGTTTGCTTCACACACTTGATGATTTACTTGCATGTACCACACTTGCATATAAAACTGCAAGTTTCGGATTGGAAAAGCATTAATAAGGTTTATTTATATCCACTATATAAACTAAACTATGTCAAAAAAAGGTTTGAGTATTTGTGTGCTGCTCTTTGCATGGCTCCTGCTTTCCTGCATCCCAGCCCCTGTGTCTGGTGATGGGATAGGAATTCCTCCTCCTCAATCTCAATCATCAATTTTTTTTGAGCCAAGACAGGAAGCGTATCTTAGAGTAAATTCAGACAACACCCAGACAATTGATATGTTCGTCTCTATTGTTTCTCTTGAGCCTGGAATGATGGTGAAATATCTAGTGCCAGTACCAGTTATCCCATCAGTGAATAAAGTAAAGGTTATTGAAGAAAAGGAGTTCAGAGGCAAGGGTCTGGATGAGGCAAGAGATGTTCTGGTTTTGCATAAAAATGGCAAAAATGAATTTGAAACCAATATAAAAGCTACAACTGCCTTCTGTGTCGGTTCCCAATTTCTCACACCCTTTGTTTGCCCATTTGCATATTTTTCTGTGTACTCTATATGGTTTGTACTACCAATGGGTGGGGGTGTGATTAAACAGTATGAGGAATATGGTGAGGGCTACTCCCTTTCTGTGATTAATTTCACATCAGGCAATGCACTCGCAGAATTTGTGAAAGGGCTTAACATTACTCTCTCCTCAAAGGTGCGCTCAATTGTTGAGAAGTACAAGGATTTCTACTTTGTCTATCTCAATGCAACAACAAGACCGCCAGTGCCAGAAAATGAATTTCAGGATTTTGTAACTGCGTGTCCGAAAACCTATGAGAAACTGAAAGAATTTGTAAAGGCAAACCCACAGATGACTTTTTATTCACCTAACATCTACAGTTTCCCGGATATCTATTCCGTGTTCAAGTCAGAGGTCTCTCCCTCAAATGAATCCACACTGGTTGAAACCCTAAACAAAATCCTCTCTGTAGTTTACGGACACGGAGAAACATACAAGGGAATTGAGATTGAGTTCCAGATGCCTTTGAAGGATGGAAAAATTTTCTATCCGCTTGGAACTTCTCCCTCGTGGGAGGGTAATCAGAAAATAAGTTTGCTCATTTCCCTTCCTTCAGCTTACTTTTTGAAAGACCTACCATCTACTGCTGCCTATATCCCAAGAAAATCAGAGAACTGGTACTATATAGAAATCAGAAACAGCGCACCCGATTACGACATTGTGTCAACAGTAAGTGCTGAGATATTTTCAATTGAGAGAACCAGCATGGAAATTTCAGGATTTTTCTATGAGCATCCCGCATCAGGAATTTTCCTTGTATGTGCTTGTTTTGTGCTTCCCTGGTACATTCCATTCATCTGGATTGCAAGAAAGTCAAAGATAAAAGGAAAGCCCAGATGGTTATTTTATGCTGTTCCCATCTTCATTGGTCTGTTTTCTTTCCTCCACTTTCTGGCAGCTGTGTACATTACATTGTGGTGTATCAGGAAATTCAAAGAGAAGGAGGGAGAGGCAAAGTGGAGAGAGATGACTGGATGGTTAAGAACCGCACTTCTTTCCACTGGCATAACCGTATCTTCCATTCCATTTGTAATTGTACTTGCAATCTCTCTCTGCGCAAGCTTGGGCATTCTCTTTATCGCATTTCCCAGCGACGACTTACTTGCACTCATATGTCTGCCAATACTCATTGTGTACACATTCTTTATTGCAGGAGGAATCTTCATTCAAGTAGAAAGGATAATCTTCTTTGAAGAAGTTGGAATGAGTAGTACCACACAGCGTTCTTTCGGTGGCGAAAATGTGGAAATCCTCAGATTTTCACCGATGTCCGTGTGCTATCATGCCCAGATATCTGGAAAGCGAAATATTAAGGGAGCTAGTGGAAAACTTTACTCTCTCTTGCTAAATGAAGGTTTTACGATCACGGAAGAAAAAGAGAAAATGGGGTTTTATCTCATCAGGTTCACAGGATTAGGTGGAGAATATGCTGTTCTTTTCAGCCAGGACAAAAGGGGTTTTGTTGCAGATATTTTCCTTTATGTGCATGGAATCCTCCCGAATGAAACATGGCTTCCAAGAGTTGACTACATAAAAAATATGATAAGGGCCATCAGTGAAAACTCTTGTAAACTAGAAAAAGCGGTATCAAATACTGGCAAATCCTGAGAGGCGATGCGTCCAAACCTATTTATCTTTCCCAATATTGGGAGGAGGTATGAAGCAGAAGATTGAAGAAATAAAGAAAGTGCTTCAGAAGAGCTGGTTTGCCAGGATTTTAGGTTTGCTTCTAGTTATTGCCCTGAATGTGGCTGCATATCTTACTGCCACATGTCTTGTTCCAATTGCAGGTGTGCTCTTTACATTTGGAATTCCCATTCTTTGTGGATGGAAGCAGATAAAGTTCCTCCTTGTCTTCGGAGTGCCTGTTATTATCTGCACCGCTGCAGTTGTAGCAATTTACCAGACCGACTATGTCCAGAAAGGGAGAGATGTTGTGCTCAGTGACGATGCCGGGAATTTCGCAAATGGAACAGTAACTCCGTACAAGAGTGCACCCAATTCAAAATTTAATTTTACAGTGGAGATCCGTAAGGAAAATAATACAAGTGATACCGTTTATCTGATTCGTTCCAAAGACCTCTATATTCTGGACGATAAAATGGAGGAGATGCAGAAGGGCTGGGAAACCAATACCACCGCACTGTATTATTACACCACAACTGTGGAGAAGAACATGATCTGGTATTATACTTTCACAATCCACCGTACATATTTGAATGGTTCTTCAGAATGGATTAACCTGACCAGAAACAACCAGCAAATGATTCGTATTGGTCCAGTAACTATGGAATACCAGGAAATGCTCATTTCGTTTTTCGGGATTTACCTTCTGAACACATTGCTGATGCTGGGTGTAGGCTACTATTTGATGGTGAGCATTTATTGGTGGTTTGGGAAGGCAAAAGAACGGCGAGAAGCATTGCTGAAAGAGATGGAATCTAAGAAAGAATTTGAAAAACCAGCAGAGCAATCTGAAAAGAAGAAACTCAAATGCTCAAGCTGCGGTGCACTCGTTGATGAAGATGATGAAAAGTGCTGGAAATGCGGAGAAAAATTTGAGGCAGAAAAACCCCAATAGGGCTGCGATGGGTGTACAGGTTTTTATGCTCCTTTTCTGTGCCATAAAGAAATGCTCACATGGAATCCTTATGCCCCAATCTTGAGGGCGATAGATATATCTAATTCTGAGGTATGCCATTTCTCAATGATAGAAATTAGAGAGTTGAAACCGAACCAGTATGCAGAAATAGTGAGTGTGTGGGTGGATGCAGGACTTCCATTCAGACCTAAAGGCAGGGATTCACCAGAAGAACTCAGCAAACAGATGATTAAAAATCCTGACCTCTTCATTGGAGCATTCTGTGATGAAAGACTCGTAGGTGTTTGCATAGGCACGGAAGATGGAAGGAAAGGCTGGATTAACAGAATTGCTGTGAGAAGGAACTATCAGAGACAGGGAATTGCGAAAAAGATGGTGGTGGAAATGGAACGGCGGCTAAAGGCGAGAGGTCTCAGGATAATATGTGTTCTTATTGAAGACTGGAATGTGGCGTCACTTGAATTTTTCCAGAAAATGGGATACATTCTTCATAAGGATATATATTATCTTTCAAAGCGTGATTCCGAGGAAGTTTAAGGGGTGTGTTTCTGTGCTTGCGGATAGAGAAATTATTGAAAATTTGCGAGAAAACAAATTGAAGATTGAACCGTTTATTGAACAGCATCTCACACCAAACGGTATTGACCTCTGCATAGGAGAGGTGTGGGTAGAGGGAATGGCAGAGAAGGTCACCGAGGGCGAAATTTCCATTCCTGGGCACACAAGGTTCCTAGTGGCTACAAGGGAGTGTGTTGGGCTTCCTGAGAATCTAGTTGGTTTACTCTGGTTAAAAACTTCACTGGCTAGAAAGGGAATTATCGGGAGTTTTGGGCTTGTGGACGCAGGTTTTAATGGCAATCTCACGCTTGCGATGTACAATTCAAGCGGAAAATCAGTGGTTGTGAAATGCGGTGAAAAGATTGTGCAACTCTGTTTTTTAAAACTTAGCGATATGCCAGAAAAATTGTATCCAGCGCGTTCCGGAAATTATCAAAATCAGAAAGGCATTACTTTTTCCAGAGTATAGTCAAAGCATGCAAAATTATATATAGCACAACTTGATATACCGCATTAGCGAAACTACCAAAGAATGTTAGGAGGAGAAAAAATGAAGAATAAAGGCAGAAAATGGGTAGTGACTGCAGCACTGGCATTTGTGCTGGTGCTAGTGATGATAGCTACACCCTTCTCTGGTGCGGTTTCTGCAAAAACACCAGAGAAAAGTGCTCCGACAGCAAGGGCGCCACCATACGGTGGTGTATTCAAGATTGGTTTCCAGAGCGATCTGAAAGGACTGAACCCATGTGTAGTAAATGATGTGTGGTCATGGAATGTGATAGGGTTTGTGTATGATACACTGGGCGGGACATCAAAGGCAACTGAAGAACCCATTCCATGGACCGCAGAGAGCTGGAATGAGGATACACCGGACCATCTCAACTGGACAGTGAAAATAAGGCAGAATGTGAAATGGCATGATGGAAATCCACTGACTGCAGACGATGTAGTGTTTACATACAACTTCCTGATGGATGTAGGCAGATATGTTTCTAGTCTGGAATCTGTTGACTGGACACCAATTGCAGGTGCAACAGACAAAAACGAGACATACTATGAAGGCGTGAAAAAAGTAGATGATTACACAGTGAAATTCAAGCTCTGGCGCACAAATCCAACAGTGCTTTTAGATGTGATGGGAATACCATTACTACCAAAGCACATCTGGAGATACCACTGGGATGATAAGACATCCTGGAATATGGGTTATGACCCCAATACAGGGACCGCAAATGTGATCGGCTCGGGACCTTTCAAATTCTCATACTGGAAACAGGGAATTGAGGCAAAGATTGAGAGAAACCCTGATTATTTCTGGGAGAGCACACTTGAAGACGGAAACACATACAAGGTGCCATTTGTGGATGCAATTCAGTTTATCATCTACAAGAACATGGATGCAATGGTAACAGCATTGAAACAGGGAACAATTGATTACATCTGGTGGAGTATTGACCCTGGCTGGGTTCCTGTGGTTTCACAGATACCGGGTGCAAAGGTATTTGCAAACGCAGACAGAGGTTACTACTATCTGATGTTCAACATGATTCTGCCATTTGAGGGCTACGATACAGGAACTGGTTATCAGCCTAGAAGTGATGAAAATGCGCCAATAACCTATCCTAACCCAGATGGTGGAAATGATGCGGGTTTGCCATTTAGAAAGGCGGTATCGCACTGCATTGATAAAGAATATATTGTGACTAGGTTGCTCCAGGGCTTTGGCACAAAAGGGGACTCAATTGTTCCACCATCCTATACCTACTGGTACAACGATACTCTACCTCAATATCCATACAGTATAGATACAGCCAAGTCAATACTTGATAATGCAAATTACAAGGATGTGAATAATGATGGCTGGAGAGAGGACTATAAGGGAAGGACAATGGACGGCCCAAATAATAATGGGCAGATTGACATACTTACACCACCAGCGGACTATGACCCAATCAGGGCAGAATCAGGAAAGATGATTGCAAACGCAATGAAGCAGGCAGGAATAAAGGCAGAGAGTGTGCCCACAAGCTTCGGTCAGATTGTGGACAGCGTGTTTGTTTCCAGGGATTTTGAGATGTTCATTTTAGGCTGGAGGTTATCACTTGACCCGAGCTGGGTTTATGACTTCTTCAACTCAAAGTATGACTGGTACAATCCAAGCATTGGTGATGGCGGCAACAACCCATCAGGCTACAGAAATAGGTATTATGACAATATTTCTGCAAGAGTGATGGAAGAAATGAACGCAGCAACTAGGGTTCAACTTGTCAAGGAATGCCAGGGCATGATTGCACAGCACCTCCCAACAAATGTGCTTTACTACAGACAGGTGCTTGAAGTTGCAGACACCTCTGAATGGGTGGGTTATAATGAGAAGCCAGGTGGCATTGGCAATGGCTGGACATTAATGGAAATCCATCACCCGCTTGTGAAGCCTGAACTGAATGTGGATGTGAAGGCATTTCCTGCATCTATGCCAGGAACAAAGGATGCAACCATGAAATTGAGCGTGAGTACAACAAGAGGAGATGGTTCTGCATATCCAGGTGTGAGTGTTTCCCTTACACTTAGCCCAACACCTAACCCCACCCTAATAGGCATTGATGCAACCCAGAAAGTCACTGATGCAAATGGCAAGGCAGAATTCTTTGTAACATGCAAGGATAACTATCCACAGGATACAGTGTTCAAAGCAATTGTGAATGCAACAGATGGGACACATAATGCAAGTGCAAACACTTACTTCACAATCTCAATGGCTGGTTTGAATGTTGAGGTTACAAGCCCCACAATTGTAGAGGGGATTGCAGATAACATATTCTATTTCAATGCAACAGTGAAGCAGTTTGCAAACCCGTTAAGTGGTGCACAGGTTGAACTGCAGACGCTCTCACCACAAGACAATCTTATATTTGTAAATGTAAGAGCAAACACAGATGCAAATGGAACGGTGAGCCTTAAATTGAAGGTAACAGGAAACTTTACAGATTCAACACCGGTTACACTGACATATACTGTATGGCCAGCAGGTGGTGCGAAGACAATATACCAACACTATTTTGTAGTGAGTGCAAAAGGTGGTAGTATAGTAAATGTCGCAATAGACACAATTGGCACAATTGAAGGAGTTCCTGGCACAACAAAGACGGTAAATGTGACAGTAACCAGCGGTGGCACTCCGCTTGCAGGAACCAGTGTCTATGGCTTTGTTTCACCTGCAGATAAAGGCTTGAGTGTGGTTGAGACAAATCCTATAGAGACAGGTACTGATGGTAAAGCCACATTCACACTGAAGGTTAATGAACTAATCACTCTTGACACTACCTTCAAGTTCATTGCTATTGTAGCCACTGGTTCGTATGCAGCACTAGGAACTGCTAATGCCCCAGTATCAAAGGTGACATCAATGAACACCACGGTTGAAATAAATCCCGCAGCAATCACTGGTAATGTGGGACAGAGCACAACCGTAAAGGTGACTGTAACATCTGGTGGAACTCCAATTGAAGGTGCAGCAGTAAGCTTAGATATCACACCTGCAACTACAGCGCTTTCAATTTCTCCATCTACGGCCACAACAGATAGCAATGGTACTGCCACATTTACAGTAAGTGTTACCTCCGCAATTACCTCAGACACAACATACACAATCACAGCCCATGCTTCATATGCAACCCTCACTGCAACTGGAACTGCCACCCTCCAGGTAACTGCGGGTGAGAACATCCTTGTGGACCTTACGCTCTCAAACACAGAAGTTGCAGGAATTACTGGTGCAGAACTCACAGCCACTGTGGAGGTAAAGAATGGCTCTGCACCATATCCAAATGTGGATGTGGCTCTGACACTCAACCCGAGCACCGGACTGAGCGCAGAGACTGGAAAGAAGACAGGTGCAGATGGCAAAGCAGTGATAAAAATCACAGTTAACCAGAACTTCACTGCAGATACAACCGTGAATGTAAAGGCAGTAGCCACAATTGGCAGCAAGACCTATGAAAGTGCTGCACAAACCTTTACAGTTAGATATGTACCATACCAGATTACAGTAGTGCTTGCACCGAGCACTGTGGATGGTTACAAGAATACAGTGGTAAATGCAACGGTAACCGTGATGAATGGCACAACCCCAATGGATAATGTGACAGTCACCCTGACAGCATCACCAAATACAAACATCCAGGTCTCACCAGCAACCGCACAGACAGGCGCCGATGGCAAGGCAGCATTCACAATCACACTCACAGAGGATTTCACAACAGATACATCAATTGCAGTCACACCAAAAGCCACGATTAACGGCACAGAATACACAGGTGCAGGTACCACCCTGACAGTAAAGGGTATTTCTGCCGCATACACAGTAACAATGACCCTTGAAAAGACAGAGATTGAAGGGAAGAAGGACAACACGCTCAAAGCCACAATCACTGTGAAACAGGGTGATGTGGGAGTAGCCAATCTCTCTGTAACTGTTGTGTTTGACCAGCCAGGACTGAGCGCAACTACAGCAACAACAGATGCAGATGGTAAGGCAGTAGTGACAATTACAATCACCCAGGACTTTACCACAGAAACAACAGTAAAGGTGACACCAAAGGTTGCAGGAACTGATTATGCTGGAAGTGCACAGAACCTCAAAGTTACACCAAAGCCAGCACAATCACCAACACCTGGATTTGAGATTGTGGGTGCGATTGCAGCGATTGCACTGGTTGCAGGAATACTGGTTTATGCCAGAAGAAAGGAACACTAAAAACACTCTTTCCAAATTTTTTTAATTTTTGTATTGTCTATCAAAATGCTGCTATAGGTGGTGAGAATGACAAAAATTGAAATACAACTCCCTATTGAGGAAATCAAAAATTTTCTTAAAACATCTTATTATATTGTAGATAAAGGTGATAAGGTACAAGTCTTTAAAAGCGATTGATTGGGTGTCCACAGTATTAAAATTTAAGCGTATGGGAGATAAAACCCAAATAAAGATCTGTTGGGATATGCCTGGAAGAACTGCTGTAATATTTATGGTAGCTCTTTTTATAGGATTGATAGGGGGAATAACTAGCGGCCTGGGGATTGTAGGACTAGTTGCTGCACTTATTGTTGCAGTTATATATGAGATATATGCAAGACCATTTATGAATGAGGTTACTAGCAGGATTCAGATGATTGATTCCCAGTATTCTATGCGACCCCAGATACCTCAATATATGCTATAGCAATTATACTAAACTCAGGAATCCCGCATTTCCAGAATCTTTTCGTCAATTTCCTGCACCATCTTCTGCTGTTTAATCCAGAATTCTGGTTTTCTTGTTTCTACAAGTTCTTCCACGCTTTTTCCGCGCTGTTCAACCCATGTATAGTATTTGAGATTAAACCACCTCTTTCTCGTCTGGAATGTGCCTTCCTCAATCCAGTCCAGTTTGGGATTGAAAACAGTTTGATGAACAGCCCTTGCACTCCTGCTGTCTATTTTTCCATATTTTTTGCGCATGTCCTCCAGCACAGAATAATATCTGTCTATAGAATCCGTGGCAATTGTGAAGATTACATCATTTTCTCCCATTTCATAATATTTCGCAGTTTTTATTGCACCTATAATATTGCAGATACTGGAAATTCCAAATGCATTTGACATAAATTTCACATCCTTTTTATCGATCCCAAGTTCGTTTCTTAGATATTTCATTCCTCCTGGTTCACTCACAAGTTGCAAACCTCTCTTACATTCAACATCATCAATGCACATAATCGCATCCATCATCATCACATTATGAATCCAGGTAACATGCTTATCTCCGATGCCCTGAATATCATGCCCACCAAATCCATTGAGAAAGATTGTAGGACACTGGATTGGTTCCAGCCCAATTGTTTTGCTCTCATAAAATTCCTGTTTTATCCGTTCACCTGCAGCAATTGTGCCTCCTGAGCCCATTGCAGAAACAAATGCAGAAACCCTACCATTACCGATGCCCTTCTCCTTTAGTTCCTTCACAACACGAATTATTGTATTACCAGTTACATAATAGTGGAAACGATAATTTCCAAACTCACAAAACTGGTTCAGCACACGGATACGCTTATCCTTTCTCCGCAGTTCCTCTGCTTTATCGTAGATTTCTTTCACATTGCTCTCACAACCAGGTGTTTTTATGTAATCTGCACCATACAATTTTATCAACTCAAATCTTTCCTTTGACATAAGTTCGGGAAGAATGACGATGCTCTCATAACCCATTCTTGGCCCTACATACGCACCTCCTATCCCGTAATTGCCTGTTGAAGGCCATACAATCTTATGCACACCAGGCACAATTTCCCCCTGCACTTGCTTCTCAATTGTACAGGAGTATGTCGCGCCTACCTTATGGCTACCAGTTGGAAACTCTTTTCCATAGAGTAAAACAATGTTTGCTTCCACACCTGTTAAATTTTTTGGTAAAACATAGTAATATGGCTGATTATTTTCATCAATCCATGTGATATTATATAGATTAATAGGATTAAGTGCGTCTTTCTTTTTCTTTGCCTCTATTGCTTTCTTCCTTATTTCCTTGTTTATTTTGCTAGGATCAAGCATCTCTTCAAAAGTAGGTCCAAACACCAGTTTCTTTGCCATTCGTTCACCAGAATGGGTTATAAAAATCATAGATTAAAAACTTTCCTAAACTTTTTGAACTCAAAAAAAGTTTCATAATTCTTCACAAGTCTGGATACAATTTCCTCTGGCAATCCCTCTTTCTTCAGAATTTTCTTGAATGTGCGCACAGCCCACCTTCTCCTGTGCCCTAATTTCAGGAAGGCAATGAAAATTTTAAAAATAAGTGGAGGGAGATGGACTGCCAGAACAATAAAAATCCTTCTACTCATTTTTCCTCTTCCCTTTCTTGAATTACTCCTTTTTCTTTCAATTTCTCCTTCACCTTCGCCTTCACAGCCTCCTCAATATCTTTTCCCATATCCTCGTTGCCAGCCTTATTTATAACCTTTCCAATGGTTCCTGCAAGGTTCAGGTTTTCCATGTACTCCTTTGTGAGCTCATATGCCTGCTGCTTATCCATTCCTGCCTCTATCAATGCCTTGTAGAAGGTTGCCACAGCCTCCGCATACTTCTTTGATTGCTCTCTTCCGTACAGCACATCTGAAAGTGCGTTCAACAACGCCGGCACCTTCTCTGAGACCACAGAAAGCACACGCTCCAGTTCTTCTGCATCATTTTCCTCATCTTCCTCATCTTCCCATTCTTTCTTGGATACACCTTTCTTTTCAGATTCTTCTGACATTTTTATCACCATAAACAATAAAGGGATTTCTACTATTTAATCACACCGAGCAATTTTAGCCACTTATTGAGCAGTTCTTCAGAAATCATGTACCTATTTCCTCTCCCCTCTGTCTTTCTCACATATCCCTTTTCTTCAAGTGCCTTTATTTTCAAGCGCACAGTGGCTCTGGAACCTTTCCCTCTTCTCTTCCGCAGTTCTTCTGCAATTTCGCTGATGTTTGCCTGGCGTTTCTCAAAGAGAATAGAAATGATTTCACATGAAATTGGATCCTTCAAATCTGGGACGAGGATTTCTGGGGTTATTTTTCCGTATTGCAGATAAAGCTTGAGGAGGGTGAGATAGTTTGAGGCAAGTGTGTTTGTCCTGGCAATTGCTTCCATGGTTAGCTGATAGGGGTTCAGCATTAAACTAAGCAACTTCTCAATTTCCTCGATTTTCTTGCTGAGTACTTTTATTTCCTCTTTTAAATTTTTTGCCACACAAGCAGAAAAATGAATTGGATATTAAATCTATCCCCACAATGGTTGAAGTAACTACATCACATAGTAAATAAAACAGAAAACTATATATACTCCATCTTTCTCCTCCCCTATGGTGGTCATATGAACGCAAAACTCAAGGTAATCTGTGCAATAATGCTGGCTATGCTTGCGATGAGCATAGGGGCAGTAATAACCGTGCCAAAAGGCACAGCGACAGAGGATGAAGATGGAAAAATCAGTATTGGAGCGGACATGAATTACTACGCAAGGGGGCAGAGTGTCACCTTTACACTTACAAACACAGGAAACACTGATTTAATGGGTACGCCATCTATAACAATCCACACCAAGGATGGTGTGTATGTGAGCTCTGTGCCCACACCTTCACTCATGAGAACCCTGAAACCTGGTGAAAGCATACAGTTTGCCTGGAACCAGAAGAATGAAACTGGAAACACTGTAGCTGAAGATGAATATGTGGTCATGGCAAAATTTGGCGGGAAATATGCACTCAGCACATTCAAGATAGGGGTTGGCAGTGGCAAGCAGATTTACACAATAACAGTGATGAATCACACATCTGGCAAAGCGGAGATTTATGTCTGGAACTCAGGTAGCACATCAATCACAGGCTACTTCCATTTCTACATCTATAACTCAAATGGAGATATTGTCTATGCGTACACCACAACCAAGAAATATACGCTTTCACCAGGGGCATATGGTGTCCATTACTGGAACCTTAATTCAAACACTGGCTTATCTGTAGTCAGCGGCGATTACTGCATTGTAAGTGCAGTTACAAACCCCACATATAAGAGCCATCATGCAATAACCAGTGAGCTTTTCAACCTCTAAATCCTTTTTAAAATTCTTTCAATCTCTTGAGGGCTTCAATTTTTTCCTTTTTTTCAATTTCTGCTTCTTCAATTGCCTCCACAAGAAACTGCGTGCTCTCATCCATTGCCTTTCTATCTACAGGATAAGGCACACCATCCTTCCCGCCAACTGCAAAAGAATACTTTACTGGATCCTTCCAGGATGCTTCAGTTCCGAAAATTACCTCGCTAATAAGTGTGAGGGCGCGCAAGGTGTTTTTTCCCACTCCTTTGAATGCAACCAGTTCCTCAAAATTTCTTGGCTGAAATTCATAAAGTTTTTTCATTACTTCCCAGTTTATACTGATTGGCATTGAGAGTTTTTCAATTCTTCTATGTTGGTCTGAAATGTAATCGTCCAGTGTGGCTTGATGCGAGAATTCTGCAAGGTATTTTGGAATCCTGTGAAAATCGTCGCACACAATGTCAACGCAAGTTTTCTGGACTTCTATGCTTTCTCTTGCGGTGAGGTCAAGCACATTTTCAATTTTCACGCCAGCAATTCCTGTATGTGGCTCAATTAAAAACTCAGGAGGGTTGAACCAGTGATATCTTCTTGCATAGTTTTTTTCTGTATGCATTCCCTGCTGAATCACACACCAATCTCCTTTTTCACCGATCACCATTACATGATGATAAAGGTCATGCCCATCCTGGATGCAATTGTTATCTACTTTTGCACAAATTTTGCTTGCATATACCAGTTTTTTGATTTTTTCTTCTGAAAAATTAAATTCACTTCCAATAGCACAAATTTCAAGAGGTGTCTTTTTGGATTCTCTACCCTTTCCTCCAGCAACCTTCACACCGAGATTTTTTTTCTCCAGATATTCTTTCAGTGCACCACAGGTTACAGTAGTGGTCCCGCTTGAATGCCAGTCAAACCCTACAGCGCACGCAAATGATTGAAACCAGTATGGGGATGATAATCTTTTCAATAACTCATTCACTCCGTATTCCTCTATAATCACCTCAACTATAGCGCCTTCCAGTCTTACCATTCTCTCAAAAAGCCATCTGGGAGCACTTCCGCCATGCAGGGGCAGATCAGCCACACCTGTGCGCATCAAATTAGATATCTGCATTTAATTATCTAAACCTTTTGTTTGGGCAGGGGAATATGCTACACACTGGAAGCTTGTTAAATCAGGAAATAAAGAATTGCAAACACTATAAACGGTGAGATGAGTGTGACTATAGCACCATAACGATTCACATACTTGGTATAGTCTACATCCTTCCAGAACTCTTCGTCAATGTATATCAGTGTGGTAGCCAACAGTGATGAAGCAAGAAACACATACACTGAAATCATGATTTTGTCTATGAGAATGAGGGTGGGTAGAGGTGGAAGTGATGTTGTCTGGCTCAAATGGAACATTACCGCAGAAATAAGCGTACTTGTCCCCAGTCCTATCCTGTGGGTAATTTTATCCGCTTTAAAGAAGAAAGAGAGGCCAGAGACTATACAGAAAATTATTGGAGGTAGCATGAGCTTACCGGCAGTTGCACCTGCATCCCTTGAAAGTTTGACAGAAAATACAAATCTGGAATATTTTTCACCCCAGGGGTATTCCACAGTTTCCACCCTGATATTACCACATTCCACACGCCATCCTGGCACAGAGATTCTGTCACTCATACCGTTCACATTTGAATACACACGGTAGGAGATAGTTGAAATGTTATTTTTAGAATCTTCCACGAGAATTGGGAGAATTTGCTCATCAAAAGGATAATTTGAAAATTCAGGTGTCATATACAGATTTGCCTGAATTCTGTACCAGACCTCTGAAGAACCATTATCTGTGTTTTCATAAATTTTATCCTTGGATGTTGCTCTTCCGTTCATGAATTCAAAGTTCAGGGGAGATATGTTTGTATCATTCCATCTCAGAATAAGATAGAAATCTGCTACATATGTCCCTTTCGTGAGATCAAAACTTCCAAGTGAAAGAAGATATATGCCCACATCAACATTTTCATTACTTTCCTCTCCTACAGGCACTGCACCTGCGGTAGTTGCAGATTGTGGGAGTAGTGGCAGTAAAATTGCTGGAAATACAAGTGCAAGTAATAGTACAACTCTTTTCAGGTTCATATACGAATAAAATATTTGGCTGTATAAAATTTTTTGCATCTTCTGACGGGTGGAGTAAGAATTAAATATACGGAATTTTTGAAACACACAATGCGGAAAAAAGAGGTGGTCTTTGTTTACAGGTACTGGGCGCGTTTTCAGGAAACAACTGTGAGAATGTTAAGTGAGAAATATGATGTTAAAATTTTTCAATTTACAGGTATCCGCTGTATTCCAGAGTTGTTTAGATTGATGCGTAAGGATAATATCTCTATTTACTATTTTGGTGGAAGACATGCGGTATTCGGAAATTTATTATCCATCTTTAAAAGACACAAAACCGTGGTCATTATTGCGGGTTATGAGGTAGAAGATTATTCTTATGGTGCACCTGGGCATCCCCTTGGGCGGTTAGTATCCAGATTTGCCATTGACTTTGCAGATTATATAATTGTAGTTTCAAAATATCTGAAAGAGCAGCTTTCTATTTTCTCTCCAAGGAAAGATGTTTTTCTGTGTTATGCACCCAATACTGTAGATGTATCTTTTTTCTCAAAATCAGATGCACAAAAAAGGAGCCTTGTTATCTCTGTAGGAGTAATTAGTGATGTTTCTTTAAAGAGAAAGGGATTTGAAACATTTATTGAATGTGCAGAGAAGATGCCAGATACAAAATTTATCTGGGCGGGTCTATGTAGAAGCCCTGAGAATAAAAAATCCCTTGAAAAATATAGCATCCCTGGGAATATGGAAGTCCTTGTAAATCTCTCAAAGGAAGAGTTATTATCACTTTATTCCCATGCCACTGTTTATTGCCAGTTATCCTCCATTGAGGGTTTTGGTGTTGCCCTTGCAGAGGCGATGGCATGCGAGTGCGTGCCTGTGGTAACAGGAAGAGGGGGAATGGCAGAGGTTGTTGGGGATGCTGGTGTGATTGTGCCGTACGGTGATGTGGAAAAAACAGTTGAGGGAATAAAATATGCACTTGCGCATCCAGAACTTGGAAAGAAGGCAAGGCAGAGGATTGTAGAGAATTTCAATTACGAAAAACTCAAGAATGAATTTCTAACAATTATAGAAAAAATTTATCCTTCATAAGAGGGCATTTGAGTTCTGAAAAGAAAGAGCTCAGATTTGGTTGAAAGAAAATCAGAATGCTGAGAATTTTCCTGGTGAGAAGAAGGCAAAGGTTGCTATGCCCCTGAAACCGGGGATTATTTCGACAGAAAGGTTTAGGAGTTTTTGTGAGAAAATTATACACTCCCAACAACAATTGAAGGGTAGTAGATAGAAACTGATGAGGCAGTTAAGTGCAGGCTTTGGAACAGGAGTTCAAACGAGAACTATGTTCCCTATCTTTCTAAAGTTTGAGTGCTGGCAGTTTCTTAGCAACCACTGGCTCTGCGAAAGAGGTTTGACAGGAACTGCACTTTCCTAGCCGCTTGGCACATGGTTCATGGTAAACTGCCCCGCACTTGCACTTAATAATGGGTAATCCGGCCTTGATCTTACCCTTGCAGAAATTGCATTTTTCACTACCTGTAGCAGTCCCCTTTTCAAATCCTGGTGCTGGGGGTTGTTCCGCGGGTTTCTCCTCTACCTCCATTTTTTGTGCGTTCACCTGGACAGTAGAAGGTGTTTCGGGCACCACCATAGATTCCTTTGCCTGTTCTGGAGAAACAGGTGCTGGCTGCGGTTGTATCGCTTCCATTCTTTCTTCACCAGGAACAATAATTCTGGGTTTTTTCTCAGCCCTTTCCGCACCTGTTGCTAGAATTTCTTCTTTCTTCTCTTCTATTGGTGCCTTCTTTGCCTTTTCCTCCTCATATTCATCTACCAGTTTCTTTGCAACCTCTATTGCTTTTCTCGTAAGTTCAATTGCCTTTCTGTAGTCCCTGCTCTTTTCATACAGCGCTTCTTTCAATATGTTTTCGCTTTCTTTAGTATCCAGCCCGTACTTTCTTGCATTCGCAATTGCAGAATCTGCGGTGTAAAGCAAGTCTGTAAGTTCGTGATGCATATCCTTTGCAGTTTCTATTGAGATGTCGCACTGCTGGATCTGGGTTATTGCATCAACAACATTTCCCTGTGCATATGCATCCTTTGATTTTCTGAGAAGGGTTTCTGCCTCATTTACAAGAACCCCCATGCTTTTTGCGTAGTTCAGCTTAACCTCAATTTGGTAGATTACCGCAGATAATTTGGATTTTATGTTTTCATTTAACTCATTTATTGCATTGTTCATGAATGTACACAGCCCATCATATGCCTTGTTGTTAAGTGCAATTTTTGCTTGTGTGAGTGCCTCCATTGATGTTGTTGTATCAATTCCCACTTTCTCAGCACTTAGAATCTGGCTTTCAAACATAGAAATTTGCTCTGCAATTGCCTTATGATAGGCTTCCTGTAATTTATCCAATTTTCCTGTGAGTTCTTTGTATGCCCTGTCATATGCCTTTTCTCTGATCAAAGCATTACAGTGGTCCAGTGCCTGGAGATATTCATTTACATCTATCAACACATTTGCCTGTTCTATCATTTTTTCAAAATTAGATACCATGCGTTGTATCGTATCCATAATCATTTTTTCGCCGTACTCCCTTGCCTTTGTTATGAATTCAGGGACCTTCTCAAATTCTCCAGTTTCTATTGCGGATCTAGCCTGGGTAATCAACGCAGTCAGTCTGGTTGTATCTAATTTCAGTTCATTTCCAACAGTAACCATGCTTTCCACTGATGAAAGCTGTGAGGAAAGATACTCTCTGAACGCATTCTTTGATTCTTCTATTGAGCGTTTTGCCAGCTGTAATGCTTCCTCGTATTTTCCACTTTCCAGTGCTGCCTTTGCCTGTGCAAAAATTTCTTTAGCATTTGTAAGATCTGCACCGAATTTGTATGCTTCAGTAATCTTTGTTCTTGCAATCTGGATTATGTCATTTATCTCCCGCATCCTCTCCCTTACTTTCAATACCATATCCGAGGTTTGTACAGAAAGCTCCATTGCCTTAACATAATCTCCTCTTGCCAGTGCAGTTTTTGCATTCTTCAGGTTTTCCTCAACTTCAGGGGGTATAACTATTCCCGACCTTTTCGCCTCCTCAATCTTGCTCTGTGCAGTGGCTATTGCTGAGGATGACATGCTGTACTGGAGTTCTGCCCTTTCAAGTTCACCTTCTGAACGCATTGCTAGATTTAGAGCTTCCTTGTAATTCTTGTTGGCAAGTGCAATCCTTGCCTGAGCAATCAGGTTTTCTGCGATAACAGTAATTGCACCAGAGCGTTTGGCATTTGTAATAACATTCTGAAAGGAATTTATGAGTTTCTCAATGTGGCGCACGATTGCAGCATCTGTATCTGCAATGCATTTTGCAGCGATATCATAAGCCATTTTATAGTTGCTGGATTTGAGAGCGTTCATTGCTTGAGATAATAAACCTTTATTTGCAGAAACATCAATTCTCAAACTTTCTGCTTCATTTATTTTCTCATGTGCCTTCTTGATTTCAATTGCTGCATTCTGCGAATCCTTAACTACCTTCTCAAGCTCTTCCCTGCTCTCTTTTGCATACTTTAATGCATTCACAAAATCATTTTTTTCAAAAGAAATTCTGGCTTCTCTGATAAGTTCTTCTGCTTTCGGTACAGAGACATTTAGGTCCCTAGCATTTCTTATAAGCGCTTCAATCTCTCCAATCTTTGCGGTTACATGAGTTTTCAGAATTTCAGAAATTTCTTTATTGCAGGTTGTTGCTACTTCAAGGGATTTCTGATATTCTTTGTTCTTCATGTAATTTTTTGCTTCTTCTAGAAGTTCCCGTAGCTTTGTGGTCACAATTCCAAATTGCTCTGCAACGGAAATCTTGTCAGCAACCTCAAGGATTACCTTCGCAGATTGGTACTGTGAGGAAAGTTTAGATGCCTCTTCCTTTGTTAATTTTGCATACTCCAGTGCCATCTCATAATCATAATTCTCAAAAGCTACCTTTGCCTTTAACAGTAAATCTTTCACCTTTGAGATATCTGCGTTGCTCTTTTTTGCTTCTGCAAGCATGGAGGCTGCAGAAGAAATTTCATCAAATGCCTGCTGGCTCAGTTTCTTTAACCTTTCTGCATCATTGCGACATTTATGTGCGAGTTCATACCCCCTGTAGTAGTTGCCCTTTTCTATCTCTGTTTTTGCGTCCACAAGCATATTTTTCAGGTTTGTGATTTCTATTCCACTCTTTTTAGCCTCAATAAGTGCAAGTTTTGCAGCTGTGAATTCTTCTTCTGTCTTTGCGATAAGCACGCGGTTCAATTTATTTTTTATTTCATCAAGGTGTGAAAGTGCTTTTGGATAATCCCCAGCATTGTAATATTCTCTTGCTTTTTCAAATATGCTTGCAGCGCTGGATGTGTCAATGCCAACATTTGTGAGTGAACGGAGGAGATTGCCCATTTCTTCCATTGCCTTTCCTGCCTGCGCACTGAAGAATTCCTTTATGGATTTCTTTGCTTCTACAGCCCTCTGATATGCGCCTCTAACATCACCTGCCTGTAGTGCATTTTCTGCCTCTATTATTTTCTGGCGTGCAAAACTAGTGTCCACACCCACAGATTTTTCTATAAGTTCCTTCACCTGTGCAACTGCGTCAATAACAAAATCCTGGATTGCGGTAGAAACATCTTCTCTCAGCACTTTCAAATTCTGGATACTTTCTATGATTTTTTTGCTTTTCACAAGTGCGAGCAACTCTTCATGCTTTCCTTCATACTTGTGCATATCACACCCGATGGATTTTCCATATTCCATGTCACCAGTTAACTGCTCTACAAATTCCAAAATTTTATCATATGCGGCATTTTCTGCAAACACCTTTGCGTTTTCAAGAATTTCATGAACTTTCTGATATTCCTTTGCTTCCAGATGCTTCCTTGCCTCCTCCACAAGTTTCTTTGCTTCTGGCACATCTATTCCAAAAGTAGAAAGCGAATTCAGGGATCCATCCATATTCTCAATTTCCACAGCAGCGTTTTCATACTCTTTTATTATTTTCTCTACTTCTGCATCTGCATCTCTGGCATATTTGAGCGCAGTTTCGTATTCCGAATTTTTGAGTGCATTACGGGCAGAATTTATCAGACCAATTGGGTGTGAAATGTCTGCACCTATTTTTTTTGCGGTTATGAATTTAGACCTGGATGCTGCAATTGTTTTCAGCACACTCTGGAACTGTGCATTCTCTGTAAGTTCTTTTATCTGCTTTGCAGTTTCTCCAGCCCCTTTAACATCGCCTTTCTTAATCAGTTCCTCTACCTTACCAGCAAGCGCCTTTGCTTTCAGAAAGTCCTCTTCTTCTGCGGCAATTTTCTCCGCTTTCGCCAGCATGGTCAGTACATTTCCAAGAATGCTACTCCCTGTTTTTGAGAGCATCTCTGTGATTCTTGCCTTCAGATGTTCTGTAAGCCCTGCTGCCTCCTCAAAACGGTATGCCTTCATCTCCTTTTCTGCCTTTTCCACAAGGGGTAAAAGCTCAGTAACATCAATTCCGAATACCCTTGCACCTTCAATGCTGGAACGCAGGTTATTGATTTCATCTGTAATTTTTGTCTTTATGCCCAGGCTCAATATGTCCAGAGATTCATTCAGTTTGGAAATTGCCTCATCATATTTCTTTTCCCTGTAAAGGTTGAGAGATTGATTGTAAATACTTTCTGGGTAAGCAACATTTTCGCCCATTTTTCTATTCTGGGCAAGAAATTTTTCAGCAAGCGAATGTAGCTTCTTGAATATCGTATCCACATTCTTTTCAAAAGCCACATTAATCTCCACAAGGGATTTCAGTGCTGTTGGGAGATCCTTCTCTATGCTTGATTTTATCTGCTCAAGTTTTGAAGGGATTTCAGTGTTGCGGAGTTCGTCCCCTTCTGGTAGATTTTTCACAATTCGTGGGTAGAGTTCAGAAATTGAGTCCAGATAAGTGCTCACAATTGCTCTGGTTTTTTCTTCAAATGTGGTGCACACCTCCCCTGTTTTCTGGTAATCTGCTTTCTCATAAGCGGCGCTCGCTTCTCCAAATATTTTTTCAATTTCCTTATAATCTACATTGAGTTTTTTTATGCTCTCCAGCATTTCCTTTGCTCTATCCAGCATTGCCCTGGCAGATTTCTTTATCTCTTCCGCCTCTTTTGCCTTTTCCTGAATTTGCTTCTGGTATTGGTAAATTTTCCAAGGGCTCGCCACTTTTTCAACCTTTCTTTGGACTTTATCTTAGGTTAATAAAGTTAAATTATTCTCTTTTTTACAACCTTTTTCACCACTACATCACCACTTTGTTCCTCCGCTGGTTTCACTTCAGCACCGCAGGCATAGCACACAATAGCATCCTTGCTGATCATCGTGCCGCATTTGGGACATGGAATTTCTTCAGCCACAGCCTCTTCCTTCTTTTCTTCTACCGCAGGAACTGGATGTGCCTCGGAGCCCTTCACTTCCGCACTACCCTGTTTCGCCTCCATCTCTGGAAGTGTGACCTTTTCTGGTGCTGCAGGAGCAATCTCTGCGGATTTCCCGAGAGTTTCCACAACACTGGCTAACTCAGCAATCTTATTCCTGAAATCTTCCTCTAATTTCAGAATATTCTGTTCTTTTTGGCTGATGCTTTTCTCTCCTTCTATATATTTTGTAGAAATTTCCTTCACTTCATTTGAGAGTGAGAGGAGTCTATTCTCATTTTCTTTCAGATTTTCTATTGCCTTGTTATACTGCTCTATTATCTCTTTCAATTTAGCATGGTCTGTCTGAATTGCATTGCGGATTTCTTCCATAGCTTTAATTGAATTGTTAAATTTATCAATTGTGACCTGGATAACCTCTCCTCTCGTGTTGAGTTCATTTTCCTTTGCATTCAGCCTGCTTCCAAATGTGATGAGTTCCTCTTCTCTTCTCTCAAGGGTTTTGCTGGCATTGAGGATTTTTGTGCGAAGTTCTTCAATTTCCCTGTACTTTGCATTATAATTCTCAATTTTTCCGTTCAGTTCATTTTCAAGTTTTTTCAGTTCTTCTTCCTTGCGGTGCAGGGCGTCCAGTTTAGCCTTATATTCGTTTTCCAGCTTGTTAACTTCCGCAGTCTTGGTTTTTAATGTTTCCTCCATCTGGTTAACTTCCTTGGTCCTTTTTTCAATCTGCTCCCTCTCCCTTGCAATTTTTTCCTGTTCATCCTTTAATTGTGTTTCAAGCGCTTTCAACTTTTTATCCTTTGCCTCCAGTTCAGCCTGCTGTTGCTTGAGTTTATTTACATACGCCTGCATTACATCCCAAATTTCAGGTTCCTGTTGTGTCATAATATCAACCTCCATACATGAATATACACCCCAAATAAGTAATTTTCCATCCATGGGGGATGTAGACAAAAGAACAGTTAAACCCATTTGCACATTGTAACTCTCTAACATTTTGGCAATACATTGGCGAGGTTACCAAATCAACACGGGAACTGATTGAGGAGTTAGAGGTGGTTATTACCCAGAATTTGGGAAGTTATGGAAGAAACAGGAAAAACTAAAGAAACCTTAAAATAGGGAAGAGCACTATCAAAAACCGATGGAGGAATTTGATAAACAACGGTGGCTATTTGCATCTTTTCTCATTATTGCAATTACAATATTTGCAACTCTAGGATTTTATTCTATCACAAACCCTGTGCCAAAGGCTATTGAGAACATCCACTTTTATCTGGATGAAAAACCTGGTCCAGATTATGTTTCCCCCCTACTCACCACCTTAGCCATTTTTCTAACATACTTTATCAATATTATTCTATTAGTGATGCTTATTGTCTGGAAAAAATCTGATATATTCACTTTCTTACTCATGATTTTTCCGGCGTTTTTTGCTCTTTTGGGTGCTGGGCTTATCATTACCATATCTATTGTAACATTTGCCGTCATTTTTTTTCTGGTTCTGGGTAGTCTTCTCCTTATTTTTTATAAAAAACAATATCTAGGAAAGTTTATCGGGATTGCGTTTTTGTGTTTTACTTTTCTGGGCGTATTGATTTTTATCATAATCTCCAATATTGTGCAAAAACCAAGGGGTGTCTCTCTCTCAGCTGTAGCCTCGCTTTTATATGCAGGTTATTTTATATCTGTGCTTACGGGTAAATTTCTATTCCATTCCCTTGGGAGAGAAAGCTCTTTTTCTTGGGTTGCCTCAATTTTAATATTTGGAGTTGCTACTGGCATTCTCATACTCACATATTCAACTGGGATTCTCGTAGCTGCCTTTATTTTCTGGTCCCTCCTAATCTTATCAGGGTTTCTGATAGCATTGACAACATTAATTTCTATAATCAAAAGAAAGGTTTCAACACATAAATTTAAGGCTGTTGCAGTTGCTGGGTGTCTATTGGGTTGCATCATTTTTTCTGGAATTATAGTGCTGATTCCAGCCACTAAAACTGACCTTAAAATATACAAATGTGCGGTTGTAGGTGATGAAGGAGAACTGAGTGAGCAGGGAGTGGAGATCTCGGTAATTGTAATCAACTATGGAGGCATGCCAGCAACAGGTTCAATAAAATTAATCTCATTATGGAACAAAACACCAGTAGTTATCGCAGAATGTAACCGTATTGAGGGTTTTGGAAACTGGAATGTGAAAACCCATATTGATTTTGCGCCTGCATCCGTATTCCTGGAATATGAGGGAAAAGTT
>JBMFNP010000008.1:0-40320 GCA_049970095.1 Thermoplasmata archaeon | reverse complement strand
GAGATTGCAAATCCGCTTTCAACACCAGTAAATATTGGTGGCTGGAAAATTCAGGCAAGGGTGCTTATATTTATAGGGGACAGGCCCAGACTTAGATGGGTTACTGTATATACCTTTCCGATAGGCACAACAATCGGCAGTTTCAAAACTGGCTATAACTACGACTACATTATGAGTGTAGACATATCACCTTATCAGTATGATGGTGTGCAAAGCATTAGATTGGTGAATAGGGCAGGTGTACAGATAGATAGTGTATCTTTGCCTTACTGGGGCTGGAGTGACCAGCTTGAAAGATACAAGCATGAGGACAATGGGATCCCAATAGACACAAATCTGGCAAGTGATTTTTATAGTGATGGTACAACAACAAGGAATGCACCGAATGACAGAAAAGCACCGAACATTGTGGTTGAAAAAATTGCAGATGTGGCAGAGACACAGCCAGGAGGCTTAATTACATACACAATTTACTACAATAACACAGGTGATGGAAATGCAAAGGATGTGTGGATAAATGACACATTACCAGATGGCGCTACATTTGTTTCTTCCAGTATTCCACCTACAGCAGTGATTGGAAATACTTACTGCTGGTATTTTGCAAAAATTCTGAAGAACACAAACAACGCCCTCACAATTACTGTGCAAGTTAATGATAGTGTTCCAAATGGTACAATTCTCACAAACAATGTGAATTTAGAATATAAGGATCAGTTATTGCGGCAGATGCCCCCAAGTAGTGCCTCTGCCACCACCACTGTCGTGGCTGAAAACTCTAACTTGCTTCCCGGGCTCGGAGTTCTCACAATAGTGGCTGCGAACATGATAAGAATGCAGAAAAAGAAAGGAAAATGGAGGTGGAATAATGATAAAGAAACTGGAAATTGAAAAAGGGAAAAATGGGCTTGTGCTCAAACTCGTGAGGAAACAGGAATAGTGATGCAATCACTTCTTATACCCTATCTTTCTCAGAAAATCGTATCTCCAGTCCTTTGCACTCTGGTCCTCAATACCCTTTGGCGAAGCACCATCTATCACACCGAGAATTCCTCTGCCCTGGCTTGTCTCTGCAACCACAACCTGTAATGGATTTGCAGTTGCCGCAATTATATGACAGACCTCAGGAACATTTTTCAGTGCATTCAGAATGTTTATTGGATAACCCTCTTTTACCAGAATTATGAATGTATGCCCGGCTCCCAAATCCATTGCATTTTTTGCTGCAATTTCTTTCAGTTGCTCATCATTTCCCTCTACTCTTACTAGACATGCACCAGATGCTTCACAGAATGCAATTCCAAATTTCATATTTGGATTTGTGTTTACAATCGCCTCATAAATATCTTCCAAGCTTTTTATAAAGTGGGTTTGTCCTATGATTATATTTGCCTCTTTTGGAATATCCATGCTTACCACACGCATCTTCAGATCCATTTTATTACCTCCTAATTCCATGATTACCATTAAGTATTTTAGCTTATTCTTTGGTTTATGCGAATATTAATAAAAAATGCTGGACAACTGCTTACCCTCTCCCCTTCCCTAAAGCCGAAAACAGGGAGGGAAATGAGCGAGCTTGGAATAATTAAAGATGGGGCTGTGCTGATAGAAAATGGAAAAATTGTAGAGGTAGGGGCATCATCCGCACTTAAGAATGAAAGATGTGATAGGGTAATTGACGCTAGGGGCAGAGTTGTGATGCCTGGTTTTGTGGACTGCCACACCCATCTGGTCTTTGGAGGTACAAGGGAGCATGAAATTTCACTTAAAATTCAGGGTTTGAGCTACCTTGAAATTCTCAAACAGGGGCTTGGTATTTTGAGTACAGTGAGAAAGACAAGGGAAGCCACACTTGAAGAACTTGTATGTGAGGGAAAAAGGAGAGCAATGGAAATGCTTGCCCATGGAACTACCACAATTGAGGCAAAGAGCGGTTATGGACTTGAAAGAGAAACCGAGCTGAAGATGCTGAAGGCAACAGAAATTATTGCAGAAGAAACAGGGATTGACATTGTGCCTACATTCTTGGGCGCACATGCGGTGCCAGAGGAGTACTCCCAGAATCCGGAAGAATATGTGGAGGAGGTTATCAAGATGCTACCAGCAGTTAAAAATCATGCAAGGTTCTGTGATGTTTTCTGTGAGAAAGGTGTATTTGAAATTGAAGAAACAAGGAGAATTCTTGAACATGCCCGTGCACAAGGCTTTCAGCTCAAAATTCATGCAGATGAATTTACTGATATGGGGGGTGCTGCACTTGCATCTGAACTTCATGCTGTTTCTGCAGACCACCTGCTGTGTGCATCAGAAAAAGGATTGAAAGGAATGCAGGAGGCTGGCACAATCCCAGTGCTTTTGCCGCTCACACCATTCACCTCCTTCATCAATGCATACCCTGATGCAAGAAAAATGATTTCCATGGGTTTGCCAGTTGCATTAGCTACCGATCTGAATCCAAATGCATACTGTATGAGCATGCAGTTTATTATTTCACTCGCAGTTTACATGATGAAAATGCATCCAGCAGAGGCAATTTCCGCCGCAACAATCAATGCTGCATTTGCTGTAGGAATGGGAGAAAAAGTGGGAAGCATTGAAAAGGGAAAACAGGGAGATGTGATAATTCTGGATGTGCAGCACTATGAACAGATCCCCTATTTTGTAGCAAGGAACAGTGTGTGCTGTGTTATAAAAAAAGGAAAGGTGATGTTTAGTAGGGACTAGATTACAACACTCATTTCGTTTTTCAGTTTTTCAAACTCAACTTTTTCAAACGAATAAGGGTTTGCAGAGATTATTAAAAAACCGCTGTATGCAGCAACCTGCTCAGAAACCCACTGTACAAATTTGAGCACTCTTGTAAAATCTGATTGTGTAACTAGATAACTCAAACCTTCCAGGTAAATCACTGGCGGAGAATTTTCAGAGATGTATCTCTGCACCGTATCTGTGAGTTTTGTTATGTCGTGTGTTGTGGAAATGTTTTCACCAATTAAAAGTCCAAGGGGTGTGTATTCACTCTCAACCTCCCCATCCTTTTCACTTTTTGAGAGCCACACGATTTTTAATGATTTCTGGTTGAACGCAGATGCACGGCTCCCAAAAACCTCTTTAGGTTTTCTTGTGAGACAGAGTGCTGGAACATTTTTCCCTGATATAATATGCAGGAGGTAATCCACGCTCTGTGCAGGTTTTTCCTCGCAAAAAAGGATGCTTTGCCCCTCTTCAATCATTGTTATTTTTTCTCCATTTTTCAAAACTTTTTCATCCTGGCTTTCAATCTCCTTTGCAAGTTGCAGGATTGCAGGAACCTTGTTTTCGCATTCTTTATCCAGAACACTCATTTTACTGTTCAAAAAAAGTAGAAATTCTGTCATTGTCCTTGCCTGCCTGGCAAACCTGCCTGCCTCCTGGATTGCATCTACAAACCCCTGTCTGTAGATTGCCACAAGCACAGCCTTCCTTTTTTCTTCGTCCATCAAGGGTAAATTCACTTGTGTGTAAATAAAACTTTGGGCTCTTCCATCAGCCTCAGATTTTGAGGGCATCGGAAACGAAGTTATGTTTCTATGTTCGCAAAATCTTAATACTCTCATAATATTCCAATAAACATGAGCTTTGAAATTCTGCTGAAGGGCACACCCCCTATTTACGAAAATGACCTGGACACAGCATTAATTCAATTTCTCACAATGATAGGCTACCTCTCAGAAAGCCATGATAAGAGGACCAGAGCCGCAAGCATAAAGGAAAGTGTAGGTTACAGAATAATCAGAGATTGCTTTATCAGGAATATGGAGCGCGGCTGGAAGGTAAAAGAAATCTGTGCAATGCTTTCCACCACACCACCCACCGTATGGAGGTACCTCAATAAATTGAAAGGTCTGGATTTGCTTGAGGAAGTACCAACAGAGGATGGTACCAAGGGCTATAGAATAAGATACGGGAATTTTGCGATGGCATGGAATTTTGTGGAGGCAAATACACATAATGTACTTGAAAATTACAAAAAAATGGCTGAACACATACAGAAACTCATACAATCCAGGTGAGTCCATGAAAACCGAGGAGGATAAAAGCACTATTGAATACAGAATTCTGGAATATCTCCGAAAAAACTACCCTGTGAAGTTTGAGGATTTGAGAAGGCACCTCCGTATTTCAAAAGCAAGGCTGGAGAGAATTCTCAAGAAGATGGAATCAAGGAAGATTATAACATTGGACCATGTTTCTTCTGACACTGTCTATATTAACCTTGTGCAGTTCTCCAGGAAGGAATACACACCAAGCAAATGGGATAGTATGTACCGCTGAATTTTTCAGAATATATTGATGCTACTGAAGTGGGTGCTCACTTCCAGGATGCCTGTTTTCTGCTGGCAGTTGTTTAGAGAACTTGCGTTCACAGAAGTCAATCACAACTCTCTGGTCATTTCTGATATGTGCCTCATACCATGCTTTAATCAGGGGTTCAATTGTTTTCCAGAGCCGTGGCATGCTCATCCTTTTGATATTTGCACTGTATATTTCATACTCTCGTGGTAAATCACCATGTGCGTCATTCGCATGCACCAGAAAGACAACTTTCAATCGCATCTGGTTCTGGGCGGTGGTAAAATATGCAACCATTGCCTGGCTGTGTTCAAATTTTCTGTCAGTAAGACGGAGTTCGTACAGCTTCCCAAAATCAAACCCAGATTTCATGCGCCAATGTTTCTGTCCCTCATAAACTGCAAATTCCCACTGCCATGGTGTTAGCTCCATCTCAATTCCAAAATCAACATTAAAACGCAACCAGATATTGAAAAATATCTCTGCAAGTTCCTTTGCCACGGATGCATGTTCATCCGGTATGTATTTGGACTCTATCCCGTATGAAATTGCATCAAGTTCCTTTTCCAGTTTCTGAAACCAATCCTCTGCCATTTGCGTTCAAATGGATGATAGTATTCAAAGTTATAAATTTTTTCATATGTTGGGCGATGTAGAAAGCAACACTTTTGAGTAATTCCCCTCCATCTCAAAAAGGATTATATATCCCAAACACATTTAAGATAACAGGTGAAATTATGGGTAGCGACCTTGACAGCGCAATTGAGGAATACCTTCGTATGATGTTTGGTGACATGGTGAGGGCAACAATTAAAATGCAGAAAAAGAAATTAGGGTTTAATGGAAAAGCTGAGCTTACAAGGGAGGAGTATCTCAAACTTGCAGATGAAATCCGGAAGGTATGTGCGGGTATGAGTGGTGAGGAGTTTGCAAGCAAAATTTATAATGGACTGATTAAAATTATAGAGCAGAAGACCAACCAAGCGTCATGAGGTGAGGGTATGAAAAGGATTCCTCTGTTCATAAAAGGACTAGATGAAAAGATGGAAGGGGGTGTGCCTCAAGGGCATGTGGTTCTTGTGAGCGGTATAGCTGGAAGCATGAAAACACTCCTTGTGCTTCACGCACTTTATGAGAATGCACTTCGGGGCAATGGAAAGGTGCTCTATATTTCACTGGAAGAAAAAAGAAATCTGATTTTGAGAAGGGCAGGGAAAGTGGGAATGAAACTCTCTGAGATAGAGGATAAGTTTGCAATTATTGACATTGGATATCTGCGAAAGCAACTTAAGGAATTTCCGAGCGAGAAAGTTGACTGGCTTGAATCAATTATTAACCAGATAAAGACATTCAAGCATGATATTGATTTTGAATATTTTGCTCTGGATTCTCTGAATGCACTCTATGCAATATCCGATATGAAAAATCCCAGGGACCAGTTGTTTTATTTCTTTGAAACTCTAAGAGACATGAATATCACTACATTCCTTGTTACAGAGATGCACGGCGATAACCCCGAGTTTGGACAGTATGGTGTAGAGGAATTTCTTGCGGATGGAATAATTCATGCAGATTTACGAAGGTTAGATAGCACCATGAACTTATTCATCGGTGTTGTGAAAATGCGAGAAACAAAACATGATAGGAAATATTATCCGCTTGTAATTACACCTAACTTTGAATTTGAAATTGTAGCAAAATAAACTTATGCAATCCTTTCCATATTCTCCGAGGGAGCATCAGATAAAAATAATGGAAGCGGTGCGCAAAGCAGTTCTTGCGAAACAGCATCTGCTGGTGGATTCGCCTACGGGAAGCGGAAAAACAGTTGCTGTGCTTGTGCCCTGCATTGAGTATGCCTTGAATTCTGGAAAGAAAATACTTTATCTCACAAGGACAAACACCCAGCAACACCAGGTATTCAAAGAATTGAAAAAAATCCGTGAAAAAATTGAATTTACTGCACTTGGGTTGCAGGGAAGAACAAATCTCTGCATGCTCTTCTCGGAACTGGAATCTGGAGCTTCCGAGGAACTTGCAAAACTCTGCAGGGACAGAAAAAAACAGACAGTGAAAAATGCTGATAAAGTGAAGGAGGTCTATTTTGTGGATGAGGATGCAAGTAAAATCCTTGATATAAAAGAGGGGTGTCCCTTTTTCGCAAATCTGCTGGCATCCGAAAACTCTCTGGATTTTGAGATTGAGGGCAGGGTGCACAGTGTGGAGGATATTTACGAGCATGCCAAGGCGCTTAACATATGCCCATATGAGTTGATTAAAGCAAATCTGAGGTTTGCAGATGTTATTGTTGCACCTTATGCCTATTTTTTTATTACCCATATTCAGAGAGCACTTTTGACATGGTGGAACACTGGACTTGAGAATATTATTGTAATTGTGGATGAAGCACATAACATGATTGATTACTGCAGAGAACTGGAAAGTGTGAGTTTAAGCAGGTACACGGTGCATGCAGCAATGAAAGAGGCAGAGGAAATGCATAATCCAGTGTTAGCACATACAATGAACGCATGCGCCTTCCTTGAAATTATAGACAAAATGCTGGTTGAGTGTGCAAAGGAGTTTGCAAAGGAGGAGGAGGGCTTTGTTCCACCCGACTATGTGGAGGGCTATCTGCTTTCAAATTCTGGAAACCTGAATGCTCTTATTCTGGATTTGCAGCAACTCGGAGAAATATACAGTGAGAGGAAACGACTGGAGAGCAAACTTCCGAGGTCATATATGCGTGCAGTGGCTAGCTTTCTGCTTTCCTGGTTTGCAATCAGGGGCGAGGAGTACACAAAACTGGTAAAAGGTGGGGAGAATCCTGAGATCATTGCATTCTGCCTTGACCCGAGCCTTGCAGCCCTGCCCCTCTGCTCTGTGCATTCAAGCATCCATATGTCTGGCACGCTTGCACCCCTGAAAGAGTACATGGACAGCATGGGACTGGCAAGAGAGAGAACTGTGATGCTTTCCCTGCCTTCCCCCTTTCCAAAGGAAAATCTGCTTGTGCTCTACTATCGGGATGTAACCACGAGATTTGAAGAACTTACAGTATTTCCAGAAGTTCTGGGCAGGATAGAAGAGGAAGTGGTACGCATCTGCAATTCCACAAACAGGAACATCATTGTGTTTTTTCCGAGTTTTGCCTTGCTTGAGAAATTTATTTTACTGGGAATTGAAAACAAGATTGAAAAAGATGTTTATGTGGAAAACAGGGAGATGGGAAGTGTTGAACTCGGAAAAGTTGTTGAAAAATTCAGGTATGGGTCAAAACCAGGGGTGATGTTTGCAGTTGTGGGCGGAAGATTGAGTGAGGGCATGGATTTTCCGGACAAGCAGCTGGAAGTTGTTACCATCGTGGGTATTCCATATCCAAAACCTACTGCCAGACAGAAGGCACTGCAGATTTATTACGATATGAAATTTCGCAAGGGCTGGGAATATACAGTGCACGCACCCACAGCCAGAAAAATGCGGCAGGCAATTGGAAGATTAATCAGAAGTGAAAATGACCGTGGTGTTGCTGTGATTCTTGACAGGAGAGCAATCCATTTTACAGATGCTCTTGGAAACCTTAAACAATCTACACAACCTTCTGAAGATATCAAAAGATTCTTTGGGGAGAGATCATAATGTGGTTTCGTAATAATACTCTCCTATTTCCTTCTGCTCCCTATCTCTTGCGGAATCTGGCTTATTCACTCTTGGCCTCTTCGTGTTTTCGTCTCTTCTGAATGTGATATTCACGCTCCTCAGGAAGGTATTCATCCCCTCGCGCATCCCCAGAATTTCTGTAGTTTTACCTTCTCTACCTGGCAATCCTCCAAACACAATCAAACGGTCTGCCACAATGTCAATGAAATAAATGTCATGGTCCACAACCATCCCAGTCATTCCAGTTTTTGAAATCACGCGCTTGATTGTCTTTGCTGCAATCATTCTCTGATTTGAATCCAGATATGCAGAGGGTTCATCAAGAAGGTAGAGTTCTGCAGGCTGCGCTATGCAAAGTGCAATTGCAGTGCGCTGCAACTCCCCGCCAGAAAGTTCCTCCAGATATTTGTCATATAGCGGTGAAATACGGAGCGGGTGTTCAATTTCCTCCTTGTAAAAATTGGTAAACATGATGTCCTTCAACTTCTCTGCAAAAATCTGCCGCACAGTGTACCCACTCTCCGTGGTGATGTACTGGGGTTTATAACTTACCCTCACATTTCTTGTGATATTTCCTTCATCTGGCTTCTCCACACCAGCCAGCATTCGCACGAATGTGGTCTTTCCTGTAGCATTGGGCCCAAGCATACCAATAACCTCTCCCTTCATTATCGCACCTCCTTTTGTCTCCAGATAGAAATTCTCATACCTTTTTTTCAGAGGTGTGAATTCAAGCACAATTTCCAGCATAGAGTTTTCCTGTGGCGGATGTTCAAAGAACTCAATGGGATACTCTCTCACCCTGATATTCTCTTCTTTCAGATAACCTTCCAGATATGTGTTTATTGCAGTGCGCACACTTTTCGGTGGCACAACCACACCATATGCACCCTCTGAGCCATAGAGCAGATGCACATTGTCTGCAAGATAGTCCAGCACAGCAAGGTCATGTTCCACAACCACTACAATTTTTTTGCTTGCAAGCGTTCTGATCAATTTTGCAATCCTTATTCTCTGTGCGACATCCAGATATGAAGAGGGCTCATCAAAGAAGTAGGCATCTGCCGGCTTAAGCATTGTAGCCATGATTGCAAGCCTCTGCAACTCACCACCTGAGAATTTTGAAATTTCCCGCGCGAGCTGGTGCATTCCAAGCTCAAACTCTTCAGCGTATGCCTTTATTTTTTCAGTGGCAGCGATTTTCTGTAGAAGTTCCAGGGCAGTGCCTTTCGTTACCTTTGGAATTTTATCCACATACTGGGGTTTCAATGCTGTGCTGATGTTTCCACCGTACAACTTCTCAAAATAATCCTTCAATTCTGTGCCTGAAAATCTATCAATCACTTCCTCCCTTTCAATTCCTTTCTCCCAGTTCCCGAAATTTGGAACTAAGTTGTTTGTTAGTATTGTAATTGCAGTGGTTTTTCCAATTCCGTTTTCACCCAGAATTCCTGTCACCAGTCCTACTCTAGGCACTGGTAGCCTATATAGACGAAAGCCATTCTGCCCGAACTGGTGCACCAAATCTGTGCTTAATTCCTCAGCCAGATTGATAATCCTGATTGCATCAAATGGACATTTATGCACGCAAATACCGCAACCAACACACAGTTCCTCGGAAATTGTGGGAAATCCCTTATCATCAAGTGTGATTGTCTGGTCACCAATTCGCATTCTCGGACAGTATTTCACGCATTCCATGAAGCATCTTTTTGGCTGGCACCTGTCCCTGATCAGCACAGCAATTCGCATGCAACCCCAATAAAATGTGTCCATCATAAAGTTTATTACCGCTCCCTATTTGCCATTAAACATGAATGAAGAGTATGTTAGACAGACACATGCAATTGCTGAAAAAATGAAGGATGTCCAGAATAAAATTGCAGTGATGAGTGGTAAGGGAGGTGTGGGGAAGAGTGTGGTCGCTTCTTTGATTTCTGTAGGACTTGCAAGAAAAAGGAAGGCAGTTGCACTTCTAGATGGTGATATCACAGGCGCAAGCATTCCAAAAATTTTCGGAGTAGCAAAAAAACTGGAGTTGGGAGAAAAAGGCATTATCCCGGTGACAAGCAGAACTGGTGTAAAGATTGTTTCAATGAATCTTCTGCTTGAGCGGGAGGACCAGGCAATTATATGGCGTGGCCCTCTTGTGGGCAGTGCAATTCGCCAGTTACTTGCAGATACTGACTGGGGAAAACTTGATTATCTTATCGTGGACATGCCGCCTGGAACCAGCGATGCTCCTCTTTCTCTGGTGCAGGCTCTCCGCTTAGATGGTGTCCTACTTGTAGCAACTCCGCAGGAACTTGTTGGTATGATTGTTTGCAAGGCAATAGATATGCTACAGCAAACAAACACAAAACTCTCTGGTATTGTGCTCAACATGGTTTCTTACAGGTGTCCGCACTGTGGCAATATTCTTTATCCTTTTGGAAGAACACTTAGCGTGAATAGAATTCAGGAAAAATATGGAATTCCTGTGCTTGCTGAAATTCCTTTTGATGAAAAGATTGCTGAGTTATGTGATGCTGGAAAAATTGAGGAATATGAAAGCAGAGAGTTCGCAGAGCTTGCTGATAGATTAGTAACCATATAATATGACTGCAGAGATACTATGGAAGGTGAGCTTCCATAGAAAGCATGAAAACCCATAAATAAATCTTAAATACATCTTCGTCCTATGAGATATAGGATATTTAGGACGATGTCCTACAAAAAGCCAGAAGGTGATGGGAATGAATGAAAGAATCACGGTCCGCCTGCCTGAAGAAATCATTCAAAAAATGGATGAAATAATAAAAAGGGAGGGGTACAGGAACCGCTCAGATTTTCTGCGAGCGCTAATAATCAGTGCAACTACGAGACAAAAGGCAGACGGAACAGCAACAAACCTTGTACCTGAGAGAAATAGCAGAAAACTGGAGATAGAAATCTCAGATGAACTCTATACAAGACTACTGGACCTACACTCAAGGGGTTTGTTCCACACCCCTATAGAAGGTACTCTCTCAAATATTGTGGAACAGCTTGTGCGGGAATACATTGAAAAAATGGATAAAAAAACATTAGAACAAAAGGTGGTGATATAGATGGATGGGATGCAGGATTTTGAAAATAAAATTGCAAAACTTAGTGCTCTGGCAGAAGGCCCTGAAATAACAATAATTGCAACAGGCACACATGCGAGCAAAGTTCTGGATATTTTTGCAGCGCAAACAAAACTCGCAAAAGTTAGGACAGTAATAATTGATGATTCAATGAATGCAAAAGCCCTCACACACATTGATAGAAAAATAATCCCTGATGAACTTAATAGCACAACTCCAGAACTGGTTGCGGAAATGCTCCCGAAAACAGACCTCCTTGTTATTCTTGCTGCACTTGGAGGACACACAAGCAATCTCCTGGTTCCAGTTATTGCAGAAATCGGGCAGAAACTGGGATGTCTGGTAGTTGCAGTGCCTATCATGCCATTTAGTTTTGAGAAAGAGAGGAGAGAAAGTGCAAAAGCGGTTCTTGAGCAGATCAAAGGGAAGGTACACTTTCTCACAGTAATTGACAATGACCATATTCCAAAAAAGCTGAAGATGGCTGAGACCACATCCTACACTGCCCGCAGATTGGAGACACTTTTGGACACTTTGCTACCAACAGTTCCGTTTGCAGTGGTTCAGCGCATCATAAAAGAACTGGAAGACGATATAAATAAAATCAGGGTATGCCCGCAGCAGAAAATTGAAACTGTTGTAATCCCTGCAACAAATAAAATAGAAAATCCAATAGAAAATCCAATAGAGATTGTGAATATTATAGTTGAAAAAATTGGGAACACCACACCCGAAAACAAAATAGAAGAGGATTTCCAGGGAGACAATACCTTGCGAGGGGTTAGAATTGCTGAGGAGATGCAGAAAATCAGCAATGTTCCCAAACCGCCAGAGACAGATGAGAGTGTAAAACCTGAAAAATCAATCAATGGCAATGTAAAACTTGACGACTTTGATGAAACACAGAAAGATTAATTTATTGGCTTTCCATTATCTTTCCAAATGGCTAATAGAATAAAACTCACTGCTGGGGAAAAGGTCCTTCTCCACCTCTATGAATACACAAAATATGTTGATCATTTTGAAGTGCCTTATGCAGTCACACAGGATGGTATTGCAGATGCTGTTGGAATTCTGAGAAGCCATGTTCCCAGAACACTGAAAGGGCTTATTGATAGGGGCTATATTGAGGAAAAACTTGCACATGTAATCGGCTCTGAGCGAAGGAGGAAAGTGTATTTTCTCACGACACCAGGAATTGCATATGCAAAGAAGATCAGGGATGATGTGAGGGCAGTTGAATGGATTTTTGGCATCCCAGAAGAAAAGGAAGAAAGAATTCTCAAAGAAGTCATGGAGGTGAGCAAGAAAGAGGAAAAACTGGAACCAGGAGAAAAGGCAAAAGCCACAGAAGAAAAGCGCAGGTTCATGGAAGGCATCTGTTATCTCATAGAATTTGCGAAACATGAGTTTGTGTTCAATCTGCTTAGAAAGGAACTTAAAGACAAAAATATGCTTTTTCTCTCAAGAATTCCACCACAGCGAATAAGAAGTATGATGCCTGGTGAGAAAATAAAGATTTACTGGTTAAGTGGAATTGAAGGTGAGGATTCTGTAAGTGCCACAAATCTTGTGAGAATCTTTTCTATAATTAAGAATTTTACAGAAGAAATGAAAACTGGTGCAGTGGTGATAGACGGACTTGAATACCTCATCGCTCAGAATGGACTTGACCCTGTGATAAAGTTTGTGCACATGGTGGAAGACTTCGTTATTTCCAACAACCTGATGCTGATTCTTCCACTCTCGCCACCGGCAGTTGACCCATCTTTTCTTGCACTTCTTGAAAGGGAACTGGAAATCGTAAGAGAGAATGGAATTCTCCCAATGAAGGCGCCACTGGTTGTGGAAACAAAAGTGAAAGAGGATGCAAAACCCGCTGCACAAGGTGTTTCTCTCTTTGAGTTTCTGGAAAAGATAGCGGATGAAGCTACCAGTTTCCATTCAAAAATTCCTTCTATTGTACACTTTTTTGGAAGGCAGGAGGAAATCAGGAAAATTGATGAATTCATAAATTCAAAGACACATAGATTTATTGTAATTCATGGAATTGCTGGAATGGGAAAGACCACACTTGGTGCAAAGGTTGCCAGAAATTACATGAAAAAATGCCATGTATTCTGGATACGGATCTATGACTGGGTGAATTTACGCACAATAATCTCAGAGTTCGGAGAAATGCTCTTTGTGGTGAAAAGAGCACATCTTAAGAATTATATTGAGACCAAACCCTCAATTGATATCGGAGAAGTGTTAGGCATTCTGGAAAGAGATTTGAAAAATCTTGGCGCAATAATTTTTATTGATGATTTTCAGAAGGTGAATGAAGAAATAAAGTCATTCTTCACCTCGCTACTGGATGTTATAGCATCTATTGATGGAATAAAATTCATTCTGCTTACAAGGCATCCTGTTCAGTTCTATGATATTCGAGATATTGAGCAGAGAAAAATTGTCACAGAACTTGAACTCAAAGGACTGGATAAAGAAAGCACATTTGAATTTCTGCGTCTCAAGGGTTTCCCGGAGCATATGTTTGAGAAAATTTACGCACTCACAAAAGGGCACCCACTTGCCCTTGAATTCATGAAATCAACGGAGGATCTGAAACAGACCTCAAGTGGCATCTACAAATTCATTTTCAACGAAATCTTTATGAAACTGAGCGATACAGAAAAATCCTTCCTGAAAAAAGTGTCTGTATTCAGACACCCTGTTTCTATTGAAACAATTACCTACACATTTCCTTCCTACACATCTGAGACCATCACACAGTTGATTAATAGGGGATTGCTGAGCCAGGTTTCTAGCGACCTATACGAAGTTCACGAACTTGTAAAGGAATTTTTCTACAATATGATGTCCCCACATGAGAGAAATGAGGCACATGGAAAAGCAGCACATTATTACCTAGACATCATAAATAGAGAAGAAATGGTTTCTGAAAGGGTATATCTGGAATGCAGTTATCATCTCTACAAGACAAAGGACTTTGAGAAGCTTGTGAATGTGCTTTCCACAAATGCATTCAGATTGCTGCAGCATGGCTATATCCTGGACATCCTTGAACTCATAGAGAATCTACCAGAGGTCGCATTTTCAAGCAGGATTGATATGTATGTGCTGAAAGGCACAATTTACGACATTCTTGCGAGATGGAACGAGGCATTGAGAGCGTTTGAGGCTGCTGTGAACATCACAAAAAACCTGCTGGAAGGAAAGGACAGGAAACTCAAACTGATGAAACTCTACGAAAGAATTGCACATGTGTACTACAACAAAAGCGAATGGATTGACGCAATAAGGTACTATGAGGAAAGCCTGAAAATTGCAAAGGAGATTGGGGATTTGGGAGGTGTGGCATATGCTGAGCATGGACTTGCACTTGTTTACTGGCGTAATGGAGAATATGAGAAGGCTAAACAGTATGTGGAAAGCGCACTTGCACATTCAAAGGATGTAAATGAGCTTTCACTGTATGTGAATTTAAAGATTGAGACAGGAATGATATGCGACGAACTTGGGGATTTCAACACTGCTATTCTCAACTATGAGGATGCCATAAAGCATGCTGAAGAAAAATACTTTTACTATGAAATGGCAAGGGCATATCACAATCTTGGTGGTACATATCTGGAATTGCGAGATTTTGCAAAGGCAGAAAATTGCTATCAAAAAGCCCTTGAAATCTTCAAAAAACTTGGATATTTCCGTGAGATTTACTGGTCAATGTTCAATTTGGCAGAAGTTTACCTAAGAAGTTCCGGTGATATTAATAAGGCAGAGGAATATTTGAAGGAAGCATATGTTAATCTGAAGAAAATCGGGGACTTACACGGCGTGGCAAGTGTGCATAGCTACATGGGTATTGCAAAGCGTTTACGCGGCGATTTTGTTGGGGCTGAGGAACATTTCAAAGAGGCAGCACTGCTGTTTGAGAAACTTAATCTTCCACACAAACTTGCAGAAACTTACTTTGAACTTGCGCTCCTCTATAAAAACCAGTTAAGAAAAGATGAGGCAATAGAATGTTTTGAAAAAGCATACTCACTGTTTGAAAAACTCGGTGCAAAGGTGTACTATCTCAGAAAACTCTATGAGACGATGAGGGTGTGAAAGGTTAAAATAATATGAAGCAATATAGGAAAAGAGGTGATGCTTTTTGGGTGTAAGAAAGCAGAATAAGGGTGATAAAATTAAGGTTGCGGTGCTTGGTGCTGGGCATGGCGGTTTAGCAATGGCTGCCCATATTTCCCTCATGGGATTTGAGACAAGAATTTACACAAGGAATGAAGAGCGAATTCGTGCAATCCAGGAAAGAAGTGGAAAGATAGAATTACAGGGTGTTGTTGAGGGTTTTGGAGAGGTATATGCTACTCACAACCTGAAAGAGGCAATTGAGGGCGTAGACCTTATTATGGTTGTAGTACCAGCAATGGGACACAGTTATTATGCAGAGCATTGCGCCCCCATTCTGGAAGACGGGCAGATAATTGTGCTGAATCCTGGAAGAACAGGCGGTGCATTAGAATTCCTAAATATTCTCCGCCAGAAAAAATGCGATGCAAAGATTATTGTGTGCGAAGCCCAGACACTTATTTATGTATCAAGACACACAGATGTTGCCCAGGCACACATCTTCCAGATAAAGAATACAGTTGCATGTGCAGCCCTTCCAAGCTACAGGACACCCGAAGCACTAAAAGTAATTAATAAGGTCTATCCGCAGTTTGTACCTGCAAGCAATGTGCTTGAGACCAGTTTAGATAATATCGGTGCAATCTTCCATCCAGGAATAACGCTTCTGAATGCATCAAGAATAGAGGATGAAAAAAGCGATTTTGAGTTTTACATAGATGGTGTTGGACCCACAACCTCAAAAATATTGGAAGCAATGGATAATGAGAGGGTGCGCGTTGCCCAGGCTTTGGGTATTCGGGTACATACTGCAAGGGAATGGCTCTATCTCTCATATGACAGTGCAGGAAAAACTCTCTACGATGCCATCATCGGAAATCCTGCCTATAGGGGTGTCCAGGCACCAAGAACCCTCCAACACCGCTATCTTTATGAAGATATACCCTACAGCCTTGTTCCGATAGAAGAATTTGGAAAATTATTTGGAATTGACACACCTTCAATATCCTCAATGATAACACTGGCAAGCATTTTGCTTGAAACGAATTTCAGAAATGAAGGAAGAACAATGGAGAAAATGGGAATTAAAGGAATGAATGTGAAAAAACTTCGGACATTTATCACAACAGGGCAGGTGTAAGTTATGAAAAAGATTGTAGGTGCTACAATAGGGAACTGTGTGCATGTAATGGGGCTCCACAGATTCTTAGAACTTGCTTCTTCTCTTGGATTTCAAGCAGAGTTTTTAGGTCAGTGCATTCCTGTGCACCAGATCATGGGATACTGTGAGCAGAAAAAGCCAGACATTGTTGCCCTGAGCTATCGGCTCACACCAGAATCAGCGGAATTGCTTTTCAGGGAGATAAAAGCAGAGCGCGAAAAACGCAAAATCAAGGCAGTGTTCATTTTTGGAGGCACTCCGTCTGTAGCAGAGAAAGCAAAGGCATCAGGGGCATTTGATAAAGTATTTTCAAAGGAGAGCATAATGGACATTGTGGCTTTTCTGAAAGGCGTGGAACACACAATGGAAAATAAAATCAAGGCGCAGACACTCTGGGACCGAATTGCTCAAAGTTATCCCTTTCCTTTAATCAGGCACCACTATGGAAGACCCACACTTGAAGAGACGGTTGAGGGCTCAAGAAAGATTGCTGAAAGCGGTGTGCTGGACATCCTTTCCATAGGCCCTGATCAAAATGCCCAGGAATTCTTTTTTGAACCAGATAAAATGCAGCATGAACATGATGGTGCGGGTGGTGTGCCTCTCAGGAAGCCAGAAGATTTATCTGCAATTTATGAGGCAAGCAGGTGTGGCAACTTCCCACTTGTGCGGTGTTACAGTGGCACAACGCATCTAATGGAATGGGCAAAGATGCTTAAAGAAAGGATAAACAATGCATGGGGTGCAATTCCAATATGCTGGTACAGTGAGCTTGATGGGCGGAGCCAGAGAAAGCTGATTGACGCAATCAGGGAAAATATGGGTGTGATTGAATGGCATGCAAAAAATGGCATTCCTGTTGAGGTGAACGAATCCCATCAGTGGGCTCTCAGATACTGTTCAGATATTGTAGAGGTTGCAACTGGGTATATTGCTTCCTACATTGCTAAATCCCTGGGTGTGAAGCACTATGTAATGCAGTACATGTTCAACACACCCCCAGGCATCTCTCCAAAAATGGATTTGGCAAAGATGCTTGCAAAATTGGAGATTGTAGAAGGGCTAGCAGATGAGAATTTTATGGTTTATAGGATGGTACGCACAGGACTGGCTTCTCTTTCTTCGGACCCGTTTATTGCAAAGGGCCAGATGGCTTCTTCATTATTTTTCAGCATGGCAATCAAGCCCCACATTGTACATGTTGTAGGTTTCAGTGAGGGAGACCATGCAGCAACAGCAGATGAAGTAATTGAGAGTTGTAAAATTGCAAAAGGTGCAATTGAGAATGCCTTACTTGGGCTTCCAGATGTTGCAGGTGACAGGGAAGTGCAGGAAAGGAAGGAAGAGATAAAGAGTGAAGTTAAAGTATTGTTGGGTGCAATAAAGTCCCTTGGGGATGGTACTGAGAAAGCATTGCAGAACCCTGATGTGATTGTTAAATCTATTAAACTTGGGTATCTGGATGCGCCACAATTAAAGGGGCGCGCATGTGCAAAAGGTATAGATGTAACAAAGATAATTGACGGTGCATGCGTTTCAGTTGATCCAGAAACAGGTAGGCGGATTTCAGAAGCGGAGAGGTTAAGAAGGCTAGGTGGTGAGATATGAGTGGAATTGCTGGCGTTTTTGGGGAATCAGATGAAAACATCGTTAAGGAAATGCTTGAAAAGATCAAGCACAGGGGAAGGCAGTGTAGGATTGTGCATGGAAAGAATTTTGTGTTGGGTTTTATTGGAGATGAGAGCCAGATTTATGAGGGTGCGAGAATTACCTGTATTGATGGGTTTGCAGGCATTGGCGTAGAAAAGGGAGTGAAAGCAGCGAGAGAAGCGCTCAGAAGAGGAAGGATGGCAGAAGTTTATGGAAACTTTGCGGGTGTGGAAGCAGGAGAGAAAAAGCTTCATCTTTTCAGGGACCATTTTGGTGTGAAGCCAATGTATTTTGCAAAAAAAGGAAATGTTGTTTATTTCGGCTCTGAACTGAAGACATTTACATCGCTGGCTGTAAAGAATGTGAAACTTGTGAAGCCTGGAGAGATTGTTACAGTTGAGAGTGGTAAAATCAGAAGGCAAAGGTACTACCTATTGAAATATAGAGAGCAGGGAATGGAGATTGAGTTTGCTCTGAAAAAATTGAAGAAATTGATTGAAGAGGCTGTGCAATTTGCAATGCCAGAGAATGGAAGAACTGCCGCGTTGCTCAGCGGTGGCTTGGATTCCTCCTGTATTGTATGGTTTGCAGCAAAAAAAATGCAACTGGAGACATTTGTTGCAGGGTATGAGGATGGTAGCGAGGATGTTGAGATTTCTCAAAAATTTGCTGAGTTTCTTGGCATAAACCACAATGTTGTGCATTACGGATTGAAGGAGATGCTTGAGGTTCTGCCAGATGTGATTTATCATCTTGAGTCATTTGATTTTGCACTTGTTAGAAGCGCAATTCCAAACTATATCGTGGTGAGGAATACAAATGCACACAACCTTCTCTCGGGCGAAGGTGGAGATGAGATATTCGCTGGCTATTCTTACCTTGAGAAGGTAAATGAAAGAGATTTGGGAAAAGAGTTAAACCAGCTCCTTTACACTGCCCATAACAATGCCTTTCAGAGAGATGATAGAATGTTTTCTGCGCATTGTGTGGAATGCATTCTTCCATTTCTCTATCTGCCACTCGTTGAATTTGGATTTAGAATCCCTGCTGGCTATAAAATAAATAATGGTGTACGGAAGTGGATTTTGAGAAATTTACTGAAGATTGAGGGTGTGCCTGATTATATTGTAAATAGGGAGAAGCGGAAGTTCTCTGATGGTGCTGGCTCAATGTTCGCACTTGAAAAATTTGTTGAAAGCGAAATCACAGATAGAGAGTTCAAAAAAGAGAGCAGTGAAGCAAATGTAAGAATAAGAAACAAGGAAGAGCTATTTTACTACAGGATTTTCTTGAGGTATTTCCCTGATGTGTGGGCTTGGGATTCACTTCTTGGCTTCACAAAGAGAACTGAAAGATAGCCCATCAATTCAAGGGTGTTCTCTCTACCTCCAGCCCATCCTCTGTTGGATAAACCTCAACAATGTAAGATTTCTCTGCAATGTACTTTGCAATTTCCTCCAGGATGCCTGGATGGATAAAAAGCATGCCTTTGCCCCGCACCACATTAACAAACTCCTGTGGTATCTCAAAATCCATTATCAGGCGCTCTCTTAGTTTCTCTGGCTTATTTGTGTAGATGATGCCGCGCAAAAGTGTTCCTTCCTCTGTGATTACCTCATATGGCTTCGCCACATGTCTTGCCCTTCGCAACAGCCGATTTCTTAGCTGCACAGCATCCTTGAATGCAGAGGAGCAGTAATGCACCCTATAACCCTCAAAATTTTTCAGCAATTTTAATGCCAGTTCCTCACTTCCTTTTGCAGCTGAGGAAACTTCGCCTTTTTCCCTTATTTTCAATCTTCTCAGGCTCTCCCAGTTTGTCTCTGAAAATTCCAGTTCATTCAGGTTTACAAATTCCACACCAATATCAAAACAATCTTTCAGCAATGCATTCAATTCCTTCTCCTTATTTGGGAAAACTGGGAGCTCTATTCCTACAACCATCTTTGTTTTGAGCGCTGCGGAGATTGCCTGTTTGTATTTCCCTCCCCAGAACTTTACTGGTATATGAAAACGCAGTTCATCCACACCCGCCTCCTCAAATTTCTTTATAATTTCAATTGAATGTGTTGTGGTGTAGAGATGCACATGGAAATAGTGAAATTCTTCTCTCAGAAGTTTGATGTAATGTTCTACCCGATCTACAACAAGCGCAGGTTCACCGCCAGTAATTCCTGCTCCCACAGCGTCAATCATCCTCGCCTCATAAATCACATCTTCGTCATTCTCAACCTTCAGCTCATTCGCCCATACAAAATCCTTTCCCCTTTTCTCTATTGAAATCGGGCAGTAAATACAGTTTTGGTAGCATCTTCCAGTAACAAAAAGCACAAGTTTTCTTCCACTCTTACAGTGCACACATCCCTTTGGCAAGCTTCCTGTGTATTTTGAACCTGCACCCATTGACTTAATCATAAGTTCCCTCACTGTTTCCTTGCAAGTGTTAGGAGTGCATTGTAAATCACCCGCTCATCCACTGCAATCTGACAATGCTTTTTGAGCACATCTTTGATTTCTTCAGCAGCCCTTACATCGTTCAGCGCCTTGGAAACCAAACTCTGTATGTCCTCATTGAAATTCCATGGAAAGATAAACCATGTCCATTCCTCTTTTGGGACTTCCACACTGTAGAAATCTGGGACGATTATGGAGTGTGTTATATGTAGAAGTGTAGCGGTTTTCAATGCTTTGGGCTCAAATGATTCCACATGCTGTTTTGCAAGTGAGAGGCTCTGGCCTGTATCTGTAATATCATCTACAATGAGCACATTCTTTCCCCTGACATCAGCAGCAAGGGGCTGGGCAATTTTAGCCTGTCCATCTCTCGTTGCCGTGAGACCCCAGTGCTCTGTTTTTACTGCATAAAGATTTTTCACCTGAAGTTCATCGCAGATTAATCTTGCAGGAATCCAGCCGCCTCTGGTAAGCCCTACAACTACATCTGGCATATATTTTGATTTTCTGATCTTCTCAACCACATCATCTACCCATTTTTCTATGTCTTCCCATTTTACTATCTGGCATTTTATGGTTTCCATGTTCGCACCCTTCCCTCATATGCAAAAGATTATATACTATTTTCGGTATGATAGTAGAGAAAAATAACACAGGGATTTGGATGCGATCGCTTACAGGAGGAAGCGAAAGAATGGAAAAGTTAGAGTTCAATAGAATATACAATATGGATTGTATTGAAGGAATGAAATACATTTCGGATAATACAATAGACCTTGTTATTACAGACCCACCTTTTGCCATAGAGTTTAAGGCAAAAAGAAATAATTATCATAGAACTGCATCAAGAGTTTTAGAGGGATATAATGAAATTCCTAAGGAAGAATATTATGACTTTACACTTAAGTGGATGCGGGAGGTATATAGGGTTCTTAAGGAATCTGGCAGTATGTATGTTTTTTCAGGATGGAATAATCTAAAGGATATTTTGATAGCCCTTGACGAAATCGGGTTTATTACAGTTAATCATATTATCTGGAAATACCAATTCGGTGTGGTAACGAAAAGAAAATTTATAACTTCTCATTATCACTGCCTCTATGTATGCAAAAATGATGAAAAAAGGAAATTTTTCCCTTATTCAAGATATAGAAAAGAGGAAGAAGATAAAGATGGAAGGAGCTTACATTATAAAGACAAAGAGGATGTCTGGATAATAAAAAGGGAATATTGGACTGGTGACCAAAAGACTCCGACAAAACTACCAGCAGAATTGATAAGAAAGATATTACAATATTCAAGTGAAGAAGGAGATGTTGTTTTAGATTACTGGAGAGATAAATATGCAATATAAGTTTTTATTATCACCATGGAAAAATGAGTTTATTGATGTTATCAGCAAAACAAGAGAAGAGTTGTTTATATCTTCGCCTTTTATAAACGTAGAAGGAGTGAGAATATTGTCAGACGCAATGCAAACAAAAAATTCAATAGAAATAACCCTCGTTACAAACCTCACAACGCAAAACATAGTAAATGGACTTACTGAGCCAGCAGCATTATTGGAATTATATAAACAATTTACTCAGGTTAAAATTTCAAGTCTTGGTAGATTACATGCAAAAGTATATTTAATAGATAACAAAATAGGAATTATTACATCAGCAAATCTTACAAGTGGTGGATTAATTAATAATTTTGAATACGGGGTTTTGATAGATGAGAAAGAAATAGTTTCTACTATAAAAGATGATATGTCAAAGTATTATTCGTTAGGCAATATACTTGATAGAAACCTCCTGGAAAGAATTAATGAAGAATCTAATAAGTTGCATGAGATTAAAAGCAAAACAGATAATCTCATAAAAAATACAAAATTAGCCCAATTATTAAAGAAAAGCACTGAAAATCTTGAAGTTGAATTATTAAAAAACCGAATAAAAGAAGGAAAAACAATTAATGCAATATTTTCTGATACAATCCTTTATTTATTAAAAAAGAAAGGCGCATTGAGCACCGAAGAAATTCATCCATTGATTCAAACTATACATCCAGATATCTGCGACGATTCTATTGATAGAGTAATAAACGGGCAGCATTTTGGAAAGAAATGGAAGCATTTTGTTCGGGATGCTCAACAATCCTTGAAGAAAAAAGGACTGATTTATTTAGAGGAGGGAAAATGGAAACTAACAACTTGAACAAAAAAGCAAAATGGTTAATAAAAATTGTATCAAAGCAGATGCTCTCCAATAAGGAGAGGGATTTTATTGTAGAACTTATTAGCGAGGAGGCACGAAAAACGAGAGCACACTATAGTTTTATTTTACATGATGTTATAGAGAGCGAAAAAAATTCTCAGATATTTATAGAAGGCACTAAAACAGCACTTAGCAATTTATTATCTGTATGTAAGGATAATCTTACTTACAAAATCAGTTATACAAGATATGGTGAATAAAGATGGAATGGACTGGATTTTATTTTCAATTTCTGTGTGAAAAACATTTGTCAAATTTTATGGAAATACCAGGACCAAAATAAGGAAATGTAAGATTTGATGCTTTTAAAGATGGTGGATTATCTCTTGCCTCCTGTTTCTCCAATCTCTGTGCTTCTTATCGCTCATAATTCCCAAAAAACCATGGTATTTTTCTACGCTCTCGGTATTAAAAATCCATTGCATTCAAAATTTTTTCAGGTAATCCTGGGCACTGAATTGAAAGGTAGTACTTGCTCAATTCAATCTGGGCACGAAGCAAAGCTCGCATCTCTTCCATTGTTCGGTATGTGAACGGATTCAGTGCGCTAAGGCGCTCTTGGGACAATCCTTCAACCTCAATCGGGACGAGCACCCTATCTCCAAAGATGGGGTGCGGTGCATATTTCACAGCTCCTCTAGCAGCCTGGAATAAAAACAGCTCTGTTTCTTCAATACTAGGCCCAGTGCCTCCAACTGGTTTTAACTTCCCATTCACCTCCACAAATTTCGCTTTTGGTATCTGCATTTTCTTATTGCCAATTTCCATTTCCTGCCAGTAATACTCTGCACCCACGCGTCCCGTGGTGTTGATCAAATAAACATCAATCGGGTTTTCCTTCCGCATAACAAGGAATTCGTAGAATCTTGTGACATGCTGGGCATTTGTAGCACCCATGGTAAATGGTAAACAGTATCTGCTTTCATATTTCTCCTCACCCACGCCCACACGGCTCTGCGCAGGATGCCCTATTGTTCTTCCATCAGCCAGTACCTTGGCAGCAAACTCCGCCGAATTTATTTTTACCCATGCATAATCAGAGGTGTAACCAGGGCTTATAAAAACTGCCATGTTCAGCGGCACCGATGAATTTACATTTCCATCATAATAGCCAGTATCCTCCAGATAGAATACACTCCTTGCATTCCTATTCAATTTTCCATGATACTGGTAAAGTTTTCCTGCAAAGCTAACATTTCCATTCTCGTCAAATTCTGTGTTTTCGTGCAGTGCCCTTGGGGACATGCCAGCATTGTACATTGCTACCTGATTTTCATCCACATCCTCGGTTTTCGTCCATGAACCCTTTTCAGAGCCATACACTCTGTCAGGAAAAACCGCAACGATGTCATCATTTTTTATTACTTGGTTGTAAACATACCGTGCCATATCAATTCCAAATTTTTCAATAAAAACACGGTTTGTGCGTTCATTCAAAATGTAGAGTCCATGTGTGGACTTTCCACTTCCACTTAGACCCCAGACACACATTGCAATCCTCTTTTCAGAGCCATCCACACACTTTACCGTGAACTCCTTCAGCGATGCATGCTCTCCAGTACCTCCCTTCTGATAGACAAAGTTTATCCAGTGTGTTAAGAAGCCTTTTTTCGTCTCCCCTTGGTATGAGGAGCAGGTAATAATTGTGAAATTATGATTTGGAAACCTGAGAATTCTGAGCATGTGTTTTTTACCTGGCACATTTGGGTTTTCAAGGTAATGAGGAATGTGGAAAATCACTGCATCTGGCTTTTCCTCAGGGTTTGCAGGAAAATTCAACTCTTTCCATCTATAAGCAATATCAGGGAACTGGGCATCTTCATAAAGGCGTGCATGCATTGCAACAGGTGTACCTGGCATGCCAATTGTCGCATCTACCTGTATCAATTTTCTGCAGAGAATTTGCTCAAGTACAGAGCGCATCAGTTCTTTATGCTCAGGCATTAATTCTGCATTTGATGCTATCACTACACTGCCCTCTGCACTCCTGTTCCAGATATTTGAAGCCCACCCCCATGAACCATTTTTGTAGCGGATGCCATATAGTTTTGCTCTCTCAAAAAGGTCTGGAGGATTGTTTAGAATTCCTTCAATTCCTGCCCTTGTCTTCAGTTCCTGGATCCTCTCAAAGATTTCCAGAAAATCCTCTATCTTCTGAACTTCAATTAACATTTTACTCACCTTCTATTCCCAGTTTTCTCAATGTGTCAGGTAGGGGATTTCCGATTTCATCCCAACCCCGCAACCTGTAATACTCATCCAGCATTACCTTCAGATGCACCACATGCCCTTTTGAATGCCCCTCACTCAGTGGATCTGATAATAACCGCTCAGGCAAGCTGTCTTTATCCACACCAGCACGCACATTGTACACTCTTTCTATGTTGTAAATTCTTTCACCCACTCTAAGCAAGTCCATATCTGAGTATTCAACACCAGTTGCTGCGGAAAGCAACTCTGCATAATGTTCTGGATTTAAGGCAAACTGAGAAAATCTGCACATAACCAGTGTATCCACTGCCGCAGAAATGTTTTGGAGAAGTATTGTAAGCCCTGCCTTCCCCTCTGTTGCAAAGCGGTCAACTAAGTAGGGATTACCCAGAACTTCTGGTGCAGTCATATATCCTCTGAGATGACATCCGCCTCTGTTTGAGGTTGCATAAGCGAGTCCCATTCCCTGGATTCCTCGTGGGTCGTATGCAGGGAGTTCCAGCCCCTTAACACTCATTGAATATTCCTCGCCCCCGTATTCTCTTGCAAATCTGAGTGAACCCTTTCCAAGTTTCTCCCCAATTCCCTCGCACCTTCCAATTTTATCAATTAGTGCCAGCATTAAATCCGCATCTCCAAACCTGATGTAATCTGTGAGCAGTCCTTTTTCACTCATTTCCATGGCACAGGCAATTGTTGCGCCTGTGCTTATTGTATCCAGCCCATATCTGTTGCATTTGTAATTTGCAACCGCAATCTTCTCAATATCATTTATACCGCAATCCGCACCAAAAGCCCAAACAGTTTCATACTCAGGCCCTTCGCCTTCCTCATCTCCAACCTTTGTTATCCTTGCGCATGCAATGGGACAGGATGCACACGCACTCTTTCTCACAAATATTCTTTCCCTCAGCGTCTCACCTGAGATTGCATCCGCATCTCTGAATGTGCCATCCTGGTAATTTCTAGTTGGTAATGCACCAATTTCATTTATGAGGTTAACAAGCACAGCGGTCCCGTAGTTCGGGAGTGCATCCTTTGTTATCGGGTTCTTGGCAATCGCTTCCATTGCAGATTTTCTTGCCCTTTCAAATCTTTCAGCATTGGAAACCTTAATTTCCCTGGTACCCAGTACTGCAATTGCCTTTAATTTCTTTGAGCCCATTACTGCACCAAGTCCCCCTCTACCTGCAGCACGGTTCCTGTCGTTGATTATACAGCTGATCAGCAAGAGTTTTTCTCCTGCAGGGCCTATGCAACCAACTTTTGCATTTCTATCTGTTGATGCAAGAATTTGCTCAGTAGTTTTGTATGTGTCCATGCCAGAAAGTGCAGTTGCATCCCCGAAAACAACCTCTTCATTTTTTATGAACACATATGTGAGTTTTTCAGCACATCCCTCAACAATTATTGCGTCATAACCAGCCCTCTTAATTTCTACACCGAAGTGTCCACCTGAATTTGCATCAAAAATCGTACCAGTAAGTGGTGATTTTGCGGTGACAGAGTATCTACCCGCTGTGGGTGCAGCAGTGCCTGTTAAAGGTCCCACTGAAAAAATCAATTTATTTTGCTCTGAAAGAGGGTCTACATCTGGCTTTACCTCATCATAAAGAATCTTTGCACCCAATCCTCTGCCGCCAATGTATTCTTTTAAAATTTTTTCCTCAATATTTTCCGCTCTATATTCCATATTTGTGAGGTTAATTCTCAAAACTTTTCCATTCCATCCATACATATTTTCACCCCTATAGTTTGTGATATTTGCGCCTTTCCTCCATCTCTTCCTTGCTCAGGATAGTGCAATTCCTGCACTTGCCCACATAATACTCCTTGATCTCTTCTGGCAATTTTGATATAAAATTGCTGGGACAGTATCTGCATGGAATTTCATCAATAAACCAGCTGTCAGAATACTTTGCCCACGCAAATGTGTTCACTATGTTTATACCAGAACTTGTGCCCACTCTGAAGTAAACAGGGTTAAGCAACTCTTCAGAATTTGCACATGCAAATATGCATCGCAGCATGTCAAGAAAGTTTGTGATGCCACCAGATGCTTTTACCCCTTTCTTTGTTCCTACTGCTTTTCTCATGATGTGCAAATGGCTTGGGAACGCTCCCATAGGCCCGAAGCCTGTGGAGGTTTTAACAAAATGTGCCCCGCTTTCTATGCTGATGCGACAGCCCTCTACAATCTCTTCATCTGTAAGAAAACCAGTTTCCAGAATCACTTTCACCACTTTTCCATCCGCAGCTCTTACTACCGCCTCCACATCCTTCAGCAAATACTCCCTGATTTTTTCCCTTTCCTTGCCTTTTGCAGCGCTTAACTCTCTTAATTTACCCACATTTATCACTGTATCTATCTCTTCTGCGCCATCAATTACAGCCAATTTTGTCTCATGTGCCTTTGCTGCAATTTTCATTTGACCAAGGGGAAAACCTACCACAGAACAAACAATTACATCGTAATTCATGGATTTTATGTACTCTACTGCTTCAGAAACCCTACAGGAATTCACACACACAGTAGCAAACCCATACCTTTCCGCTTCATCACATAATGTGTGAATTTTTTTTGTAAGCACATGGGGTTTGAGTTCTGTGTGGTCAATGAGACCTGCAACCTTTTCCTTGCTCAATCTGTTAAAAATTCCTGCCAGTTCATGTTTATAAATCCTCATATACATAATTTGGGGAAAGCAATAAGTCTAAATAAAGTTTGGGGAGTGGAGGACGCTGTGTTATACCCTCACCAAATTCAGTGCTTCTTCTTCAACGAAGTGCAGTTTTCCTGGTAAAACAAGCGTGTGAGGTGGCATTCCAAAATCCATTTCTACCAGTTTTGCAATTTCACCATATGCTGTAATGCAATCTGGACTCCCCACCCTCGCAACCACGCACATTTTTGTTTCAGGCGTTATCAATCCTCTTTTCTCTCTTGCTTCCATTTCTATGAGCACATTCATGCCCTCCTTTGCACTCATCATATATCCGATGTCTGCCTTTATATCTAGGAGAATCAGGGTATGAAGCCCCCTTTCAAAATTCTCAAGAATCCCATAATATGGAGATGTGGGGAAAAAATTTTTTTCTGGTTTCGGAATGCTCACAACTTTCCCAAACTTATAAATATGGAGTCCAAGGATGCTGGGCGCTCCTGTGTAAACTGATGCACCATGGATTATTCTGGTTTCAATCCCCCGCTTCAGTGCTTCTGTTCTCAGAAAGGCATGTGTGGTTGCCACCATAGAATCGCCAGCACATAGAAAAACCACATTTTTTTCCTTTGCAGCATTGAGAATGTAGTCATAGTTGTTTTCCACATCTTCCCTTGCCAATATATGCACCTTTTTGCCATAAAAATTCTCAAGTTTCTCGACAGTTGTCCCTGGAAGTGTGGATGTGTAAAATTCTGCAAATAAAAGATCTGCGGTTTTTATTGCCCTCAGACCTCTAATTGAGACATCTAGTTCATCATACAGTCCAAGCCCCACAAAAACCAGCATCAGAGTTCACTCTTCCGCACAGGTATATTCTTTTCATTTACAAACTTCACAGCCTCTTCCCATGTGAGCAATCCCATTTTTGCACCGAACTCCCGAACTACAGAAGCGCCGTTTGCACTTCCGATTTTGAGTGCAGTCTCCACATCTTTTCCTTTTGCCAGTGCAGAAACAAAGCCCACAATGAATGCATCACCTGCACCCAGCGTAGAAATGACAGGGACATCAAATGCAGGAAACATGTACCTGTATTTTCCATCATAGCACTGTGCACCCTTTTTCCCATCTGTAATTACCACCAGTTTTATACCAAGTTCGTGAATTCTTTTGAGAATGGGATCAAGGTTATCTGCCCAGGGCTCATTTGTAATTGCCCTTGTAGGGCATCTATCCACACACAAGCCGCATTTAATGCACTTTTCCTGATGACGTGTCTGTGCTTTCCCCCCATCCAGCAAAAAAATCTTTACTGGGCAGACATCCACACATGTGCCGCAACCGATACACAAATCCTCATTTACGACCATCTGGGAATATTTTATTCCTGTTAAATTTGATGCTTCTTCTTTGTTCAGAAAGATTATGTCAATTCTTTTAAGAAACGAAAGCATTTTTTCAATGCCTCTTGAAATCTGGGTATTGCCAGGGTTCCAGCAGATTTTCACATCTTTATCTGCAAGGATTTCTGATATTTTTGCGGGAATTTCACTGGCTTTGCCAGTCATTGGACCGAGATATAGAAAGCGTGTGTCTGTGAGTTTCTCAATGTTCATTTTTTCAATATCAAGGTGGTTGTTTGCACCCCTGTATGTAAGTACAGTCCGCTCCCCCTCAAATGTTGTTATAATTACTGAGTAACCAGTACTCTCTTCTTCAGTAGTTATTGTTAACGAGGTGTCCACTCCAATTTTCTCAAGTTCAGTAAGAATTGTTTTTGCACTTTCGTCTCCTCCTAATGCGGCGCAGAAGCCAGTTTTCAGCCCCATTTTTCCGAACCCATATGCGGTGTTGGAAGCACCTCCACCAGTTGTGAACATAATTTTATCCACATTTATCTTTGCACCGTATTCAAGAGCGAGATATGCTTTTGTCTGGAGCATTTCACGGATTTCCAGCACCTTCGCAATATTTGTTTTCACAAACACATCTTGGGTGGCACTTCCTATGCAGACCACATCATACATGCTTATTGGATATAAATCATAGTAAAAAAGTTTTTTCCGAGGGGAAAGCAAGCCTCCCCTCGCCGAAAAGCCTGCACGGAAAAGAATGGAAAACTTGGGAGTGCCAGAGGCTCGGGGTATCGTGAGATACCCCTTAGCACAGGTACCGTAGGGTGTTAACCCCGACCGTAAGGGGCGAAGCCCCTCGTGGGTGAGGGTACCGTAGGGAGAGGGTGAAACCCTCTCCTCGTAACACAGGTACCGTAGGGTGTAACCCCGTGAGGTTACCGTAAGGGGAGGGGGCGCTAGCCTCGCCGTCTGCAGAATGACCCTCCCATACCCTGAAAGGGGTGAGGTTACCGTAAGGGGAGGGGGCTTGCCCCCTCCCCTCGGAGGAAAGCCGGAGACGCGGGTTCAAATCCCGCCGGGAGCACTTACTTTTTATTCTGCAGGTTTTAATTAAGTCTCCAGAATAATATTTGTGTGCCGAAGGCTTTATATATTACAAAATACATAGTGATACTATGTATGTAAGATGCATAGGGGGTGCGAAAATGAAAAATGAAAACATAAAGATATGGGCAACTGGAGTTGTGGCCATAATGATGCTGACCACACTCTTTGCAGTTGCAGGGGCTCCGACTGTCAGCGCCGAAACAAGAGATGAAAGAATAAGCTATGTTAATGAAACGAGCGAACTCTTCGGAGGAGGAACTGTCGTTGGCTTTCGGGTGCGAGACATCACATTTGGTGTGTTGTTTGGAAATCCAGAGCATAATAACAGTGTAATTGTTTTTGATGCTACCACAAGATATTTCGGAGGCGCAGAATTATATGATACAAACGGAAACTATCTGGGCAAACGGGGCATACCAATTACCACGATCTGTGCGCAGAGATTTGATTTTCTCTCAGAGTTTCAGAGAGTTTATCCAGACCAGTTGTTTTCACCAGTTGAGAGAATCAAGAGCATCAATCTGAACACCAGCTGGGAGTTTGAGAACCTCACAAAACAGATAGATGATATAAATCAGAGTGCTAAGCTAACATTCACGCTGAGTGCCTATAATCTGCCATACAATCCTGTTGATGGACATGCAGTAAATGGAACGCTGGAGAGAATCTCGCTTACATTCCATCTCGTTCTCAGGCTTGAAAACAGAACAATAGAAAATGTACCCTGGTACAAAGTGACTGTGGACAGGCAGGACAATAACAAAATAGTGGGCTCAGAATTTCTGAGATATGAGAATTACTCTGGTAAAGTAGTCAACGGGAGTTTCAAATACGACCACCTGATTGAGGGCTGGGATTTTGCAACCAACAGGAGTGCACTTGCACTTGGCACCACAATTATCGTAGTGAATTATGTGCATAACAAAGTGGCAGAATGGCTGCATGTAGAGTATGGGGGACCAACAGGAATTGCAGATAACCAGACATTAATTGACGAAAGAAATCAGTCTGGACCGCAGACACCCAGAGTTATTACAAGAGATTCCCTTGCTTTTAGAGACAACTGGCAGAGAATTGGTGTCTTCAGATGGGTAAGTGATGTTAATGTAGATGGTGTGGAGAAGCATATGATGTTTCAGGTGCATGCATGGGAGCGCCTGGCATTTTCATATGCAAGCGGAATTTTCAGGGGTTTTGGGTTGAAAGGTGCCTTCCTTTATCCCCAGGGAAATATGATATATCATGACCCTGGTTTGAATGCAGAGGCTGCAATGTTCACAATTCCAGATGTAGATGCAAAAATTGTACTCAGAGCGATACTGGTAGCTGGTGTCCTTGCAGTGAGTGTTGCAGGCATTGCGGTAATTGCATATCTGGTGATCAGAAAAAGAATACAGTAAAACTATTTTTCTAACTTTTTTTTCTGTTTTTCAATTGCCTCTTCGATTGTAATTTTCCCCATTGCCACTTCCGCAGCATATTTTTTTGAAATTGTAATCGCCCCATTACTTTTAATCCTGCTTATTCTCTGGATATTTCTAATCTCCCCAGCAGTTGGGTGAATCCTCGGTTTTTTTGCAATGTCCTTTCCGTTTTGCATTGCAATTTTCACAGCTGCTTCAATATCAGGTTCTGAGCCAATTGTGGTGGTATTGCGTTCGTCCACAATTTCAATTGGAATCTGAAGTTTCCACAGAAGGGAAATTATTTTGTTCCTTTTGGTTATGTCCCCATGTCCCACACGGATGATTTTTCTGAATGCAGGAAACACCTTCAAATATGTGCGAACCACATGCAGCATGTCTCTTTGAGAAAACACCGTGGCAGTGCCCAGAACAGCCCCGTCTCCCACTGCTGCAAGCCCTATGTGTTCCCCAGGATCAATTCCGATTACCAGTTCGTAAATAATTTCCCTTTCAAGGATTACTTTCATTGCCCTGAGTACAGTGGTTTCCGCCTTCCCATCATAAATAACCAGATTCTGGAAATTGATGCTGATGCTTTCTTCTCTTGTTGTAATAACCGCTCCCACATGAGGCGGAATTTCCTCTCCGGGTAAAAAAATTTCAAAGGGGATTCTCTTTTCCCTGAGAAGATTGAGGAGCTCAAAGTAGGCTTGCACATTACGGGTAGCAATTCCAAGCACTTTCATCTGCTTTATCATAATGCTTTCTAAAATATTAAATAACCGATGCTCATATCCCAATACGGTGAATAAAATGGCGTTGATCAGAGACGCAGATAAGGACACGATAAAACTGGAATTTGAGAAAATGAGGAACAATGTAAAAATTCTTGTATTTACAAGCGAAGAAAACTGTGATTACTGCAAGGAAACACTGGAGATTGTGAATGAGTTGAAGGATTTGGGAAATAAGATAAGCTTGGAAACATACGATCTCACAAAAAACAGAGATGTGGCAGAAAAATACGGTGTGGATAAAGCCCCCGCAATAGTTCTGGAGGCAGGAGAAAAGCGGGCAAAGTTTTTCGGAATACCTGCAGGCTATGAATTCACAACGCTTGTGGAAGACATCGTAGAAATCTCATATGAGAAGCCTGAATTGCATGAGAAAACACGTGCACTCCTGAAAAATGTAGACAGGGATGTACACATAATGGTTTTCGTAACTCCCACCTGTCCATACTGCCCTGCAGCAGTGCGCATTGCCCACAAATTTGCTTTCGAGAATCCCAAGATCAGTGCAGAGATGATTGAGGCAAGCGAATTTCCAGACCTAGCTGAGAAATATGGAGTATTCAGTGTGCCCAAGGTTGTTATCAACAACGATGTGGAATTTGAGGGTGCGCTACCAGAGGAGCATTTTGCAGAGCATGTATTGCTGGCAATAGGTAAAAATATCTAATTTTTACAGCAATGACCAGAAAATGGTTGCGCGAGCGAAGAAAGGATTATTACTACAGAATGGCAAAGAAGGAAAATTACAGGAGCAGGGCAGCATACAAGTTGCTATATATTCAGAACAAATACAGAATAATAAAAAACGGAGATGTTGTGATTGACCTTGGATGTGCACCAGGCGGGTGGCTTCAGGTTGCAAGGGAACTTGTGGGTGCTAGTGGTAAAGTGTTTGGTGTGGACTTAGAGGAAATAGAACCAATTGAAGGAGTGTTCTTTATCCGTGGGAACTTTTTGAAAATAGAAATAAAGGAACGCATTAGGAAAGCAATTTTTGAGAATGCAAACAGGGAAAATGTGGATGTGGTGCTTTCAGATATGTCACCAAACATCAGTGGAAATTACTCCACAGACCATGCACGCTCTGTTGAACTTGTTACAAGTGCCTTTGAGTTTGCATCTACGATGCTTGTTCCTGATGGAAATTTTGTGGCAAAGGTGTTTCAGGGAGACCTATACAATGAGCTCCTGAGCAAACTTGAGAAGAAATTTTGTTTTGTGAAAGGTTATAAATCAGAGGCGAGTAGAAAAAGCAGTTCCGAAATCTATGTGATATGTAAGGGTTTCCAGTCCTGAAATACAGTCATATTTAAATAGGAGCCATGCATATTATTATTGATGAAAAAGGAAATCATAGAAAAGAGTACGCGTGAAATTCTATCAAGATCTGGTTTCTATATCAGCATGAGTGTCAGAATGCGCAGGGCCACAATTGACCTCATTGCGAGGAGAGACAGGATACTTCTTATAATTAAAGTTCTGGAAAATATTGATGCCCTTGACAAAAAAGACGCAGAAACCATGAAACTGCTTGGAAATCTGCTTTCTGGTACGCCACTTGTGATCGGGAGCCACTATGGCGGAGGAAAATTAGAACAGGGCGTGGTCTATTCCAGATTCAAAATCCCTATTATCTCTCAGGAGACGCTCAAAGATTATTTTCTGGAGGGAATTCCACCCTATGTGTTTTCTGCACCAGGCGGGCTCTATGTGAAAATTGACGCTGAAAAACTCCGCACACTCAGGGAAGTTGCAGGTTATTCACTCGGATCCCTTGCAGAAACCCTAGGTGTTTCCAGAAAATCTGTACAGCTCTATGAAGAGAGCATGAATGCTACAATAGAGGTTGCACTCTCCCTTGAAGAAATTTTTGGCACAGAGCTTATTAAGCCAATAGATATCACCCGCCCGGAAACTTATGAGGTAAGTATAAACCCGAATGAAGATGTACTTCTTACAGATGAACTGAAGAAAAAGGTGCTCATGCATCTGCGGAAAATTGGATGTGAAGTGATGCATCTCAGAAACTGTCCGTTTGATGCAATCACCCGTCACAAAGAATTCATGTTTCTAACCTGGATTGACAGATTTGAAAAGATTGAAGGTGATCTGGATGCAATTCGTAGCATTGTTAAAGTTACTGGCAAGAAATCCGTAGTTTTTGTGAAACACAAAAAAACCACTCTAAGGGGAATTCCTGTTCTGGATACAGAGGACCTCTCTAAGATAGATGATAGGGAAAAAATTTTAAGAACAGTAATGGAATGGGATGAAGAATAGATGAAGATTTTCAAAATTACAGAGAATGCACATATTCTTGGAATTGTGAAAGGATTGGTTTCTGAATCACGCTCAGTTGAGGATTACTTTCGGGAATTCAAGCCAGAGGTAGTAGGCATTGGAATTTCCGGGGAAGAACTTGAGGGGCTAAAAACATATATAAAATCTGGATTTGAGCTTCCGCCCCTCTCAAACATAGAAGAAATCTATGCTGAAAAACTCGCAGTTTTTGGTGATGTAGGTTTTCCTCCGCCCGCATTTGAAACCTGTGTTTCCTACTGCCTCTTAAATGAAATCAAACTCCATGCATTGGACATACCTGAAAATGAGTTCACAGACATCTACTGCAAAAATGTACATACCGGTGACCTGATACGCCAGAGTTTCAGGGTAAAGAGACTGAGAAAGAAGAAATTTAAGGCGGAAACGCCAGAAGAGTTTGAAATTCAATGGGACGCCGCTGTCAATAAAATTGCAGGTTTCAGAATGGTAGAGAATGCGCGTGAGCGGCATATGGCTGAAAAACTGGTTGAAATTCTTTCTCAATTTAGGATGCTGGCTGTGATTGAGATTGCAAGGGCAGAAAATGTGTTTAAAATTCTCTTCAAAAAACCTATCAAGGATGAGAGATGAGGGGGAGGAGGAAATGCCGCAGTGCTAGAACTGAAGCACTGTCTTTTCCTTTTACCTCCAGCGTCCCATCACTAAATCTGAAATTCAGTTTTGGCTCTTTTTCCACATCTTCCACATCAATTGAACTGATTTCCTTGAATGGAACCTCGACCCAGTTTTCGGACGCTGCATCAGAAATTAAAATACTGGAATATGAGAGAAACAATTCACCTTCTCTGTGGAAGATGCTGAGGACTGGCTCAAATGTGGAGAAAATCACATTAAATGAAACATCCTGAACTTTTTTTGCTGGCTTCCCGGGCATCCTTACCTGTTATTGTGAAGAGATTCACTATATATAAACTTTGCTTACCCATGAGGGATGTAGAAAAATATTCCTATCTATAACTGTTTTTCCCTCAACTTTTAAATACAAAAAGGAATTAGGGTTTAGATGGCTATTCCAAGAATCAATTTAGGACACCTGAAAACTTTCTGGTATGCTTGGATCATCCTCTTTTTCCTGATTTTTGTGCTTCTCCCAGTACTTTATTCCTTCGTATATGTATTTACTAACTGGGACGCAGTGCGCACACACATCCTCACAGACAGCAAACTTATGGATATGTTCTGGCGGAGCCTGTGCATTTCACTTGCTGTTGCATTAGTTGTAGTAATGCTGGATATATTGTTAGGGCTTCCACTGGCATGGTTTTTAGCAAGAAAAGAATTTAGAGGAAAGACCCTTCTGGATACTCTTATTGACCTTCCACTGGTTATGCCTACTGCCGCACTGGGATTCAGCACCACACTGTTTTGGGCAAAGGAGCTTACAACGGAAATCACACGCACTGGCGCACTTGCAATTATCTCTTCTCCCTTTCTGATAATAATCTTTCTTCACACAGCATTCACACTTCCGTACATGGTTCGTTCAATGAAAGCAGGCATTGAAGAAGTGGATTTAACCTATGAATTTGCGGGAGAATGCTTTGGCGCAAAAAGATTCACAATTGCAAGAGCAATCACACTTCCTATGATGAAAGCCGCACTGATTACAGGCATAGTACTCTGCCTCGCAAGAAGTTTGAGTGAAACTGGGGCAACATTTCTAGCCCTTTCAATGGTAACAAATGTAGATTATATGACAGCAGGCACAGATGCCATACTCACAGGCCCTGCATTGATAGCCACACTGAAAAATGCATCTTATCCATATCTGAACGAAGCCCTTGGGTTCATAAGCATGGTTCTGATAGTTCTGTCCATACTTCTACTTGTTGTTGTAAAAATTATTGCTGAAAAACTCAAATTTCCGTTCAAAAAAACTTATGCAGTTGAAAAAATCTTCAGCACAAAAAAAATGGAAGCACTCAGGGATGTTTCAGGAGTTATTGCATTTCTGTTTATTGTGCTGATTCCCTCATTGTTTATTCTTGCATTTATTGCTGGTGAGTGGGGTGCAGGCTGGCACATTAATTATTCTAAATTGCTCACATCCCTCGGAATCTCACTACTCGTGGCTACGCTCACCACTCTTATATGTCTGGCAACAGCAATCCCGCTTGCAATATATATCGCGAGAGCAAGAGAAAGAAAGAGTGCAGAAATACTGGATATGCTTGCAAACATTCCAATAATTGTGCCTACAGTTGCACTAGGTGTCTCTCTTGGATTATTCTGGAAGAACTTTATACATGGCGACAGCCAAATTATTCTCATTTTCATTCTTGTGCTTGCACATGTTTCCTTTACCTTTCCATTTCTGGTAAGAACATTTGCTGCAGCCATGCGTCAGATACCCCCAGACTATGAGGAAGCTGCAAAAACTCTGGGTGCAAAACCCCTGAGTGTGTTCAGAAAAATCGTGTTTCCGATATTCAAGCCCAGCATAATTGCGGGTGTTATCATGATTTTTACCAGAAGCCTTGATGAGACAGGGGCAACAATTGCAGTGCTTCCTGCAAATACCACAATAACCACAATTCCTGTGTATATAGTAGGTCTTGTCAAAGCAGGGGACTATTTCTCTGCAGCAATTGCTTCCCTCATACTGATAGTAATCTCGGGTATAGTTCTTCTCATCATCAGAGCAACAATGAGAGGCAAGAGAAAATGCTAGAGGTAAGGAATGTGTGCAAGAAATTCGGGAAAAAGTTAGTTCTGGATAATATTAACTTTAATGTTAAAGATGGGGAGTATGTTGTCATTCTTGGACCAACAGGAGCAGGTAAAACCACACTTCTCAGAATAATCGCAGGACTTGAATACCCTACTAAAGGAGAAATCTGGAAGAACGGAAGAAGGATAGATTGCCTTGAAGCGGAGGAAAGGAAAATTGCCTATCTTTCACAGAGCTATGCACTCTTTCCTCACATGACAGTGCTTGAAAATGTGATGTTCCCTGGAATCGTGCAAGGAAAGAACATAGAAACTACAAAAAAAATTGCTGAGGAATATCTTGCGTTGACAAACCTTCTGGGAAGAAAAAATGCTTTTCCACATGAACTGAGCGGAGGAATGATGCAGCGTGTGGCACTGGCACGGGCACTTGCTTCTGGTTTTGATATATTGCTTTTTGATGAGCCATTAAGGGCACTGGATGCAAAGCTGCGCAACATGCTTAGAAGTGAACTGAAAAAAATTGCAGAGGAATTCAATATTACTGTGCTTCATGTCACACATGATGAGGAGGAGGCAATGGAAATCGGAGACAGAATCCTTGTCCTCAGAAGAGGTAAAATCATACAGCAGGGTACACCAGAAGAGATTTACATGCGCCCCGCAACACCTTTCGTTGCAAACTTTATCGGGGGAGGCAATTTCCTTGTGTTTTTTGTGGAAGAGAAAGATGGTAAAACCATGAAACTGCGAGATGCTCATGGAAGAACGCTGGTGGTATCCAAAGATTACACCCTCAGAAAGGGTGAAAGAGTGCTGGTTTGCTTCCGTGCAGAGCATATTGAACTTGCTAAAGAACAAAAGCAAAACGGATTTCTTGGAAAGGTTGAAAAGATCTATGCGGTTGGAAAATTCTACGAAATTGAGTTTGTAACTGCCCACGAACGGTTTTTAATAAAACTGCCTGGAACTGAAAATCTGCCTGTTTCAGAAGGGGAGATGTGCTGGGCTGTGCCTGAAGATGTCCTGTGTTTCAGTGGAGAACATCTGGACATTACTGATGAACTGGAGGTGGAGTGATGCTTCGGGTTGAGAATTTAACTAAAAAGTATGGAAATGTGGTTGCGCTTAATAATGTAAATCTCAGTGTTGATAGAGGGGAATATGTGGCAATTGTGGGCCCATCTGGTTGTGGAAAAACCACGCTCATAAAAATGATCTCTGGAATTGAAAAGCCGACATCTGGCAGAGTATTCCTGAATGGAAAGGATGTTACGGAACTCCCAACCTCTGAGAGAAAATTTGGATATGTGTTTCAGAATATTGCATTATTTCCACACATGAAAGCAGGGGAGAACATTGCATTTCCACTCAAAGTACGTAATCTGGAGGAAAGAGAACAAAGGCGCTTGATCAATGAATTTGCGGTAATGTTAGGAATTGAAAAATTTCTAAACCAGTATCCAAGAGAACTTCCTACAGGCACCCAGCAGTCCTGCGGAGTTGCAAGAGCACTTGCCACACAAAACAAACTGATGCTCCTTGATGAACCCCTTTCTGCACTTGATGCTAGAGTCAGAAAAAAATTGCGTATGGAATTACGGAAATTCATGAAAGATTTTGGAGTAACGGTTATTCATGTGACTCATGACCAGGAGGAGGCGCTGGCAGTTGCAGATAAGGTATGCGTGATGCGCTCAGGTGAAATTCTGGAATATGGCACAGCGCAGGAAGTGTACAGAAATCCAAGAACTCTTTTCGGAGCATTTTTTGTTGGAGAAATGAATTTTATTTTTGGGAAAATCCAAATGGAAGGAGAAAATGTGTATGCAATTACTGAATGCGGGGATAAAATAGAGGTGCCTGAAAAATACAGGGAATTGCAGGGAGAAAAGGTAGTGCTTGCAATCCGCCCTGAAAATGTGAGGGTGAAGGAGAAGGGGCTGGAAGCGGAGTTTAGAGAAACAGTATTTTTTGGTTCTTATCTTGAGCACCGCTTCAGTTACTGCGGAGAAAAAATAAAAATGGTTGCATACACCATGACAGAAAAATTTAATAATGGAGAAAAGATTTGCCTTCATCTACCGAAAGATAAAATTAGTGTGTACAGAATTCCAGAGGAAGGGTTTGCCTCTGCGATTTCATTAGAAAAACGAAGGTGAGAAAAATGCAGGAAAAAGGATTGATGGCATGGTTTAGAAAGAGACATGAATCAATTGCTGTAAAAAGAGCAGGGGAGCATGCAGGGAAACTTGTGAGCGCATCCATAGAACTGCTGGAAGCAATAAAGTATGCAAGTCATGGGATGAATGAAGAGGGAAAAAAGGCATTGCATGCAATGAATACATTTGAGAAGGATGCAGACCACATTGAAAATTTGATTGCAGATGAGGTTGGAGTTGCTGACCTGGAACCAAGGGCAAGGGAATATTTAATGCGAATGATCAGGCATCAGGATTATGCGGTTGACTGGATAAAGGAAGCAGGAATGAATCTTGAAATTTTGATTGATCTGAAACTGAAATGCCCTGATGAAATCTGGAAGCACTTAATCCTCATGGGAGAGAAACTTGTGGAATGCACAAAAGCCCTCCAAAAGTGCATGGAGTTGCTGGCTGTAAACCCAGAGGATGTAAAAGAGCATGAGAAAATTGTAGAGGAACTTGAGCATAAAATTGATGATATCTATTTTAACGCAAAGAAGGATGTGCTCCGTATTGTTACAGATCCCCGTACAGTAATAGTCCTAAGGGAAATTTTACATGGTATGGAAAACTCTGCGGATAACTGCAAGGATACAGGCGATATGATAAGGATGTTGATAGTGGCAGAAGTGTAGATGTTATGGTTGAAGAAAAAGATATGGAGGAAATGAATAGGGCGCTGGTAGAGTTCACGAAGATACCAGGATTAGGGCTTTCAAAAGCAAAGAAGCTGTTTGAAATGGGTTATCGCACAATGGATGACTTGAAAAAGGCATCATTTGAGGAACTGGCAGCCAT
>JBMFNP010000007.1:0-47577 GCA_049970095.1 Thermoplasmata archaeon | reverse complement strand
GTTAGTGGTGAGCAGGGCATAATATTGCCTGAAAGAAACCAGACAGATAGTGATGGCAAAGCGGTGTTTGTGTGCACAGCACCATTTGTGGAGAAAACAGTGCTTATGAAACTGCGTGTGGTGGCGGAGAAAGAGGGCTGGGAATCAGGAAATGGCTATGCGAGTTTCACAGTTGTTGGCATCATAGCACAAAAGCAGGAGCAGGTGGATTTAGGAATCGTGGGAATTGTAGTTCTATCAGTAATCATGGCACTGGAGGTGTGGATGGGAAAGAGGGGAGGAAACCATAAAAGGCGTCAATGAAAACGGTATTCCTTCAAAATCTGGCGTGTAGATTTATTCTATGATTTCCCACTTTTCACCAATATCTCTAATTTTTCAGTCCTGTTTCCTCTAATTTCTTGGCTTTTGATCGTTCATAATTGCTAGAAATATTTTATTTTTCTACATTCCCCATGTTCCCAAAAACCTTATTTACAATATGCCTATCTATGGTGAGAGTATGCTTACCCAGGAAGATATTAGGTTCCTTGCAGATAAGGCAATAGCTGTCAGAAGGCACATTATCAGAATGATCTATACTGCACAATCAGGGCATCCAGGTGGCAGTTTGTCTGCAACCGATATTCTTGTTACCCTTTATTTCCGCTACCTCAGGCACCGCCCCCAGGATCCATATTGGCCTGACCGTGACCGCTTCGTGTTAAGCAAAGGGCATGCGGTACCAGCGCTCTATGCAGTGCTTGCGGAGTGTGGTTATTTTCCGAAAGAAGAATTGCTTACGCTGAGAAAAATAAACTCAAGGTTGCAGGGGCATCCTGACGCAAAAAAACTTCCAGGCATTGAAGCATCAACAGGCTCTCTGGGTCAGGGACTCTCAATTGCATGTGGAATGGCACTTGCATCCAGAATAGACCACAGAAACAACAGGATTTACGCAATGATTGGTGATGGAGAAAGCGAAAGTGGACAGATATGGGAAGCTGCAATGACAGCGCATCATTTCAAGCTTGACAATCTGACAGTTTTTCTTGATAGAAACAATCTTCAGATAGACGGTTGCACTGAAAACATAATGTGTCTTGAGCCATTGCGAAGCAAATGGGAGAGCTTTGGCTGGCATGTGATTGAAATCAACGGGCATGATTTCATTGAAATAGGAAATGCAATTGAGGAAAGCTGGAATGTGAAAGGAAAGCCCAAAATGATCATTGCCCATACGGTGAAAGGCAAGGGGGTTTCATTTATGGAAAATAATGTGGCTTTTCACGGAAAACCGCCTACAAGGGAGGAGGCAGAGATGGCTATGAAAGAACTGGGTGATACGCTATGACCTGGAAAAAGGAAAGTTTAAGAGATGCCTACGGAAAAACCCTTGTGGAACTCGGAAAAGAGAGGGAAGAAATTGTAGTGTTAGATGCGGATCTATCCTCCTCCACAAAAACCTCTATGTTTGCAAAGATTTTTCCAGCGCGATTTTTCAATGTTGGAATTGCAGAGCAAAATCTGATGGGTGTAGCTGCGGGACTTGCATATTCTGGTAAAATTCCTTTTGTGTCCACATTTGCAGTTTTTGCTGCAGGTAGAGCATATGACCAGGTAAGACAGTCCATCTGCTACCCACGACTCAGAGTGAGAATTGTGGCTACACACAGCGGGCTCACTGTGGGAGGCGATGGGGCATCCCATCAGATGTGTGAAGACATAGGATTGATGCGATCTCTGCCGAACATTACCATTATTTCTCCGTGCGATGCCCCGCAGACACGCCAGGTAATCAGGCAAATTGTGGATTATCCAGGCCCAGTTTATGTACGACTTGTGCGCCAGGAACTGCCAACACTCACGGAAGGCATGGATTACTATATAGGAAAGGCAGATGTGTTGATGGAAGGGTCTGATGTTTCAATTGTTGCCACTGGAAGCATGGTGAATGTTGCACTGGCTGCTGGTGAATCCCTGAAAAAGGAAGGCATCAGTGCAAGGGTGATTAACATCCACACAATAAAGCCAATAGATATAAAAACATTGGTGAGGGCTGCAAGGGAAACTGGAGGCTTTGTTACTGTTGAAGAGCATAATGTGACTACGGGTTTGGGTGCGGCAATCTCAGAGGTTGTTGCCGAACACTATCCATGCCCCGTGAAAAGGATTGGTGTGCCTGATGTTTTTGGGGAGTCAGGGGAGCCAGAACAACTCCTGACCAAATATGGTTTAACTGTAGAAAATGTTATCAGGAAGGTAAAAAGTATTGTGGAGGTGAAAAGGTGAAGATATTTCTGGATACCGCAAATGTAAAGGAGATAAGGGAAGCGAACAGCTGGGGAATAATTGATGGCGTCACCACAAATCCCACATTGATAGCGAAAGAGGGCAGGGATTTCAAAGAAGTGGTGTCAGAGATCGCGAGTATTGTGGATGGGCCAATAAGTGCAGAGGTTGTGAGCATGAATGCAGAGGGAATGGTTGCAGAGGGCAGAGAACTGGCAAAGATTCACAAAAACATAAACATAAAGATTCCAATGTGTGTGGAGGGATTAAAAGCCACGAAGACACTTGCAAAGGAAGGCATAAAGGTGAACATGACACTGGTGTTCTCGCCAAATCAAGCGTTGCTTGCTGCAAAAGCTGGTGCTGCCTTTGTGAGCCCGTTTGTCGGAAGATTGGATGATGTAGGGCATGAGGGTATGGAAATCATACCACCAATTGTGGAAATCTACAGAAATTACAATTTTCCAACAGAAATTATTGTGGCAAGTGTGAGGCATCCCATACATGTTTATCAGGCAGCCCTTTGCGGTGCACATATTGCAACTGTGCCATTTGCAGTGCTTGAAAAAATGGTGAAACATCCGCTTACTGATGTAGGTATTGATAGATTTTTGAAGGACTGGGAAAAAGTACCAAAAAAGAAATGAGGCTGGAAAGTTGGAACCCACAATCGTTGGCAGAGAGAAAGAAATTGAGTACTTCACAAATGTACTGAAATACTGCAAAGAGGGAAAGGGGGGCACATATATAATTACAGGACCTGTGGGTGTTGGCAAGACTACTTTGATGGAAGCAATAAGCAAAATCGCAAAAAGTGAGAACTTTGTGGTCCTTTTTGGAAGAGGGCTTGATGAAACTTCCGCTCCCTATCTGCCTTTTACAGAGGCACTGAAGAATTTCAGCACAGAAAAAAAGGAGGAGGGATATGTACCTATTGGACTTTCATTGAGCACTGAAGAATCCATAAGGATGGAAAGTGTTGAGCTTGCAAGGGAGAAGGGCAGGGTACTGGAAATTATGTCAAAAAGAATTCTGGAATTTGAAAAAAAGGCACCATTGCTAATCATAATTGATGACCTACAATGGGCAGATGCTGCATCACTCTCTCTCTTTGTTTACCTTGCCAGAAATATTGCAGGAAAAAGGGTACTTCTTCTTGCTGCCTTTCCAGAAGAGGCTATGAAACAAGAAAAAAACCTGGCATTCGTGAACACAATCATTCAACTGCGCTCAGAAAAGATTTCCACTGTCTTGGAATTGAAACCCCTGACATACGAGGCAATTCTGAAAATGCTGGAACTGGAATTCGGAATATGCCCAGAGGAGATTGCAAAGGTAATTTATGAGAAAACTGAGGGCATTCCTCTTTTTGTCTCGGAGTTTGTGAGAGCAATTGTGGAAGAAAATATGTACGATGCTAATAAAAGAGAACTTCGGGTTACTCCAGAAGAACTTAGGATTCCGCAGAGTGTGCAGGCGCTCATAAAGGGGAGATTGAGTATGCTTTCAGAAAATGCAAGAAAAGTGCTGACAAATGCAAGCATATATGGGCGTGTGTTTGAGTATGATGTGCTGGAAAAAGTAATGGAAATGGATACTGAAAGCATACTTGATGCAATTGATGAACTGTTAGAAAAAGGTTTTATCAGGGAAGAGAGTGGAGAGAAGTACAGGTTTGCACACAATGCAATTTACGAGACGGTGCTGGGTGGAGCAATTGGAGTGAGGAAAAGAGTTATTCACAGAAAAATTGCTGAGGTCCTTGAGCAAATCCGTTCCACAGAGGAATATGTACCTGAGATTGCAAGACATTATTTTGAAGCACAGATGTTTGACAAGGCGTCTGCTTTTGCAAAAAGGTCTGCTGAGGCATTTGCAAGAATTTATGCGGTTGATGAGACAATTAAATATGGAAAGATGGCACAGGAATGTCTTGAAAAAACTGGAAAAAAAGAGGAGTTAATTGATGTAAAGATTCTTCTTGGAGATATGTTGCTTTTGAGTGGGAAATATGAAGAGGCAATGGTAATGTATGAGGATGCAAGGAAGATTGCGGAGAGTGTTAAAGAAATGGAGAAATTGGGCGTGGCAATTGGAAGGGCGGGACTATGTTATCACAGAATGGGAAGCATGAACAAGGCACTGGAGCATCTGACAACTGCACTTGAAATTTTTGAAAAATGCGGTGCAAAAAAGGAGTATGCTCGCGTGCTGAGACAGATTGGCTGGGTTTATGAGCGAAAAGGAGATTTTGAGCACTCGCTTCACTATGTATCAAGGAGTCTGGAAATAACGAAAGAACTGGGGGATGATGCTGAACTTGCAGATGCATATCACAGAATGGGTACCACCCAGCTGAGCATCGGGTTGATGGAAGAAGCAGAAAAAAACTTAACCCTGGCAATTGAAATAAGAAAGAAGAATAATATCATGAAGGGGCTCGCAGATTCGTACAATAATTTAGGAATTCTCTACCATGATACTGGTGAGATTGAAAAGGCAGTGGAGTATTACCTGAAGGCGAAAGAAATTTATGCAAAAATTGGTGATATTGCTGGCGAATCAATAATGTCAAACAATCTGGGAATAATATACCATGATCGCGGTGAATGGGAAAAAGCACTTGAACATTACATGAGGGACTATCATACAAGCGCAAACATTGGCAATCTTTGGGGACACATGATTTCTGCAAGTAATCTGGGAAGCTTATACAAGGAGATGGAAAAGTATGAGGAGGCTTTGCAGTATTACAAAGAAGCTCTGGAATATTCCCAGAAAATCGGAGAGAAATGGATTTACTGCTCAGCACTGGGAAGTGTGGCTGAGATCTATGCGATAAAGGGAGATATTGAGAAAGCACTGGAAATTGCGGAAAACTGTGTGCTGGTTGGGAGGTCCACGGGTTCCAAGGATTCTCTTGCCTCTGCACTTTACACGAAGGGAGTTGTAGAAAGGTATGCGAAGCACTGGGAGGACGCTGAGGAATCGCTGACAAATGCAAAACTTCTTTATATGGAGATGAAAATGAAAAGTGGGATTGCTAGTGCAGATGAAGAACTCGGAATTCTCTATGCAGAGAAAGGGGAGAAAGAAAAGGCGAAAAAATTTTTTGAAGATGCAATGCGTGTTTATACAGAAATCGGGCAGACAAAGAGCGTGGAGAAAATAAAGAAAGAGATGATAAAATATTTTGGGTAAGCGCTATCTGACTACAGAGCCCTTTTCAAATTTCTTTTTGAGAGTAAATATTGTGGGTACCCAGATAAGCAAGATCACACCACTTGCAACCATCAGAATTCCCCAGGAATTGAATGCATCATACCTTACCATTTTTGTAATGTGGATGCGCACAGAGGCATCTGGTGTATCCTTTTTCGCAATGTGAATAATATATTCTTTATGAAGGTTTTCTGGTTTAAGGAATTTTGCACATGAGAGCACACCGGAAGTGGTGTTGTTCAGCGTTTGATTGTAATATGTGTAAAAACTTTCCTTCTGATAATTTTCAGTGAAATCTTTTGATTCTGCAATAAGTATGTGTGCATGACCGTTCTGGACCGTGATTTCCATGCTCTCTGCAATTGCAAATCCATGGGCATCTAATGGTGTGAATGTGATGTTGAAGTATTTTCCATAGCCGATATTCTGCTCTGTGGTTGTGAGTTTTTCTGTGATTTCCGGGAGGAATGGTTGCAATACCAGAATTCCAGTGATGAGAAGTGCAATCCCATATCCTATTGCCTTTTTCATGCTTTTTCTGGCAAGCATTACCCTATGTGTGTCGCTCACTTCAAATGCAATTTCTCCGAGTGCAAAGGTACCGAAAAACCATGTGGCAGTGAAAATACCTGCCATAACTACTGTTATTGCGTCTGGTATTGGAAGATAAAAAGGAGTGAGCGTGCCACCTGCAATCATAAACACAATAACAAGCACAAAGAAGACGACGAATACAACCCATCTAAGAATTTTCCTTACCTGATGGAGTTTCTCAAGCCTTGTAAGTTCCTCTTCCTTCATGTCCCAACCTATGATTTTGTGGTATATATGTATTGCTTCTATGAATTTGGCAATTCCAAAGGTTAATATTGGTATGTAGTATTTCCTGTTTAATGAAGGAATTTAAAAGGATTCCTACAGGCTGTAAATCAATAGATGATATGCTTGCTGGTGGAATTGAATGTGATACAATAACAGAAATTTTTGGTGAGGGGGGGAGTGGCAAAACCAATCTCTGCCTTCAAATTGCAAAAAATGTTGTTCTAACTGGAAAAAAGGTAATCTACATAGATACAGAGGGAATTTCAATGGAGAGATTGCAACAGATATGCGGTGCGGATTTTGAAAAGATTGTGAGGGAGATGCTTGTATCCAGATGTTATTCCCTTGATGAGCAGAATGCTGCAGTAGAGGCGGCAGCAAAAACTGTGAAAACAGAAAGGATAGGGTTGATTGTAGTGGATTCTTGCACAGTGTTCTACAGGATAAATATAGGAATGGAGGAGGAGGCAGGGGAACGGCAGTCTCTTGGAAGCATGGTTAATACGCTTGCAAGGATTGCGAGGGAGGATAAGGTTGCAGTGCTGATCACAAACCAGGTTTATATGGATGTGAAGCGCGGAACATTTGAGCCAATTGGTGGTGCAATGCTCAATCACAATGCAAAAATTATCATACGGCTTGAGAAACTTGGAGAGGGAAAGCGGAGGGCTGTGCTTGAAAAACACCGCTCACTGGCAGAAGGAAGAGAGGCAATATTCAAAATCACACAAAATGGCTTAGAATAAAAAACAAAAATAAGGGAAAAGGGTTTTAGGCTTATACGCTCTTCACATTTATGTATAGCGTGTTCTGCGTGTTCGGGAAGTCGGTTCCGTCAGGGGCTGTTGAGAAATCCAGAGTTATCTGCACCCAGACAAAGTTCCCGGGGCTACCTGAATCTGCGCTTACATTTGCATTCACAAGGTCCGTGTGGTACACCCACACCTTATTGGTATCATCCCAAGTTGCATCGGTCCATGCACCACCATCGTTGCTTGTGTACTTAAGGCTACCTGCGGAATAATCTCCCTGGCCATTTCGGAGCACATATCCAGTCATGCTATAGTCATACGCTGTACCCTTGTCAAAGTAGATAATATAGGCACCATCTGTACTGCTTTCACTAAACGCGTTTGTGCTCATGTTTTCATGGAGTGCGATCACTGCATATGTCCTAATGTTGTCACTGGCCCCAAAGTCTACTTTGGTTATCCTTAGTTTCACATTGCTTTCTGCGTTTACAATTGCGAATGCCGCGCTGTATGTCTTGTTGAAACCTTTTGCAAAAGTTCCCAAGTTGACCTTATAGGTACTACTGGTGTTTGTCAAAACATACCCTGTGCCTAACCACCCCTGCCCACGGAAAAATTTATCTTGAGGAACTGCAATTACTGAGCAATGGAAAAAAGAGCCAGAACGATTGCAAACACAATAATATCTCTTGCTGAAAGGATGGGAAGCAACTTTTACATTGTGGCACACGCAGATGCAGACGGAATTGCTTCTGCAGCAATAATCTCCCACATAATTCAGTCAAATGAGAGTAAAATTCAACCAAATGTGGAATTCCTGGATGACTTTTACATAGACCCTATGAGATATTCAATTCTGAAATCCAGGATGAAATCTCCCCAGGATGAAATAGAGGGCATCTGGATATTTACAGACCTGGGTCAAGGTTCTCTTCACCACTTGGGCAGAATCAAACGAAAAATTGTAATTGACCATCATCACATCGCTGGAAAAAACTCTGGAAAAATTCAGGAGAGAGATGCTGATTTTGTGCTTTCACCCCTCCAATTTGGTAGAAGCAGTGGGTATTCTGCATCCCATCTCGCATACATGATTGCAAGAAATGTTACCAGAGAATCAGTGCTTCCAGCCCTTGCACTCATAGGCACACTTGGTGACGAGATTCAAAGAGGAGAATTTGTTGCGCCAGCAATTGCAACAGAAATTCTAGAAGCATGCAGAAAATCTGGCGAAATTACCGTGAAAAAAGATTTGGTCATTCCGGGAAAGGAAACCCTTACCCTGGACAAATTAATTCTTGAAATGAACCATCTCCTAAAGATGAACTTCCACCCTGAAACAATTGTGGATGAAATCTGCAGTGCAGCAAGAATGAATAAAAAAGACATCTCCACAAGGAAGTGGGTGCACTTGAAACACTCAGAGAAACAAAAAATTCTTTCTTGCATTGCAAAAAAAAGATTGAGAATGGGTTGCAGCCCGGAAAAAGCACTTGACATGGTGGGAGATGTCTATCATTTCAAAAGACATCCGCCTGAAACTCATCTCCATGATTGTGTTGAGTTTGCCCACCTTTTAAACCAGTGCACAGAGCCTGAACTTGCAAGGGCAGCATACGAACTTTGCCAATCCCAGAATGAAGAAAAATACAGGGAAATCTTAAAAATGTGCTCTAAACCCCCCTCACGCTAATTGTTTCAGCCAGACCACTCAAGTTTTTCGCAATTTTTTCAAGTTCTTCCCTGCTTACACTCTTGCTTTTTCTGAGTGTTTCTGAAAATGCATTCTCAGGTACAAAGCGCTGAAGCACATACTTTTTTGGGTGCCGAAGTGCACTTAGAATTTTCTGAATGCACTCTTCATTGTGATATTCTGGAATATATGTTGTTCTGAACTCGTAATTTTTGAAATTTTTTATCAACTCAATGCTCTGGCAGAGAATATCCAGATTTACATCCACACCCGTAATCTCAGAGTATTTGCCAGCATCCAGTTCCGTTTTGACATCCATTGCAATGTAATCCAGAATGCCAGCATCAATGAGGCGTGAAAGCACATCTGGAATTGTTCCATTTGTATCAAGCTTCACCTTTAAACCAATTTGCTTCACTTTTCCTGCAAACTCAAGAACATCTCTTTCATGCAGACACGGTTCTCCGCCCGTAATGCATACACCATCTAGAAAATCCCTATTTTCTTCTAAATAGGATAACACAAGCGCCTCCTGTACATCTGGGACATTTTCTGCGCCCTCAACAAGCACCCAGTTATGGCAGAATCTGCATTTCAGATTGCATCCTGGGAGAAAAACAACAGAAACTACCATTCCATCCCAATCCAGAAACGAAGTTTTTAGGAATCCTTTAATCTTCAAATTTTCCCCTCCCTTTTGCTGCCCTTCTGAACACACCTATCAGCATACTTGTCTCCCTTTTATTGACTGCTGCCCTTCCTATCAATCTCCTGAACATCACCAATGCATTCTTTTTCCTGTGTTCGGGGTAATGAATGGATGCCAGCAACTCTCCAAAAGCCATGTGCAGCTGTTTAATCTCCATCCTTGCAGGTGAAGCATACTGGTGCTCCCCGCCCTTCTTTCTCAGCACATAGAGAATTACAGCAGCGGCATGGGACACATTCATAATTGGATATTCTTCGCTGGTGTCTATGTTTATCAGCACATCACACATCCCTATTTCCTCATTTAAAAGCCCGAAATCCTCCCTCCCAAAAACAAGAGCAATTTTGCCTCTGAACCTTGAATATTTTTTCAGGAATGTTTCTGGTCTCATAGCGTGCCGCAGATAATGTCTTTCCTTCTCAGAAATTACACCACTTGTACCTGCCACAATATCCATGTCCTTGATTGCCTCCTCAAAATGCTGGTAAATCCTTGCATTTTCAAGAATATCAACTGCATGCATTGCCCGCTTTCTTGCTTCCTCACCCATTGCACAGTTCACAAGCCGCAAATTATGAAAACCAAAATTCTTCATTGCCCTTGCGACCGCACCTACATTTCCTTCATTCTTGAGTCCCACAAGAATAATCGTAAACTCAGGAATTTTCTCATGCCTCCGCAAGGATTTTATCCACCAGCCAATCTGGCTTGAACTTAATCAAATCCTCATAACCCTGTCCGTTGCTCAGAAATATTATTGGCTTTTTTATAGCATAGGCAATTGAGAGTGCAGCCCCTCCTTTAGCATCCGCATCAATTTTTGTGAGAATTGCACAATCTACACCCACCTCTGTATTGAATTTTCTCGCCTGCTCAATTGCATCATTGCCAGCAAGTGAATCCCCTACAAACACAATTAGGTCTGGCTTTGCAACCCTCTTGATTTTCTTCATTTCATCCATCAGATTTTTGTTTGTCTGCATTCTGCCAGCAGTGTCTATAAGAACAACATCTTTTTCTCTCGCCTTTGCATGCTCAATTGCATCAAATGCCACTGCTGCAGGGTCGCTTCCTGATGCGTGTTTCACAAGTTTCACACCAAGGTTGTTTGCATGGGTTTCAATCTGCTCAATTGCACCCGCTCTGAAAGTATCACCAGCGGCCATTACACATGACTTCCCATGCTTCTGCAGGTAATTTGCAATTTTTGCAATCACTGTAGTTTTACCAGTACCATTCACACCTACAAACATGATCACACAAGGTTTCTTTTTTGATACTATCTGGTCAATATCCAACGGAGGAATGTTCAGCACTGAAAGGAGCGCACTTCTCACTGCACTTCTCACAACCCTTTCAATATCCTCTCCAAATTTTATTCTCCTGCCAACAAGATTTTCACGGATTTTTTTCTTCAGTTCCTCCACAACCTCAAAAGCCACATCACCAGATAGCAATTCAATTTCAAGTTCGTCAAGAATTTCATTGAGTTTTTCCTCCTTTATTTTCCAGCCCAGCACACCATCTGCAAAAGGGCTTTTTTCAACAGCCTCTGTTTTGGTCCTGCTTATTACAGCCTTGAACTTGTTTTTCAAGCCCTCAAGCATTGCTACCAAGCCTCTTTTCTTCCTCCTCCCTTAAGATGGAAGTGATCTTGTTCGCCTCTCTCTCAATTGCAGTCATCTGTCTGGAAATTTTTTCTATTGCTTCCTGAATTGCATTTGTTCGTTTCTCAATCATTTCTACTGCCTGCTGCATTCTGGTCTCAATATAAATATTTGCACCAATGTTGATTACTACTCTATCCATGTTTTTTGAGTTGCCTGGTAGAAATGCACCTGCACCAAGTGGAATAAGAATTTCTGTCTCTTTTTCAAGTGTTGAAAAGTTTTTGAGGGTTTCCAGCGCTTTCATGTGTTCCTCTAATGATTTTTTAAGATAACTCTGTTGTGTAGCCAGTGCATTCATGTTCTTCTCAAATTCCTCCAGCTGGACTAGATATGCCTGTACTTCTTCATCCTTCATTAAATCACCTTGAAAATACAAAAGAGAGGTGGGATTTAAATGTGAGGGTTGGATGAAGAAATAAGAATTACAATAACCACGGTTCCTGATTCCCAGCCCTCTCTCTGCCACTACGGGTGCCTCGCAACCCTTAAATCATAGAAACTATTTAGGAAAATAAGGTGCTGGTATGTTCAGAGACACGATTGAAGGACTGGATAAAGTGTTCAAAACAGACATTGAACCTCCGAAAGTTATTCTAGTCACAGGGCCTCCAGGCAGCATGAAAACCAGTTTCGTTTACACAATAATGTCAAAGTATCTTGAAAATCGGGACGAATTTGGACTGTACACAACACTGGAAGAAACTGTTGAGAGCCACTTGAAAAATATGGACAGTTTAGGGATTGATCTCTCGCTTAAAATGCAGATTTCTGATTTTACAGAACTCCGTGAGATTGACCAGGTTGTACCCGAGGACCAGAAAACAGATTACATCTACTTCATAGAAAAAATAATAAAACACTTCAAACAACTTCACGGAGATAAATTTACAGTTTTCTGTCTTGATTCACTTGGTGCCCTTTACTCACTGATGGAAGACCACAAAAACATGCGAAACAAGATGTTCTATTTCTTCAAGATGTTTCGTGATAACAATCTGATTACATTTGTGGTAATGGAAAGAAGTCCTGGGGGTGAATCCCAGATTCTTGGCAATGAGGGTTTTCTGGTTGATGGAATTATCTCGCTTGGAATCGACCGCTCAAAAGGGACAATTGTTAGATACCTGCAGGTTGAGAAAATGCGCGCTTGCCAGCATAGCATGGAGAAATTTGCACTTGAGGTGAAAAAAGGCGGCATAAAGGTTCTTGGGCCGCTAATTGAGCAGTGAGTTTATGGGCGGGCTTGTAAATATTTCAGGCAAAAAGGATGTCTTGAGAGTTGCAGAGGCTCAAGGGAGAATTTTTTTGAAGGAAACTACTGTGGATGCGATAAAACAGAACAATGTGAAAAAAGGGAACGCAATTCAGGTGGCAGAAGTTTCGGGAATGCTTGCAGTGAAAAGAACATGGGAATCAATTCCCCACTGTCACCCAGTGCCTGTTACGGGAATAGAATTTGACTTTGAAACAGGTAAGAATTATATCCAGTGCAGGTGTAGGGTGGAGGGCATCTACAAAACTGGGATGGAAATGGAGGCACTCAACGGGGTTGCCAGTGCACTCCTCACAATATGGGATATGGTGAAATACCTGGAAAAAGACGAAAATGGAAACTATCCGAATACCCGAATCACAGATATTGTAGTAATCTCAAAAACCAAGGTAGAGAAAGATGGGCTCAAAAGAACATAAAGAACAGGCACCACATGCAATAAATTTTGTAGTGATTACCCTAAGCGACACACGCACAGAAAAAACTGACGCATCTGGAAAAATTTTAATGGAAATTCTGGAGAGGGCAGGCAACAATCTAAAAGCCTACATGCTCATTCCCAATGACAGTGAAAAACTTGAAGAACTGCTTTCCAGATACACTTCTGACGATTCTGTGGATGCAATAATCACAGTTGGAGGTACTGGCATAAGCAGGAAGGATATCACGATAGAAGTTGTGACCAGAATGCTTACAAAAAAATTAGATGGTTTTGGAGAAATATTCAGAATGCTCTCATACAAAGAAATTGGTGTTTCTGCAATCATGAGCAGGGCAATTGCGGGTGTAATTAACGGAAAGGTTATTGTGTGCCTTCCAGGAAGTGCATCTGCAGTGAAACTTGCAGCTACGGAAATTTTAATCAGTGAACTTGGACACATGGTTTATGAAGCAAAACGGTGACTAAAATTCTACGATTTCCACCTCTCCACATGGAAAAATCGCAAACTTCTTTCCAAATGCAGATTGCAGCATGTACTCTGCTTTTTTGCCAGTACAGTGTGAGAGCCGTATAATTTCCACATTTTCCGCATTCAGATATTCAACTACTTCCCTTATTTCCTCATCAGAAGCGGAAACCAGATGCGTGCCCCCGAACACACCGAATATTTTTCTGCCCGTGAGTTGCTTTGCATGCTCTAGTGTGTTGATAACCCCTGCATGCCCGCACCCAAAAACCACAAGCACACCCGCAGGTGTGGAGAGATAAACCGCAGCATCATCCACAATCTGGTCTGTCACATAACCACTTTCTGTTCTGAGATAAAACTTCCCAGCCCTGAAATGTTTTCGTGGAATCTCTCCTGAAAAGTAAATTCCACTCCCTATTTCAACTGGCTTTTCTGTCAGATTGAGAGTACACATATTTTCCAGAGTTTCTTTTTCTATCTGGATGCCGATATATCTGTATTTTTCATTTGAAAATGCATAGTGCTCCGCAAAGATTTCTGGGTGGGCGTAAATGCAAGGGTTTTTCATGTTTTTGAGGAGAACTGGCAGTCCGTTTGTGTGGTCAAAGTGCCCATGGGAAATTACCAATGTATCTACATCTTCAAAATTCAGGCGTGCGATCTCAAGGTTATGCTGGAGCACTTCTGTACTTGCCCCTGCATCAATAAAGAAGTTTCTCTCAGGTGTCTCAACAAAAAAAGATAATCCGTGCTCTGCCCAGTATCCAGTTCCAAATTTAACAGAATTTTCAGAGAGACATGTGATTTTTATCATTTTCCCTGCCTCATTGCCTCTAATATTTCGTCTGCCTGGAGTGCGGAGAGAGTGCCATGAAATTCAGCTAGATATTCTGGCTTTGCACCTGCAACACTTAGGAGAAATTTCTTTGCCATTTCCCTTAAGTCATTGTTCTGGTCCGCAAGGCAGGCAATCACAGGGGGTATGAGGGGGCGTATCAGGTCTGGATTTGCAGCAAGCGCCTCTTCAATAATCTCAATGCACTTGATCTTGATAAATGCGGTGTCATTTACCAGAAGATTAAAAAAGGCATCTTTAACATTGGATATTGCCTCTGGTTTCTGCCTCAAAATTATGCTCACAGCACCAAGGGCTTTTTCCCTCACAGAAAGATTTTCGTCGCTTAATAGATGCCCGATCATTTCAAGTTCCTTCAGCACAGGCTCTGGGTTTTCGTCTGCAATTCTTGTCAGGGTGTCCAGGGCATCCACTTTCACCCATGGGTCACCGTCTTTAAGAAGTTCATGTAGGGCATCCACTGTTTCTCCAGTCCAGTCAACACCTGCAGGGCAGATTTTACTTAATGCATTTGCTGCAGCCACAGCTACCTGGTTGCGCTGATCAGAGAGTGCATCAATCAATTTAGGGACCGCACTGAGAACTATGCTGGAGTCTGCTGCACCTATGTCACCGAGGGCTGCTATCACACTCATTTTGATGTTCCAGTGCTTCTCATCAATTAGAGCAATCAGGTCTGGAATTAACGGTTCAATTTCTTTTGGCATCTGGGTCCCAAGTTTTCCGACAACAAAAATAACATTGCTCAGAACCTGTTTGCTTGGATAGTGGAGCAATTTTTTAAGATAGGGTATCACAAAGTTAGGGTTTTTTATTCCGATAACTACGAGTGCATGCGCAGCAGATTTCCTGGTCATGAGGTCAGAATCATTCAGACATTCTATAACCTGAAATACTTCTTCTTGGGTATTAACAATATCTGCAACATCTTCATATCTACCTTGCCAGAGCATATCTCTAATTGAGAGATTTTCTGTGGTTTCTTGGGGACCATCTGACATACCATCAACTCGGTGTATATTCCCAATTAGGTAAATTCTTATTGGTTAAAAAAAGTTTCCTTCACCCTATTCTATCAAAGGGGAGATAGGGCTGAAGTACATCTGGCATCTGTATGCTTCCATCTTCTTTCTGATAATTTTCCATGATTGCAACTATTGTTCTTCCGATAGCAAGTGCAGTACTGTTCAGCGTGTGCACAAATTTGAGACCATCTGCATCCCTGTACCTTATGTTCAATCTTCTTGCCTGATAGTCTGTGCAGTTACTGCAGGAAATTAGTTCCCTGTACTTTCCTTGTCCAGGTAGATAAACCTCAATGTCATATTTCTTTGCAGCAGAGGGTCCGAGGTCGCCAGTTGCAATGTTAAGCACCCTATATGGGAGCCTAAGTTTCTGCACAAGGTTTTCTGCACTTCTAAGAAGCTTCTCATGCTCTTCCCATGAGTATTCTGGTATCACAAATTTGAACATCTCAATTTTATCAAACTGATGCACACGAAAAATACCTTTGGTATCCCTCCCATGGGCACCTGCTTCTGTTCTGAAGCATGTGGAAAAACCTGCGTAATACTTTGGAAGTTCTTTCTTTTCAAAGATTTCTCCCGCATGCATGGCAGCTAGTGGCACTTCTGCAGTACCAGCTAGGTAGAGGTCCTCCCCCTCAATTTTGTAAACATCTTCTCTGCTTGCAGGTAAAAAGCCAGTGCCAAACATTGCCATTTCCCGCACCAGGACAGGTGGTAAAATAGGGATAAAGTTCTCCTTCACAAGTTCACGGAGTGCAAACTGGACGATTGCAAACTCTAAAAATACAAGTTCTTTCTTGAGATAGCAAAACCTTGCACCAGAAACCTTTGCTGCCCTTTCTATATCAATGAGGTCTTGTTTCTCGCCCAGCTCTATGTGGTCCCTTGGCTTAAAATTGAATTTTGGAATTTCTCCCCATGTTTTTATCACAGTACTTGCGTTTTCATCTGCTCCCACTGGTGCACTTTCATGCGGAAGATTGGGAATTAATGCGAGGATGCGACTTCTCTCCTTATCTAGTTCTTCAAGCAACTTTTCATTTTCCTCTATTTCTCGGTTTATTTGTTCCACTTCTGCAATTGCCGTTGATTTTTCTGTGCTCTTGCTGATTTCTCTTGCCTTCTTGTTTTTTTCACCTCTAAGTTTCACAAGTTTTGTTGTGATCTCGCGCCAGCGTGCATCCACTGCCAGTAATTCATCAACTGGATATGCCTTGAATCTAGTTGCAAGAAGTGCTTTTACATAATCCGTCCTTTCCCTTATCATCTTTATGTCTAACATCAAAGCCACAAAATCCATAGGGTATTTATTTGTAGCGGAAAAAAAGACGCCTCAGATTTGGTTGAATCTTCCTATTTAGGATTTCAGATGGGAAAGTGAGATATAGATTATGTCAATATACCCAGCGGAAATTATATTATATTAAATCTCCTTTTGGAGAGTATGAGCCTTGTGGCATTCATGATGGAGTTTATTGTTTCACTCATAGTGTGCATCGGTTATCCTGGAATTTTTATGCTGATGTTGTTTGAAAGTGCCTGCATTCCTATACCATCAGAAGTGATTATGCCATTTGCGGGTTTTGCATCCTCTCCTGCATATGCTGGTAATAGGTTTGACATATATCTTGTCTCTCTTGCGGGTGCACTAGGGAATCTTGCAGGCTCTCTTGTTGCATACTATTTTGGACTTTATGTTGGAAGGGCAGGGGTTCTCAGGTATGGAAAGTATTTTTTTGTAACAGAAAAACATTTGAAACAGGCTGAGGAATGGTTTGAAAAATACGGGGAGATAGCAGTTTTTGCTGGAAGATTGCTACCAGTGATCCGCACATTTATTTCACTTCCCGCAGGAATTGCAAAGATGAATGTGTGGAAATTTTCACTCTATTCGTTTGTTGGCTCAATTCCATGGTGTGTGACCCTTGCATTTCTGGGTTACCTTCTTGGAGAACACTACACACTTATAATAGAGTACGGAGCATACCTTGACTATGCTGTGCTTACCATTATTGTGATTTTTCTGATTTATATGGGTCGCAGGCTGTACCTTGATAAATATCGTCAGAAAGAAAACAAAGGTCCTTGATTTCATTAGTATCCAGCCGATAATAGATTGCATGTGCTGGCACTGGTGTAAGATTTGTCTGCTTCTGGTATTCTGTCTGGGATTGCCATGTAGATGCATTGATAATTGTTACTCCTCTGTACTGTATTGCATCGCGTGTATGTACATGCCCAGAGACAAATATGTCGGGTATATCTGAAATTACCAGCGCATCATAACCCATGGGTGCAATCGGTGTTTTTCCTCCATACACGGGCGCAAGATGTCGCCGTTTGAGAAGTTCCTGCATAAGAAATCCTGGCCTTGAGTAGGAGAGATATGGAGTGCCATGCTCTACAAGGTCATCAAAGCTTCTTCCATGATAAAGGAGAATTTTCACACCCTCTATTGAAAGAAGTGAGGGATTACTATAACACCTGAAGTTATTCTTGAACATTTTTGTGATTTCTTCAGGAAGAGGGGGCTGGGGTTCTGCCTGCCGTACCGCATCATGGTTTCCTGGTATTGCAAGTATTTTTATCCTTTCAGGTATCTTTGAGAGCATTCTTGCCAGTTCTGCATATTGTTCGTATATGTCCTCTATTTCAAGTTCATCTTCCTGACTAGGATAAATTCCAATACCATCAACAAGGTCCCCTGTAACTATGAGATAATCTGTACTTCGGGCATACGGGTCATCACTGGAAAGCCAGGTCACAAACCTCTCAAATACATCTTTTAAAAATGTCTTGCTTCCTACATGGATGTCAGAAATGAAAATCACACCCACTGGCTTCTTGGAGCTGGCCAGATTTCGTTTTACAGGAATATCTGGATGAACAACCTCATTTGCATAGAAAATCGGTCTTTCCGCATCTCCCCTGAGGCTGCCCTTGAAACCCACAACCTCATCTGGAAAGAAGTATCTGGCAGTGCTCTTTTTCACCCAGATATCCACAGTATCCTCAGAATCGTCCTCAACTTTTAATATCCAGGCATCTCTGCTTTTTACATCTTGCACATCGCTTACAATTCCAATTATCATTCTATTTTCAGTATTGGCTCTCAGTTTTTTCAATGTCCTTATTGAAATTGGCTTTGCACCTGCGGCAACAAGCATCTTCTTTATCTTTATGTACCTATCCATAAAAAGTTTTGAATAGCTTTCAGTTGATGGTTTGCAGGGGGCAGTGGCTGGAATCTCTTTTGTATGACAAACCACATTCCAGTCCTCTCCCACATTTCCGATTACTTCTTTATTCACGGAAAAAATAACGCACTCAATATCCTTATGGGTGAGATATTTTGAATTGTACTTCTGGGAAATCATTTTTGCGAAACTCAGAGGCTCTGGCATTGATAAAATTCTCTCCAGCGCTTCAACATCCGGTACTAGATCACTGTCATAGAGGATATCCAGAATCTCATTCCGAAGATCATTCTGCTCAACCATGCAGTTGCATCTGATTTGCCTTTAATAAGGTTTTTGCCTGCTTCTCACCGCTGTAGATATTTTTCGGGATTTCGCTCAAATGCCTTCTTGCAGCCTGGCGCGCAGAAGTAGTATGTTTTTCCTTTGTATTCATATTTGTATTTTGCGTCCTCAACCCGCATCTTGCAAACAGGGTCTATTGCAGACATTCAATCACCATTTCCCTTAACCGCTGAACCTCTTTAAAGATAGCGAAAGAAGCAAGACGCTTACTGAGCTGAACGCCATTGCAAGTGCAGCAAACTCTGGACGCATGAAGATCCCGAGGGGAGCAAAAATCCCAGCAGCCACAGGAATCAATGCGAAATTATAGGCAAATGCCCAGAATATATTCTGGCGGATTCTAGCCATCACTTTTCTGCCGAGTTTTATTGAAAGATAGGCATCTGCAATCCTGTCCCTCACCAGAATAATGTCCCCTGTTTCAATTGCCACATCCGTTCCTCTACCCATCGCAATTCCTACATGGGCGCTTGCAAGCGCAGGAGCGTCATTTACCCCATCTCCTATGAAACACACAATATTGTTTCTTGCCAGCTCTCTCACAACCTCCGCTTTCTTATCAGGGGTTACATTCGCAATAACCCTCTCTATTCCAAGCGAGGATGCAACAATTTTTGCACTTACTTCATTATCTCCTGTCAGCATAACAGTTTCAATGCCATCTCTTTTCATTTTCTGGATTGTTTCCTTTGCATCTGCTCTCACACTATCCCCAACGCCAAAACCACAAGCAAGCTTGCCATCAATTGCAACGAAGACCACACTTAATCCCTCTTTTCTCATCAAAACAAATTTTTGGTAACTTTCTCCGGTAAAATCCACATTATTTCTACGAAGAAAATCCTCTTTTCCAATATACACAGTAGCCCCTGAAACCGTACCCCTTACACCCTCTCCTTCCACTTCCTCAAAATCCTCCACTTTCTGGGTCTTGATGTCGTTTTTCATTCCGTACTTCACAATTGCATCTGCAAGTGGGTGATTGCTCAGTTTTTCAATGCTGACACTCACAGAGAGCAGAAACTTTCTGTCAAACCCCTCACTAACAACAAACTTTTGTACCCTTGGATGCCCATATGTCAGTGTGCCAGTTTTGTCAAACACGACCGTGTTCACTTTTTCACATGCTTCTAGCGTTTCAGAATTTTTAATAAAAATACCCAATTCTGCACCTCTACCAATGCCCACAGTGACTGCTGCAGGTGTGGCTAGACCAAGTGCACATGGGCACGCAACCACAATGACTGAGATGAAGGTGCTGAGCGCAAATAAAAATCTTTCATGAATAATAAAATACCATAAAAAGAAGGAAACGCATGCGATGGTAAGAACAAGGGGAATAAAGTACTTCACAACTCTATCTGCAATTTTCTGGATTCTCGGTTTTGAACCCTGGGCTTCAGCCACCATCTTGATTATTCTTGAGAGTAGTGTTTCACTCCCCACTTTTTCTGCGCGAATTTTCAGGGCATTTTTGAGGGCAATGGTGCCGCCCACAACCTTCATCCCTGGTTTCTTCAAAACTGGCATTGGTTCCCCTGTGATCATGGATTCATCAACATAACCACTACCCTCAATCACCACACCATCCACAGGAATTTTGTCACCAGGTTTGACAAGAGCCACATCCCCGGGGATTACCGCTTCAATACTCACTTCTTTCTCAACTCCCTCCCTTATCACTACCGCTTTTCTGGGAATAAGGGCAAGCAATTTTCTCAAGCTGCTACTGGCTCTTGATTTTGCCCTGTACTCAAGCATCCTCCCGAGCGTCAGAAAAGTGCCAAGGAGAATTGCGGAATCATAAAGCAAGAATTCTTCGCTGAAAAACCCAAGCGTAGAGAGTACACTTGCCAAATATGCTGTAGAAATTCCAAGTGCATACATCACATCCATATTAAGAGTGTGGTTTTTAAGCGCAATTCCAGCAGAGATAAAAATTTGATATGTAATATAGAATAGTGGTGGTGTGGCAATAAGAAAAAGTGCAATTCTAAACAAAAATCCTGTAAACATTTTACTCATAATTAGTCCCATCAATAGAAAACCAATAATGAAACCAATAATCACGGAGTAAATCTGCGGGGATTTTATTTCCTCTTCTTTCTCCTCTGTTCCTAAATATTCATAACCTGTCTCCTCAATTTTCCTCTTGAACTCTTCAACATCCACCTTTTCTGGCAAATATTCTATAATTGCTCTTTCAGTCGCAAGATTAACTTCTACGGATTGCACCCCTTCAAGTTTTTTCATGGCTTCAGTAATTGTTTGTGCACACATGGCACAATGCATTCCGCCAATTTTTATTGAAATTTTTTCAGTCATCTTTCCACCCGAGATTTCTCTTAAGATACTCCACAAGTCCTGGTGTTATGAGCACTTTGCCATCTATAACAGGGTAGCCATAAGGCAGAACTGTGATATGCCCATCTGCATGCTCAATTTCCACTTCAGATGTGAGCGGAATTTCTGCGAGATGCTTGCCCTGTAATATCTGATAGGCAACATATGCAGCTATATCTATTGAAAGTTGAATCTTTCCAAGATTTCTGGCAATGCACATAGTCTTTTTAGTAATCAATTTCTCAGTTTTACCTGTAAATTCTCTATCGCCTAAAATCCCGCCAATTACCACAAAATTCGCATTTTGCATCTCTTCAGGCACCAGGGTTTTATCTGCAAAAGGGTCAAGTACAATCACATTTTCTAATTTGAGTTCATATACATGTTCCCTTTTTACATCACATAAACTGCTGAGTTTTTCATGCATCTCTTTATCCTGCACATTTGTAAAAATCACATTTCCATGCCAGATTTGCAATGCGTGGAGGTATTCCAAATAGAGCCACTCAGAAAGTTTTTCTTCGCAATTTTCTATAATGCACTGCATTTACACACACCAGCAAAGGCAAGAATATAATAAAAATATTGATGCTGTTTTCTTCAACATAAAATGTATAGTTGCTTGAATAATACTGATAACTTTCTACAATTGTAGCAATCCCCCCTGAAATGCTGTTATAAATGTAATTCCATGTGTAGTTATAGTTACTTTCTGGCAATATGGAAATGTTGAAAATATATCCATTATAGGATGCGTTAATTACAGGATTTGTTCTAACGGTTATGAAGTAGGTCTTTGTTTCCATTGGAGAGATGGTAGAATAAGAATTTTCTGCGAGGCACACCCTTATATATCCTCCATAACTTGAATTGAAATTCTGATTTGATAAACTCCCTAGCCAGATATCACCATTCTGATCAAACACAGAATTATTGTTACCATCAAGCCATATAGAAACATTTTCAAAAAGCTCTCGCATCTCATCAGGGGCCATTATTCTATGCGCTGTAGAATTCAGGAACTGTACAGAAAGCGCTGAAAACCGCACAGGATTGTCTGTAGAGATTCCATTGTGGGTAATGTTTAATTTAAGCAAAGCCTTTGTTTCATTAGCAAGGATAGAACTGGCACCAAGTGGAAATCCCACTATTTTCGTGTTTGCACCTGTATTTTTGTAAATAAAACAATCGTTCCCAACTCCCACACATAGGTCAAGGTCATTTCCATCATAGCTGCTTTTCCTGTCTATGTTTTCAGCTTTGAGAATTACAACTGGCTCGTAATGTAAGTACAGATATGTGGGAGAGAAATTGTACTGCGTGTTTCTCAGAACAGCAATTGTACCGTTTTCCAGCCCAAGAAGTAAATCTGCCCACCCATTGTTGTCCATATCACCAGCTGCAATTGATTTCACCCCTATGAAACCTTCAAATGTGTGTGCGTGCCATTGGTGCGACAGGTTTCCACCAGGATTTAGCCAGAGTGTACCGTGGGTTCCGTTTACTATACCGGCGATGTCAGGCTTCCCGTCGTTATTAAGGTCCGCAATTGTAAGGCGTGTGATATTATTTACACCACTCTCAAAAAGATAGTGCGCCCATCCTGAGGAATTAAAGGGATCTCTCAAATTTGCCCAGATTACTCCAGCCTGAGAATTTGCCTCATAACCACACGCAATGTCCATCCAGCCATCGCAGTTGAAATCTGCCACTCCCACTGTGTTTGTGGTATTATTCTGAATTATTGCAGTAGAATCAAGCCAGTCGCCATTATTATCTATGGGGTCCGTGCCCCTTTTAAACACTACTAAATAGCCATTTCTATCACCAGTTATTACATCAAGAATTCCGTCTCTGTTCATATCTGCAAGCGCAATTTGTGAAATCACTCCCACATATGTGGAATTATCATACTTTTCTTCATAATCCATTATCCAGTTATTATGCCATGGACTTTTATCAGATTTGCAAACACAGAGCAACTTCTTACTTCCATTATGCCCTGCAAATACTATTTCAGGGTATCCATCATTATCAACATCACCAACTGCAATTGAATAAATCAGAGCGAATCCAGATAATATTGTAAATTTCTGCCAAACAGTTTCAAAGGGCGAGTAGCTTGGATTCCCAGGATTTTGCCATGCATAAATTTGAGCAGTGAAGTTTGTCTGGTTTGTATGTGCGGCAACCACATCTAAGTCCCCATCAAGGTCCAGATCCACAAGAACAAAATCAGAGATTTCTCTTGCATCTGAAAGCTGCACACAACTATTACCCTGAATTTCAAAATTTCTGTGCAAAAGTGTGTTGTTCAGAATACGGATTGAGCCACTTTCTCCACAGATTGCCACATCTCCATCGCCATCAAGGTCATAGTCAAGCACACACACATCCCAGATTTTGTTTCCATAATTCAACAGATAGTTTTCTGAGAAACTCCCATTTCGCATATTTTCAAATAGATATAGACTTCCGTTATCACACCCAGAAACAATATCCACATATCCATCATTGTCAAAATCAGAAAGGCATAAACTCCTGACAGGATTTCCCACAGAGTAGTTTTTCTGTTGAAAGCCAAAACTGAAATTAAACCAGACAACTCCGATATTTCCATTCTCAGTACCATAAACCACATCAGTTATTCCATCATTATTTACATCAGCAGGAACAATCTTGTTTACACGACTTCCGTCGCCAGTGAAAGCCATCCGATTCCAACTGCCTGTTTTATTTGAAAGGATTACCATCTCATCGCTATTGTTACTTCCCATACCATAAGCAATTTCTGGCAGAGCATCATCGTTGATTCTTGCAGATGCGACAGCCCAGACATTCTTTTCTGGGTGTGCAATACCCTGATTTGCAAATTGAAAACCGCTGGTACCAGCGTTCTGGTAATAAAGCACCTCACTATTAGCATTCTTGGAAATTCCGCATGCAAAATCAAGGTAGCCATCCAGGTTAAAATCTGCAACTGCTATGGAATTCACATCCTGGTCTAAATTAAAAGTAGTATCTGACATCTGGGTGAAGCTAAGATTGGTGTTATTGAAAATTACAATTTCCTGTTTGTCAGAATTGCTGTCATTCGCAGTACCCACTAAAATATCAACCCATCCATTTCTATCAAAATCTCCGAGTGCACAGGAAAAAACCACTGATGAAGTGTAAATTTCCTTCTTCTCAAACACGGTCCCATTGTTTACCCACACGGTGACACCACTCTCGCCCACGGTAACAATGTCTGTTCTTCCATCGTTATTTAAATCCCCTGCAGTAATTTCATATAAAGCATAACTCAATTCTCCAACAACCAGAAAATTCTGTGAAAAACTTCCCTGGGTTTCTTCATGGTAGTACCTTGTTAATGGTTGAACAGGCGCCACCACATCAACAACACCATTCCATGTTGTACCTTCAAAGTAATAAACTGCATCATTATTAATTCCAGGCAACATCTGTACAGTTTTGAATTCAACTGCGCTCTCATTTATTGCAGCATCCACTTCTACATGATATTCTGATTTATTTCCGTGCTCAATCTTGTAAACCCTCTTTTCAGTCAGCATTCCAGAAATGCCTTTGAGCTCAATCACATACCCGAATTTTATACCCTTACTTGTGTTCAGAGAATTGAGAGAAGGTGCAGTATCTATGTACACTCTCAAATAGTCATTTCCAAACACATTCTGGCTCTGACCTGGCGATGCATTTGTTTCCTGATTTCTCACAAGTTTTCCAATAGGTACTTCTGTGCCAGCAAATATGTTTGCACTCACTTCAATGCAAAATGCCTGAAGTGCCTTTACCATTCGCACACTGGTTATATCAATTGATGATGGAAATTCTTCAACATCCATATCAAGAACTGGTGTAATATTTTCCCAATCATGAAAACACCCATCTATCCTGATCTGTGGTGGAGCATTTCCAATATAAAATTTTCCCTCAAATGAATTGAACATCACGGGTACATCAGCATCAATTCTCAGCGCATTGATTGTAATTTCCGAGCCGTCGCTGAGGACATCTGCGGGCTTTAGAAATACCTGGATCTCCAGGGGATTATTTTCTGAGAGTATCCATGGTAGAAAAACCTCATTGCCTGAATACACAAACCTCATGGCTGTTTCTCCTGGAATTCCCAGCAGAACAATATTTCTGAGAGAAACATAACCACCTTTTGCGGTAAATTTCAGGTTCAATACTGGTTTACTGTTATTTTTTTGAAGAATTCTATCACTGCTCAATTTCACATTTACATTGAGCAATTGTTGCTGAGGGTACACATATGTGTCCATCACATTTACATACTCTCCAGCAGCGTCTGTATGCTTCATGTAAAAGAAACACCTGGGATTCTGAACAATTGCAGAGGTGGGAAAGCTTACTTTTCCTTCTATTCCGTTTTTGTTCACCCTGAACACAACGCTTCCGCAATGCTCCCATGCGTTCCAGTCATGCCCGTTTGTTGTAGATATATATCTCATGAAAACAGCCCGCACCACCTCATTTTCCCATCCTATCAGTTCTATTTTGTAATCTGCACCACCACCACTGACAAGGTAACCAGTAGAGGCATTGCAATCAGCGTCAATTAATATAACAAGAATGTCAACCCCATCCATCCTTCCCATAAATAAGTACCCACTCGGATCCACACACATGTAAAAATATAGTTTATTATTTTCTGTAAGCACACTTGCCTTTTGAATCTGAATCTCCTTAAGCTGAGAGACCGTTGTAGATTTATACACCACTTTGTTTTCCCAGTCAGAGAAATTTCCATCAACCTGAATAGGGTCACTGCTCTTGGGAAACAGATAGAATACAGAGATAGCAGAGAAAATAAGGAAAAGAAATACTGCGGTTGCCACCATAGCCATGTACCTTCGCTTAGGCTTTCCGCTCTCTTTCAGAATAACAGGTGGCTTTTTCCGCTTAGGAATTGCTTTCTCACTTTTTACTGTTTCCTTTCTCTGAGAAACTGGGGGTGCCTCATGAACTGAAACAGGAGATGGCACAGGTGTTGTGGTTGGAGGATGCTGGGATTCTTGGGTTTCCGCAGGTTTTTCCTCTTTCTTTGCTTCTTCCTCCTCTGAAAGGAGAACTGGTGCAAGTTCTGCGCGCGCCTTCACAACCTTGAACTTGATTTCCTCTCCCCTCTCTACACTTTCTTCAATCTCTGCGATTTCCTTTTTCATTTCCCGAATGGTTTTATCTATCTCCTCATCTTCAATCTCTTCCTTAAGTTCCTCGCCAACACCGGATAATATGATTCTCGCTCTCTCCTCTGTCATTCCTGGGATTTTGAGAAGGTCTTCCAATGTGGCATACTTTAGGTCCTCTGCACTTCTGTAGCCCGCATCATACAATCTCCTGGAAAACCTTGCACCAACACCTGGAATTTTTGAGAGCTCTATAATTCTCTTTTCCATCTCTTCGTTGTCCAATTCTCTCACCTTGGCTTAAGAGTGTTTTTATCTTTTAGCCCACATACTGCTCCTATATATTACCATGATTTACTTAAAACTTTGGGATGGAAGGGGCGGAGATTCAATATTTTTTCCATGCCACAAAAGGAAGAAGCCAGTACTTTTTATTTGAGAATAGACAGACTAAGGGTTTAGGGGCATTTATTTATGACCTTGAAAAGTAATTCCAAATTCTTTTTTTTGATATATGGCATGAGCACCAATCTCATGGATTTTGTAAGCTCTCCATACGACACGAAAAATTTGTGCTGCCAGAGTTTCCTCACAATTTTTCTTGCATCTTTTATTCTTAATCCGAGGATGTTCATCACAGGCTTAATCACTGGGGAAATGCCATAACTTCCAGCAATTTTCACACATTCTTCTGTGAGGTCCATGCAGTATCTCACTAAATCTGTGTACCCTTCCCTTCCAAAAAATTTTATTGCTGCATAAGTGCCTGCAACTGCCCCGCTTGCCCTTGTACCCAACAATGAACTCTGAACTTCAGAGGTGAGATAAGGTGTGGAAAATCCTATGCTCTCCCAGTAATTTTCCCTTGTAAGTAAAACTCCACTGGGCATCACGCTCTGTCCCATTTTGTGGGGGTCAATTGTTATAGAGGTCACACCCCTTACTCTGAAATCAAAGTCAGGGATTGAATACCCCAGCCTTTGCAGAAAAGGAATGACAAATCCACCGAATGCGGCATCCACATGGAGGGGAATTCCTTCTTTTTCACAGATTTCTCCGATTTCGGGAATATTGTCTACAGTGCCAAGTTCGGTGGAACCCGCCACGGCAACCACACACAATGTGTTTTTCGAGATCTTGCGTTTCAGGTCACGAATATCCATTGTGTAGTTTTTATCAAGTTTTAAAGTTCTTGGCTTGAGCCGAAGTAAATCACAGCCCTTTTTTAAAGAGAAATGTGCATTGAGAGGGAGCAGTACCTCACTTTTTTTCCATATGTTTCTGTACTGCCAGAGTGCTGTAATGTTGGCTTCCGTACCTCCGCTCAAAACCCTGCCAAAAACCCTGCGGTTTCCCAGAAGGTCACCAAGCATTCCTACAACCTCTTTTTCTAATTTCTGCGTGCCTGGATAGAGACCTGGGTTTCCAAGGTTAGACTCAATGAATATATTGTAGGCTTTGATGCTTATATCTACGGGTTTTGCGCACATTGAGCCAAGTATTCTTCCACTCTTGAAGCTTGTGTTTTGTTCCTGGATTTGCAACAGCATCTGAAGGAGTGCTTCTTTTTTTGTTCCCCGCTCAGGAAATTTCATCAAGGGTGCATACCCGGTGGTGTAATATACATTTTGCTTTGAGGAGGAAGCTGAGGCTCATTGAGATTTGCTATTCTCCTGTATAAAACAATCTGACAGGATACCCAACTCCCGACAGAGAAATAATGATTTCAGGTGGGCATTTCTTTATGAGCTTCAGAACATGGTAAAAATCCTCCCAACGAGTAGTTAACTCATCATCAAAAAATCTCCACGCCCTTGCGATTTGGGAGGGCAGAGAGCGTGGTGATTTCTCTCTCAGAAACCACCTTTCGTATTGAAGTGCCAAATGTGTGTCTATGCGAAGATTCACTTTCCATTCCTATAAATTTTTACGAAGTGCTCAATACTCCTGTCATATGTTCTTTCTGCATCTGGCGGGAACACACACCCTGGGAGCTCTCCATGGCTGCGATGGTAGGCAATGCATTCACAGCAAATCCCTTTTCTGTGACATGGCTCGTATGTGCAGGTGCATTTTTTCTTATTTTCCATTTTTCTGCATTCCATGCTCTCACGAAATAGAGATAATTTGCTGGCTAATAAATTTTGTGTGCATTAAACCCTTTTCCCATATCCATAGATTATAGGCATCAGAAGAAACGCACTCCCCTCATTTATGGAGTTTTTAATACACTCTCTTTCATTTTCTTCCAGTTCTGCGAATACCACATCATAGTTCCATGCCCTCTCTATATCTTCAACTTCAAACATTCCCTGAATTGCCTTGAGGTATACCCGAATTCCATGTTTACAGCAGAGATCCCTGATTTGCCTGCCGATGTAGGGATTAGCACCCAAATCCTTGAGTTTTCGGAGCACGCCTCTCCCAATGGCTTCGCATGGATAGTCTATTCTCCCACCATAATCTGGTTCAGAGAGAATTCCTAGATAACCAGAGGGTGCCAGCACTCTCACAATTTCAGAAAAAACTCTATACGGGTTTTTGACCCACATCAAAAAATTTGCAAAATAAACTACATCAAAATAGGCATTTTCAAACTCCATCTGCGTTGCATCCATCTGATAAAATCGCACATTTTCGTTCCTTACCCGTTCCTTTGAGATTTCTAGAAACTCAGGATTAATGTCAATTGCATGCACAACTCCCTTTGTCCTTGATGCAATTTCGCTGGTAATCACACCTGTGCCACAACCAAGTTCCAGAACTTTCTCTGCGGTGAAAATATCCGTGTGACGATATACGAATTCCCTTGCCTCCTTTCCCCATGTTGCCTGATAAATGAAAAAATCATCCCAATCTCGGGTTTTCAAACAGCACCACCTGTTGGGCTTTGGCAGAGTACACCTGTATCCTCCAGATAGAGGGGACAACCAGCACCGCAGATGCTGAAATCAGCGCATTTTTTGCATTTCTCGGGTGCATATTTCCTTTTCCTAATAGATACACAGAGATCTGCATTCCAGATTTTATCCCAGGGATCATGAAGAATATTGCCAACACTCACATAATAACTCTGGCACGGAATTACCTCACCATCAGGTTCTATACACATGTTGCTTTTTGCAGCAGAGCACTGCTTTGCACCCAATCCATAATTAAGTGGGTTAAAGTTACAGTACTGGGTTGGAGTGTACCATATGAATCTCATTCCCAGCTGGAGTGCTGTTGTTTTTGCCCTATTTACTGGCTCAATCAATTCTTTCTCATTCAGTCCTATTTGGCATCCTTTTCCTCTTCCTGAATGAATGAGTCCATTGCAGGCAAAATTTTTCACACCCAGGCTGTACAAAAATCGCACCGTATCCGCAACTGTATCCTTGTTCAGGCTTGTAATTGTTGTGTTGGTGAGCACATATAACCTTGTATCCAGAGCATTTTTCAAGCCCAGGATTGTTTCATCAAAAGATTCAGTGCCTGTCATCTGATTGTGGATTTCTCTGTTTGCACTTTCAACCGTAATCTGCACATGGTCGAGCCCAGCATCCACAAGTTTTTTGAGATAGGTGCGATCTGCAAGTTTTCGCCCGTTTGTGTTCAGCCCAGTAACAATTCCATGTGTTTCCGCACGCTCAATCAATTTTTCCAGCCCCTCATAGAGTGTGGGTTCTCCACCAGTAAAAACTATGTGGGGTATTCCAATTCTGTGAAGGATGTCAATTATTTTCAGCCACTCCTCTATCTTCAGTTCTTTTTTTTCCCTTTCGCCCACATAACAGTGAAGGCATCTGTTATTGCATCTGTAAGTGAGTGCCAGGTCCATCCTGTAGGGTGCGGAGATAGGTGTGGTAAATGGCTCCACAATATTCACATTGAAATATGAAACTGGGCAGATGTCCGGGTTTTTCACTAGTCCTGTGATTATTTCACGGATTCTTTTTTCATCCGCAATTGCTCTTTTTTTTCCTACCCTGTATCTTGCACGGATTTCCCTGACAACAGTTTTGCTGTCCTTACCTGCGAGAATTCCCAGGGCATACTCGGCTGCAGTGCTGTTCAGGTGCAGAATTCTTGCTGCGTTTATTATCAGCACTGCTTTCCCTCCAGGTTCTATTCGTATATGGAACCTGGTGCCCTCAAACTCCCCCTTCCCAATAAAGTGATGCATGCCTGGCGGCAACGGACGCTTCTTTGAAAAATATGCCTTAATTTTCTCAAGTGCGCTCATCTTCCACCTCCTGCACATGCACATGCACACCCAGCACATGCACACGCACATGCACACCCACCGCCGCCAAAACCACCCCCTCTGTACCCTCCCTGGGAGACAGCCACAGGATTTGTCGCCGCTGTAACACTCCTTGTGAATCCTGTGAGATTCCTTACAAACTGATTTGCAGATTGCTGGATACCAGAAACAAACTGATTTGCAAACTCAGAGCCAGGAAGCATCGGCAATTTGGGTGTACCCAGTAATCCAGATGTATCTATAGTACGCGCAGGAGCCGAATATCTGGGATAGAAAAAACTGTACCAGATCGGAACCCTATAGAACCCAACCCTGAAATTATTCTGGAGTTCTCTGTCAAACTTCTTATCCAGATACATCCATTCAAAGTTTTCCTCAAGTGCCTGTAACTTCAGGTCTTCCATATTTGCAGACCTCACCTGTTCCCATGCCCTCTCTATAATTTTCTTGTAATAGTTTGCAGTTTCTTTTCTCGAAAATCCGCGCAACTTTCCATCCACTTCCTTTATCAATTGAATTGTGGCACTTTTCAGGATTTCCTCGTTCAGAGAGCCATCTGGATTTATTGCAGCCCTGAAACCCAGTTCATATGAATGCAGTCCTTCATAATCCTCTCTCAACACCTTCAACCGCAGAGGAGATTTGCTTTCAACAGAAATTACCCCCTTTCTGTAAAGTCCAAAGTAAACGAGGGTGACAAGTTTGTTCAGCGGAACATTCAGCAGTACTGCAGCTTCTGGCGCAGTGAGCCCGTACTTGATTCCCATACCTTCAACACCCACATCTGGTGGAAGATAACTCATCTTGGTTCGCCATGAAATAATCAGCATGAGGGGAGCAATTATTAGGAACAGGATTGCAGGATTGCAGCACACATAAGGGTTGAACCAACATACAAAACCATTATTTATGGCGTTCCAGAAATCATCCCAGAAATTTGGTTTGTCAGGCTCATATATATTGGTCACTGCGGTTTTTGGAAAGGAAACCCCGTATTTGTGTTCGTAGTTGCCGCTTGAATTCCATGTGAATTTGATTCTTCCACTTTCAAATCTCATCCAGTCTGGCTGAGAATGATGCCATTTTGTGGAATTGGGATCCTGCACTGCTGGTGGAAATATGATTGTGGTCTGGAGTTCCTCAAGCCCAAGACAAAAACTCCCCCAGTATGTCGGGTAGAATTCCACACTTGCATAACTTTCATTTTCCGTATCCTTGTAAACCATTCTGGTTACCTTGCACACCGTCTCAACCATTAAATATTCTGATTGCTGGTACATTGCTGGTACAGGAATCTCATAACCACAGGAAATCACAGAGGACTTCTTGATACCACTAACTTCTATTGGTGAGAAGTTGCCTGGAAATATTGTGGCTTTTGCAGTGGTTAAATCGTAGTATTTGTTGGGCATTCCTATATCTATATAATCTATGGTAGCATAATTATGGAAGGTAATCCTGTAAGAAATCCATGCGGAACCATCTGGCTCTATCTCGCATGTAGCAATTTCACTTTCAACCCTAAAGGAGTAGGTAGTACTAAAATTTGTGTTTGTTGCTGAAAAATTTGCTGTTCCAGATGCGAGAAGGAGGAAAAGATTTGCCAGCAATAGTGCACTCACCATTTTGGTTGCTCTTCCAACATATAAGAACTTCCGCAATACTCGCATGTGATTAACACACCTCCTGAAACTACCTGAATGCTTTTTTTGCTGAGATCTGCACCACAACTCTTGCATTTTAAGCGTTCTAGATTCATATCCCCATGAAGATCAAGTTTTGTTGTGATTTCTACTTTTTGTTCTGGTTTTGGCTCCCTTAGTTTTATCGCCACGATGATCACGAGCGCTATTCCAATCATGATTATTCCAGTGAATAGTGTTGTCAATGGATCCTCATTTGCGGGTGCTGCCCAGATCCAGAGCACACCAAAGAACAGCAAGATCGCAGCCACAATATAGCCAAGCAATTTCGCAAGTTGCATACCTCTCGTTCCTTCCATACCATTTTGGTATATATTTTTTAGGGTTGAGGAACCGTTATTCCGAGGAACCTTAACTTTGGTTGATGAGATTTATCTAATAATCTCAGCCAGGAAACCGAGAGCCTGCCAGATAGTAATGGTAAGACCTAGGTCCAAAAATCTTGAATTTTCAAACAAAACTTATGTTCCTCAAACTATCCTTACATTTATGTACTACATCTGTATAGGTAATATGAGAGCATGGCTGAAGATGTGCAGATATACGAACTGAAAAAGATGGATCTGAAAAATGCGATTGTAATTGATGGTTTCCCAAGCGTAGGACTTGTGAGTTCAATTGTGGCAAATTTTCTGATTACAGAACTGCGATTGGAACAGATTGGAATTTTAGATGCTCCAAATTTCCCAGTGGTTTCTCTCATAAAAAATTCAGAACCCCATCATCCTGTGCGGATTTACGCAGGTTCAAAACTAAGTTCAAGAGGAGATGGGGACAAGGTTGTAGTATTCACATCCGAACTCCAACCACCACCAAACATGGTGAAACTAATTGCAATTACTATGCTGGACTGGATTGAGGAACAAAGATGTAGCTTGCTTGTTTCCCCTGAAGGGCTTGTGATAGAAAATGGCGGCCCTGAGGAGAGAAGGGGTGAGATGAAGGTATACGGTGTGGGAAGCACAAAGAGGGCAAGGGAGCTTCTGGTGGAACCCAATGTGTTTCCGTTCACAGAAGGAATAATCACTGGTATTGCGGGAGTTCTGCTTAATGAAGGAAAGATCAGGGACTTTGATGTAATCTGCCTGCTTGCGGAAGCATATCAGGATATTCCAGATGCAAGGGCAGCTGCCAAGGTTATTGAGGTGTTGGATAGAATCCTCCTGCACACAAAACTTGATGCAAAGCCTCTGTATGATGAGGCGCTGAGAATAGAAAAAGAGCTCCAGAGGATTCGTGAAAAAAGCAAGAGCACAAAGAGCACAGCACCACCCCCGACATCCTCAATATACAGATAGAACAATATGAAAGGAATTTTATGTCTCTCTGGTGGAAAGGATTCGGTTTATGCAGGGTATCTTGCACTCCAGATGGGAATGGAAATTGAGAGAGCACTTGTTTTTCTACCAGAGATTACAGATTCGTTCATGTTCCACTGTCCAAACATTGGGCTTGCGAAAATGGTTGCGGAATGCATGGGGCTTGACTGCAAGCGCATACAAGTTAGTGGCGACGAAACCGTTGCTATTGAAAAAGCGTTTAGCGAGGTGGATGAAGAGTACATAGTTACAGGTGCAATTGCTTCAGAGTATCAAAAGGAAAGATTTGAAAGGTGTGCTTATAAAACTGGGAAGAAATGTCTCTCACCGCTGTGGCGCAAAAAGGAAATCCAGTTGTTGCATGAAATTATTGCTGCAGGGATGAAGGTGATTTTTGTTGGGTATTTTGCGGAGGGCTTCAGTGAAGAAATCCTTGGAAAATTCCTTGATCCACAAACCATGGCGAAACTTGAGACCCTGCATTCAAAATTCGGAATCAATCCGAGCGGAGAAGGTGGAGAGTACGAAACCCTTGTGCTGGATGCACCATTCTTCTGCAAAAGAATTGAACTTGCAGGTGCAAGAAAAAAGGCTGGTATTAACTCTGGAATTCTGGAGATTATTGATGCAAAAATTGTTGCAAAGTAAGATTTAGAATGATGGCTTAAATGTCCTCAAGTCTATTTATGTAGAGCTTCTGCCCACTTTTATCTCTATGCTTTGGTTTGTACAGATGCTCAAAAAGTGGAGTATAAATAGGGATAGCAAATTTTGTAAAAATAGAGGTTACCAGGGCTTCACCCTTATCCAATGAGGCTATTAATTTGTCTTCGGTAGAAATATCCTGGGAGGCAGACTCAATGAGCATCTTCCTCTCAAGATGCATTTCTGTACCCAGAATTATCTTTGTGTTTATGTTTGCCAGTACTTCGTTTGGAATGAGAGAAACCAGCTGTGTCACTCCTATCAATCCGATTTTGAATTTTCTCCCCTCTCTTGCAATGCTGCTGAAGATGCTCTCCTCATTTCTGAGTACCCTAGGTGCCTCCTCAAGCACAATGCTCACAACAGGGCTTTCCTCAAGCAAACCTTCCTTTTTCCTTATTCTATATTTTTCAAATACTTCCCTTGCGATCGCACTAGCTAAAAGTAGTTCGGCCTCACTGCTGAGTGTTGAAGAATCCAGAATAACCTTCTTGCCATTCATGAGTGCATTCACAATGTCTGAAATTGTGTTTGTTCCGGAGTTTAAACTAAATACGGTTTTGCTGTTCTCACCATAAAACCTTTCTGTAGCAAAGGAAAGCTTCCTTTTCAGTGCCGCTAGTGTATCACTTTTTACAAGATTTCCGTATTTTTCTGCAAGTAACTGTAATTCCCTCTCTATAAACAGGTTTTTCAGCCAGTCTTCACCCATGTCTCCGTAAAGCACATACATTGCCTGCATCTGGGCATCAGTGAGGGGCACAACTCCATTGAAATCCCAGGGTTTTATGTCTCTGAGGGAAACAAGTAATGTGCGCACATTGGGGGCATGCAAACCTTTAGTGGACTGTGTGTAATAGAGAATGTATTGCTCAGCACCATCCACATCCTTCAGCCCTCTGCTGTTTCTGCCGTAGTATTCATCATGTGGGTCTATTACCAGCGCCCCACAAGAACTATCTGTGAGTATGCTCGCTAAAAGTACCTTTAGGATGTTGCTCTTCCCCCTGCCTGTAGTTGCAGAAATAAGTATGTGATGTGTAAGTGCCTCACGAACTGGAATTTTTATTCCAATCTCTTCAATGGTTTCTGAGCCACTTCGGAGATTTCCGAGATAAATTCCATTTTCATTTTCTTTCTTTAAAAACTGAATATCCTCAGCCCGCACTTTTTTGAGTTTAGAAAAAAAAGGAGGCAGGGTTTTGGGTACCTGCACTCTTTCTTCATTTCCATCTTTTGTAATCTGGAGTACTGCCTTTACCTTTGCAATCACATAATTCTGAATATCCTCTTCTATGAAATCAAGTTCTGCCTTGTTTTCAATTTCTAACCCACTGGTAAGTTCCAGATGGTCCCTTTCCAACTGGCTTCCGTATTCAAGGTCATACACCTGCAAAATGTACTTTGGATTTTCGCCAGCAACAAGAAGCGTGCCAATCTCTATATTTGCGCCTTTTTTTGTCCTTACCAGAATCTGACCATGGGCTCCATAAATTATCTGACCACATATATCCATATCTATCCCTCAGTATTTGCTAATTATATCATGGGCATCCAGGGCTCTCATTGCTATCTGAATTCTTCGGTTCTTTGATGTAGAGAGAAATCTGTAATATAAGGATTTACATTCTTTCTCCTCAACCCTTGCCATTTTATCAGCGAGGAGAAGATTGTACGGATAACCTGGAAAAATGCAGTTTGCACTCATTCCCCGCAGAATTCCAAGAATTGTCTCCACAGAATGCCTCAGGGTATTTTGCATCACATCAAATCTGAAAATGTACTCAGAATTTTCATGGAATTTTGCAAGATAAATATCTGATTTTTGATTCTGGCATGCGACGAGTGGGAAGTAATACCAAGGTGAGGCTATGCAGTATTTATCAGCCAGTGCTTGAATAGCCAGTGGCAATGGCAATCCCGTGGTTGTAATAAGCGTTGTGGTTTTTGCAAGTCCAGTAACAGTAATTCCCTTTTTGAGTGCTTTCTCACACACCTGTGCCCCGATTTCTGCTTCAAAATCATCACTATACTGAAATACACCATCCTTTATTATAACATCCCCATCTCCCAGTTCGTTAAGCAATCTCTCTATGTAAAACCATTCTGCATATTTTCTTGCTATGCCTGAAACAACAGAGAGTGGTCTGAGATTAAAATCAAGCACTCTCTCAATTCCTTCAAAATTTTCGCTTCCAATCTTGCATTCCCTCAAAAAACATTCTTCAGAGCTTGCAGGAAAATACTCTGCACAGTATTTTATTTTTCCAGATTCCAGTTCTGATTTTGCAATACAGAAAACCTCTATTCTGCCAGGTAATTGCAATTTCTCCCTTTTTTTTCCTCTGAAACCAATTGCTGAGACCCTTATCAAGGAAACAGAAATTCCAGGTGTAGAAATAATCTCATGGTTTCCGCCATCTACTGCAACCATCCTGATATCATTCTCTTCAAGGTTGATTTTTGGTATCTTATGAAAATTTTCGTGGTGAAATTCTATGGGCACATAATCCACACTGCCAAAATATGGATTACCCAATTCACCAGCATAGTATTCATTTAAAATCTGCATTACTCTGGTAATAGCGTCTTCAACCATGAATGGGGGTAGAGTGCGTGGTTATTTGAATGTTTAGTTTTGCCTGTACTCCCTTCCTGCAATTTCTCCTCAGCCGAGCAGTTTACGGATCTCATTTCGGGCGAAAAAGAAGATGCCTAGCACTGTGAGGAGAAATCCCCCAATGATGAGAATATGTCTAATGTCAACAATGGAAAGGGCAATGGAAACCAGAATCATGGAAACCATATTCATCATCTGGAAAAGTGCGTTCATAACTGAAAGCACCTTTCCTCTTGCACGGTCTGCTATGGTCTTCTGGACAATTGCGGTTGGTGGAACATTTATGAAAACTATCAGACACCCTACAAGAAATAGGCCTATAGCAACAATTAGGAGTTTTGGGAAAAATACCAGGAATGCAATTACCAGCCCTGAAAATGTGCCACCAACAAGGATGTCTGCGTTCCTTGTGCTTTTTGGTAAAAGGGAGAGAATTATGCCTCCACACACAGCGCCAAGCCCAAAAACACTTTCCAAGTAACCCACCCACACAATGTCAAGTTTCATCACATCCCGCAGGAACATAAGGTATAGCACATTCACAGGACCTGCGAAAAGCAATATCACACTAAATGAAAGAAGAATATATCTGACCTGAGGTGTTTTCTGAATTAACTTTACCCCTGTCTTCATTTCCATTAGAACCCCTGATACCGAACCTGGCTTTGCTGAAACGGAATCCTCTCTGTACCTGAGTGAGAAAACAATCATACCAGAGAAGAGAAATGAAATTGCGTCAAGCACAAACACACTTTTTACTCCCAGCAACCCAATTAACACCCCGCTAGCAGATGGGGAGAAAACAGACATGGCGTACATCACTGCCTGAGAAATTCCGTTGGCACGATGCACATTCTCCTTTCCCACGATGTTAGGGATAATTGCGCCTCGGGCTGGGTAAAAAAACCTGGAGAGTGTGGAAACAATAAACACTACAAAATAAATTCCCCAGAGGTTTTCAACAAAAAGGAGAATGCAAACTGCTGCTGCCCGTAGGATGTCAGAGACAATCATTGTGTGCTTGCGGTTCCATCTATCCACGAATACACCAGCAAAAGGTCCGACAATTAAAACCGGTAAGGAAGCACAGATAAATATCAAACTTGTTTCCACCGCCGTACCTGAATGCCTGTATAGGACAACCATTATGAAGCCCAGAAATGCTACACCATCCCCGAAATCAGACACTCCTTGGGCAATAAGCAATTTCAGGAAATCCTTATTTTTTAAGAGATTGGTCTGGTGCATGTACAGAAGAGATACCAATACGGTATATAATAAAACCGAAAAATTTTGGTCAAAAAGTGATCAAAATCTGGATTTGCAAAGAAGAGATGTTTTATCACTTTTTCCATGTTTTCTTTTTCCAGTATCCCATAACACCCACAACACTAATTGCGACGATTACTACCATTATCCCAAACCCAGGAATGGGCTGGTTGGGTTGCTGTGGTGTTGCACTCACCTCATTGCTCTTTGCACTCTCACCAGCTGCATTAATTCCTGAGATAGCAAAATAGTATGTCTGCCCATTTGTCAGGTTTGTGATGGTGTAACTTGTGATATTTCCCACAGTTACATTGTTTGTGTAATTGCCAGCTGATGTGCCCCAGTAAATTTTGTAGGCTGTGATTGTAGAGCCGCCATCACTTGCAGGTGGTTGCCATGTCAATGTTACATTGCCATTACCTGCGGTTGCCTGCAAGTTCTGTGGTGCTGATGGCACCGTGCATGGTGTTGCACTCACCTCATTGCTCTTTGCACCCTCACCAGCAGCATTAATTGCTGACACTGCAAAATAATAGGTCTGCCCGCTTGTCAGGTTTGGGATTGTGTAACTTGTGATATTTCCCACAGTTACATTGTTTGTGTAATTGCCAGCTGATGTGCCCCAGTAAACTTTGTAGGCTGTGATTGCAGAACCGCCATCACTTGCGGGTGGTTGCCAAGTAAGTGTAACACTGCTATTCCCAGGCAAAGCCACCAGATGCTGAGGTGCAGATGGAAAATAGCTCATATAATCTGCAACTACCTCCTCTGCCGAAAATGCTCTGGAATATATGGAAACCTCGTCAATAATCCCTGGGTATGCATGCTGCCAGTCAGAATCACGGTCACCAATTCTCAGATCACCCACGGGGGTTCGGAGTGTTCCAGTAATATTCTGGATGCCCACAATCTTGCCATTTATGTAAAACTTTGCTGCGGTGCCATCATATGTTCCAACCAGGTGATACCAAACACCATTCTGAAGATCTCCACTTGAAATGTAGAACTGCCTTCCATCTGAAAGTTCCCCAGCAAAAGCATAAGATTTACTTCCAGCCATGCCCCCAACGAATTCAGGTCTGTCCCAGGCATATTCAGATGTAATTATGGAGGGAAAGTTTGTGGAATATGGAATTACTGGTTTTATCCAGCACTTAATTGTTATCTGGGATGTGATGGCTAAAGATGGACTTTTTGGTATGTCTATAATATCATTTACCCCATCAAACGAAAGAGCATATCCAGATAAGCCAGTTGCCCACACAGCACCAGAAACAATACCATGATTGTTATTTCCACTGGAATCATAAACTGTTATTCCACTATTTTCATCAAAATGCCACATACCCACAAGCCCTGCATCACTCAAATTTATCTGACCCAAAAGTGCGTTCGTCGCACTCAAAAAAACGCTGCTCACAAAGAATACACTAAGGATTGCTATAATCTTCCTCAACATTTTTCCACCTCTGTATCTCAGAAAATTGGTACCAATATTTATTTTTTACTCACGCCTTTTACCAGCAGATTTTCCCATTCCCTAATTAGGATTTCTGGCGTTCTGTTAGAAAGGAAATATTCTCTGCCCTTTCTAGAAAGAACTTTGAGTTGGTATGGGGAGCAGTTTTTTATTTTTTCTTGGAAATTATTCCTGTCTGCAAGGATTACCAGTTCTTCTGGCACACCTAGTCCTTTAAATGCAAGCGGTGTGCAGATGACAGGCAGTCCATATGCCATATACTCAATTATTTTCCCGCAAATTCCACCTCCATGAAAGATTGGCGCAATTGCAATTCCACATTGCTGAAGAATCTTATCTTTTTCCTTTTTGCTCACATAACCATGAATATGAACATTCCTCCTTGGTAGCGCTATATGATTTCCTGCTTTACCTATTATGTGAAATTCGTAATCTGGCAATTTCCCTGCTAGATTTTCATTAATGAATCTAGCAGCTTCAATATTGGCAAAATATGTGCTTCCTATGAACGCAACAGTTTTTGGACTTGCATTCCTTCTGTCGTAATCTCTTCCAGGCACATCCACTGCAAATGTATAGTTAACTATTATTTTTTCAGGGCTAATATGATAGGTTTCCACCAAGTTTATCTTGTCAGCAGGGGAGAGAGCGAAAATATAATCTGCTCTCTGAACCATCTCTTTTTCAATCTTGTAAACTCTTTCAAGCAACAATCTTTTTGTGAAAAAATCGGTGTACACTTGCTTCTTTAGAGCAAACTCAATATTATGAGCATTGTAAATAACCATCTTACCTGCTGAAACAAACCTAAGCACTGGCGCATGCCAGCACCCTTCAAAAATTACCACATCAGATGTTGCCACAATTTTATTAAACAGTTCCTTAAAAGAGGAATTATGCCTGGCGGATAGGCTCAAGAAATAATCTAATGTGGGCTTTCTAAACAATTTATATGTGAGTCCACCTAATAAAAGTGAAAATAAATCTGGAATTTCTATAATTTTAACATTTTTTTCTAGGGCAGTGATCTGCTTTTTAGTAATCATTCCTCCAAATGAGAGCACAGTGACCTCGTGCTTTTTTCCCAGCCATTTTGCAAGGTTATGCACATGGAGGGCAAATCCAATCTTTGGCTCTACCGTCAGATCCTTGGTTATTATGCAAATCTTCATCCCTTTCCTTCACTTCTTTATTCTATTTAATTCTATCTTAGTTTGCAAGCTTCGTTATTGCATAAGTGCGGAACCTACAAATACCCCTAAATAACTACACGCCCATGCACCTCCCCAAATCGCATCCAAGATATGTTTCGTTGATGATCAGAGAAAAGATTATAGCAGGCTGGCATGAAGGGATTGTTGCAGATGCAGGACTACTTGCACATGGAAGAGGAGAAGCATTTGATTACCTGATTGGGGAAAAAACCCAGCCATTTGCTGAAAAGGCAATCCAGTACGCACTGGTGAAAATTATTGAAGCCCATAACCCTGTAATTTCGGTAAATGGAAATGTATGTGCGCTCTGTGCTAGAGAAATTGTGGAACTAGCCAAAACTACAAATGCAAAAATAGAAATCAACCTATTTTATCGCACAGAGGAACGGGTGAAAAAAATTGCGGAAAAACTGGCTAAAGAGGGGGCAGAAAAAATCTACGGTGTAATTCCAGATGCAAAAATACCTGGGCTGGAGCATGCAAGAGCCCTCTGTTCCAAAGAGGGAATATATACTGCAGATGTGGTTTTTGTACCTCTAGAGGATGGAGATAGAGTCCAGGCGTTAAAAAATATGGGAAAATTTGTGATTGCACTGGATCTCAACCCTCTATCCAGAACTGCAAAAACTGCTGATGTCACAATTGTAGACAACATAGTGAGGGCAATTCCAAGGATGATTTCCCTGCTCCCAGAAGCAAAAGCACGAAAATTTGAAATTGCAGATTACAGCAATCAGGAAATTCTTAACCAGGCGAAAAACTGTATCTGGGAAACTCTCAAAAAAATGTAAGATAGCAAATCATAAATACCATGTTTCCATTTTTCAATCATGTCTCCCTGGAGAGAGGCAGTAGAAAAACTGAAGAATGCAAGGAAGGTGGTAGTGCTTACAGGTGCTGGAATTTCAGCAGAAAGTGGGATTCCCACATTCAGGGGCAAGAATGGTTTGTGGGAAAAGTATGATGTGGAAAAATTAGCAACGCCTAGGGGATTATACTCTGACCCCATATATTTCTGGGAATGGTTTGAAAGCAGGCGAAAGGAAATGCTGAAAGCAAGACCAAATCCAGGGCATCTGGCGCTTGCGGAAATGGAGAAAATCTTTGAGGATTTTACAGTGATTACTCAGAACATAGATAGGTTGCACCAGCGTGCAGGAAGCAAAAATGTTCTGGAATTACATGGAAACGCTTTCACAATCTATTGCACAAGAGATGGCCAACGAATTGAAACATACGAACCCCTTCCCTCAATACCTCCATTCTGCAGTTGCGGTGCCCTCATGCGTCCAGATGTTGTGCTTTTTGAAGAACCATTGGAGGAAAAAATAGTGAATACTGCGTTCCAGAAGGCAGAAAAATCCGAGGTTTTTATGAGCATAGGCACCTCAGCAGTTGTCTATCCTGCAGCATACCTTCCGCTCCAGGCAAAACTCAATGGTGCTTTCCTTATTGAAATAAACCCTGAGAGGACTCCACTTTCGCAGAAGGCAGACCTTGTGCTCCTGCAAAAGGCAGGTGAAGTGCTACCGGAAATTGTGAAAGGGCTCAGACAATAGTTTCCCCTCCAAAATTTTTCTGGCTTTTTCCAGATCCTCTGGTGTATTTATATTAAAAAACTCATATTCTGGGAATGCCTCTGCTGGTACTGGCACCACACCGGATGCAAGAATCGCCTCCCCTACTCTATGGCTTTCTCCAAGAAATTCACAGAGATTTTTTCCCACAACACTATGAAATGGCTCTAGATTTCCGTTCTTCCATACAGGAATGGAAAATTCTGCAAGCATGCTCTGCCTGTAAATTGCCTGGGGGTTAAGAAAGGGCATATCTCCCGCAGTCAGAAAAACCCGCCTGGCACTGCATGCAGAAATACCTGTAGAAATTGCCCCAGATAGATTGTGTTCATTCTCCAAAATCACATTTATACCAGGATAGTACAGTTTTTCTCTCTCTGAAACTACAAGAACAATCTCTCTCAAACCCAGAGAAAGGAGGGAGGAAAGGACATGTTCCAGTATGCTCTTTTTTCCTATTATTGCTTTCAATTTGTTGCTTCCAAACCTGGTGCTGTTTCCACCAGCAACTACCACTGCACCAATATCTAATTCCCTTTTCTCAGAATTTCCAGTGCATTTAAGCCCGTTAGATAGCATGCTCTCTCTGCCCTCTCCTTCAGTTCCTGGGAAATTTTCTCACCTGCCATTCTCTGGGCATAAACTGCACACACTGCACCTGCAAGTAAACCTTTGATGCTTGCAAGCGTGAACAGTGTGCTAGCCTCCATTTCCATATTGTAAACATTGAGGTTTGCTAGAGTATCCACCATGTCTGGCTTCATCAACGGAAAATTCACAACCCTTCCCTGTGCACCATAAAATCCAGGGGCAGTCGCAGTCAGACCTATGTGGTATCTATATCCAAGTTTCTTCGCACTTTCTTCCAGAGCATTTATAACCCTATAATGAGCAATTGCAGGATAACCCTCTGGCACAAAATACAACGAGGTGTTTTCAAGTCGCACAGAAGCAGTAGAAATCACAAGGTCACCGAGATTTATGAATGGCTGGAGTGCACCACAACTTCCAATTCTTATCAATATTGGATTTTTAACAATATTCAGAATTTCCACAACCGCTATTTCTGTATTATCACATCCAATTCCCGTGGACATTACCGTCACTTCCAATCCATGCCAGTTCCCTGTATAAGTCACATATTCCCTATTCCTTGCCTCAAATTCTATTCTTGTAAATTCATCTGCCACCCTCTTTGCCCTGGCAGGGTCGCCGCACAAAAGGATGTTTTCACAAATCTCGCCCTTTTTCACACCTATATGATATTGAAGCCCTTCATCACCTTCCATTGTCTCTGAACTTCTCAGATTCCTTGCCATAATTTCACAGCACAGTGGATTGCAACGGATTATTTTAATGTTGCTCTGTGGATGCCCATACGCTTAAAAATGCTTCTCTCAGCTTTGGCACTGTCTGATATTCAGTTAGTTCAACAGGATTAATCCAACGGTATTCTGTATGTTCCCAGTCAATCTCCACATCACTCTTTGTTTCAAACAAAAAGGGATGCACAGCAAAAACCCTCCCTTTATCCCTTGCAAACACTATCTTTCCTTTCTTAATCAACCTGACCTTTCTCAGCTTCCCCTCTTCTAACAATTCGATGTATGCCCTTCTAAGTGGTAACTCTCCTTTTTCAATATATCCAGAAATTGTAGCCCAGTATCCCTGAAAACTCCCCACACGGTTGCTTCTTTTCAACAAAAGCAACTTTCCATTTTTTATCACAAAACAGGAAACCACCTGGCTGCAAACAATTTCTGGCAGAATTATTTTACTTCTCTGAGGAGAGAGCTTTACAAAATCACTGGTAAGAAACAAGTCAATGTGTGATGTGATTGCTACGGTGCATTGGGGTAAATAAAAGCTGATATGGCTTGCAATTGCGCCTCTTACACATTCCCTAACCTGTGCGGCATTCCAGAAAACTATCTCATCTCCAATCAAGCCTTCCACTTCTTTTCCGCCCACAAAGTATGCCCTAAGTTCCATATTTTTCATCTCTTTAAAATATGGTCCCGGCTGCCGGATTTGAACCAGCGACCTTGGGATGGCTACAGGGGCAGCTGACAATATGTCAGCAGCACTTCTACAGTCCCCCGCTCCACCAGGCTGAGCTAAGCCGGGTTAACTCACTAATGCATATACAAAATAATATTTGTGTTTTTCGCTGAAGGCTTGTGCACATACAGAAACTCTAATTAATACGATTCTTGTTTTAGGAGTAATGAAAGTTGCTTTTATAACTTCGCTGAATTGCGGAATCCCTCTCTTTCTCCTCAATGAAATAAATTATTACACCAGGCATGGATTAAAAGCAAGAATTTTCTTTGTAATGAATCACAGGGGCATATATATGCCACCACCAGAATGGGAGAAGTATTATTTGGATCCAAAGAAGGCAGCACTCCGGCAGATTGTTTATTTTTTCAGGACACCATCTCTCTATATTCGCCTCTTGCATCGCGCACTCAAAACCCGCACCCTTTTTGAGTTCTTAATTGCCTGGGATTTTGCCCAGCATATGGGTGATTGCAAAAGAATTCACGCATTTTTTGCAGACCACAAACTAATAATTGGACATTACTGCAAAAAAATTCTTGGAAAGCCACTTCCACTTTCATGCTCAGTGTATGGTTATGATGTTTACATTCCTAAGAATAAAGAACTGATAAAACAGATTTACAGAGAAACTGATTTTGTTGTAGCAACAAATCCGCTATTTGCAAAAATCCTAATGGAAGAATTTGAAGTTCCAAAGGAAAAAATTATGCTTGCAAGGACTGTAGTTGACCTGGTTAAATATTCAAATAATACAAATCACATTCCAAAAGACCCAAAAATTGCAAAGGAAATTGAAAAAGTAAAAGGGAGTTTTAAAATTCTTGTTGTTGCTCGTCTGGTTTACAGGAAAGGTGTGCACATCCTCCTCCATGCCCTGAAAAAAGTAATAGAACAGGAGAAAAATGTCGTGCTCTGGGTAGTAGGTGAGGGTATAGAGAAAGCATCACTTAAAAAACTTGCTGAAAAACTTGGAATTGAAAAACATGTGATTTTTTTTGGAGCGTTATCTGTTGAGAACCTTTTGCCGCTATATCAAAATTGCGATCTGTACTGCCAGCCCTCAATAACAGACCCCTCAGGGGACAAAGAAGGTTTTCCTGTGGCACTGAGCGAGGCAATGGCTTTTGAAAAGGTTGTGATTGCTACAAAACATGCAGATATTCCTAGCGTTGTTCCTGAGGAATTTCTTGTACCTGAGGAGGACATTAATGCACTTGCGCGCGCAATAGCCCATGTGATAGAAATGGATAAAGAAACTCGGAAATGCATAGGAAGAAAAAACCGTGAGATCGCTGAAAGAGAATTTTCAAACAAAAATTATGATATGGTTATTCAGAAGCTAATGCACTAGTTCTCCCCAGCCACAGTCTCCTTTAAAAATTTCCAGTAAAAAACAAGTTCCCTGAGATATCTTTTTGCCATTTTTTCTGGCTTTGAGAAAAGCCTTGCCATCCATTCAATTCCCATTTTCTGCATCCACAAGGGTGCTCTCTTTTCTGCGCCCACAAAAAAGTCAAGACCAGCACCAATAGATACAAATACTCTCGGTTTCAATTTTCCAATGTTTTTTGAAATCCAGATTTCCTGCTTTGGACATCCGAGTGCAACAAACAACACATCTGGGTTTGCCTCGTTGATCTGCGTTATGAGTGCCTCTGATGTGTGTTCCACTTCTTCAGGTGTTGGAGAATAGGTAAATACCACTCTTGCCCCTCTTTCCTTTTCAATTTTCTCCTTTGCTTTTTCCGCACTCCCAAAACCTCCAAAAATTCCTATGGTTATTCCATGTGCTGCAGCAAATGCGGGAAATTTTGCAAATATGTCTGCACCTGTCACCCTTTCTTTAAACCGCTTTTTTCTCAATCGCATCAGAAAACATATCTGTGAGCTGTCTGGCGTATTTATATGAGAGGCAGAAAGAAACTCAAATAGGGTTCTGTTTTTTCTTGCTTCCATCACCACATGGATGTTCACTGTCGTAATCACACATTTTCTCCCTGTCTCAATCGCACGCTTTATGCTATCAAATGTGTCTAACATTGAAATGTTATCTATTCTCACACCAAGAACTTGAAAGGATTCCATACTTCAAAACTTCTCTCCTGTTAGCTTTTCATACATCATAATATATATCTTGCTCACTTCACTAACAACATTTTCTGGCAGGCCAGGGATTTCTGGCTCATCAAGATGTTTTTCTCTTGCCTCCATGAGTTTTGCATAATAGCCAGTACTTCTATAATACTGTCTTACAAATTCCTTGCTCAATTCTGTAAATTTTCCGTTTTCATATTCATTTTTGTCCCAGAATCTATCCTCATCAGCAGTTCCAAATGTGTCCACAACAATAATTTCACAGTTTTCATCAATTCCAAACTCCTTCTTGCCATCCACATGAATCAAACCACCAGCAAGCGCATTTTTCTCAATAATCCTATCTATTTTCAGAATTTTCTCCTTGATTGCTTCAATTTCAATTTTTGTAAGCCCAGAAATCTCAACAGCCTCATCAAGAGAAACTGGTCTGTCATGTGTCTCAAATTTTGTGGTCATTTCAAAAAAAGGGTCTGGCAGTTCTTCGCCATATTTTACATTTCCTTTTGTGAACCCAAGCTCTTTTGCTTCAATTTCTCCATTTTTAAGCCTGTCCATCAAAGAACCAGCAACATAATATCTGACAATAAACTCAAGAGGAATAAGATAGTTCTTTTCACCTCTTTTCACCTTCGGAAGAATTCTCAGTCGCCTCCCCACAAACTCCCTGTTGCTCCGCTGCTCAATGAAATGTGTCCTTATGCCAGATTTTTCCGCCTCTCTAAACCAGTAAATGCTTGTTCTGCAAAGGGTTTCGCCTTTGTGTGGAATCAAGGTAGGTATGATTTTATCAAAAACTGAGATTTTGTCCGTGAATACAAATAGGAGTTTATGGTCATCCAGAGCATATACCTCTTTTACCTTGCCCTTTCTAATCAAGATAGGTGCATTACCCATAGCCCATGAAAAAAGTATGGTAATAAAAAGATTGTGGTTATTGGGGAACCTTAACTTTGGTTGATGAGACTTATCTAATAATCTCAGCCAGGAAACCGAGAGCCTGCCAGATAGTAATGGTAA
>JBMFNP010000006.1:22811-50491 GCA_049970095.1 Thermoplasmata archaeon | reverse complement strand
TGAGCTTGGAAAAATTGAGAGAAATATGGAGATGCTGGAAAAGGCACATAGGTGGTTTGAAAGTATTGGGAACAGGGAGTGGGTGGAGCGGGTAAAAAGGGAGAATAATGAGTGACACACACAGAAAACTTAATTATTAAGTTTTTGATATTGGTATGTATGGTGGAAGCGGAGAAAATAAGGTGTCCATATTGCAATCTCCTTCTTAATGCAGACACAAAGAAATGCCCAAGTTGTGGCTATTTTCTTGCAGAAGTTGGTAAGACGGCGGAAGCAGAAAAGAAAAAAGAGGATAAGGCTAAGAAAAATGTGGATGTCTGGAGAGAGGTGGAAGAACTTTACAGGAAATATACCAAGCAGGAAAAAAAGATTGATACGGACACGATAAGAGCATGGGAGACGCTGGAAGAAATCACAAAGAAAGAGAAAAAGAACGGGCTGAAAGAAGAGAAATCAGAAAGGAAGATGCAAAAAAACAAAGTGGAATTGAGAAAATGGAATGCACTGGCAGAGGAAGTAAGGAAAATCAGGCAGGATCAGCAGACAGTAACTTTGCCAACATCTCGCACAAGAGTTACGAGCATGAAAACTGTGCTGAAAACTGATGGGCTTACCACAAAAAGCTGTGATATGGCTAAAAGATACCATGTTGAAAAAAAAGTGCATAGAAAGCTCACAATGGTTCCACTCCTGTTTTCGCTTATTCTCATCCTCTCAGTCACTGCCTTTATGTTTCACATTCTCACAGAAAAAAAAATCCGAATTCACATTGATGGAAGTTTTGAGGACTGGGTGGATGTAGGTAAATTCAAATATCAAGGTCAGCATCTAAGCGTGAATCCAAATATAAATATTACCTCTGCTGCAATCTGGGAAAATGAAAAATTCGTTTACATATATGTGAGAGTTGAGGGAAACGCGCTTTATGGCAATAATGTGAACCGCACTGACGAATTTTACATTTTCTTTGATACAGACATAAATGTGAGAACTGGCTATCTGATAAACGGAATTGGCGCAGATAATCTCATCAGAATCACAGGGATCTCCAACCGCGTGCTGTCTGCAGACATATTCTCTTACAAAGAAGAAAAAGAGTATCCACAGGATAACTGGAATTCCTGGGATTACCTTGGAAGAAGTGACTCTGCTGTAAAGGGTGCAGAGATGGAAGTGTGTGTAAGCAAGAGCATCATTCCATATAAAAATGCGCCTGTTGAAATTGTAGCCAACAGTTTCACCGGGGATTATGATGAGATTCCCTATCCTCTCATATCTGGCAATGCTGTGTTTCTCACAGAAATTTTTGAAATGCCTGCCATCCTTTCTGAAAGAGAAGTAAAGGTGCTAACTGCCTACCTCAAAATTATTGGGGAACCAGAGGTAAAAAGTATCCTCTTTGATACCCCCTCTTCTCTCATAGTAGGTTCTATAGAATACAAGGGAAGTAGAACTCTCCTCAAATTTGAAAACAATATGTTTGTTGCCCGCCTTAACCAGAAATTTTCCGATGGCGACCACTTTGCAATTTATGCAGATACTTCAAGTGTTGCCACTGGAAATGTCCTAACACTCTCGGTTAACTCAATAAATGTAGAAAATGGGTACTTCTGGAAAAAAAGCACTGGAATTAACAAAAAGGCATATGTGCGGAGTGTACCTGCCTCTCAGATAGAAATAGATGGTGCGTTTGGAGACTGGGATAACTTAAATTCTGGCAGTGATGCTGCAGATACAAACAACCCGAACATAGACATAGAGACAATAAAAAAGTATATAAATCCCGCAAACGAAATTTTCTTTTATATTAATATGAAGGGGATGGCACTTGCAGGTACATTTGTACCTCAGAATACACCTGATTACACAAACCTTGGTGTCTCGGCTGATTCTGACAGAGACACAATCCCAGACGCCTCTGATCCCCTTCCTTATGATTTTAATAACGATGGGATTCCTGATGCACAGTCCCACGGTGATGTGGATGGGGATGGAATACTGGATTACCCCTACGGAAATGATTACTATCTGAACACCACAATACCAGATGATGCAAGATTTCCTCCAGACTATCGTGGGAAAAGAATCTCAGTTTACATAGGACCATTTGCTGAGACTGGTGAAACGGTGCTAGGTGTGGATTACATCCGTGTGTATGTGGATGCAGATACAAATGCCAGTACAGGTTTTCCCGTATATGGTGAAAACGGTGCTGAGTATCTTCTGGAAATTGCAGGAAGATGCGGACGCTTTCTTGACACTGCGATCTTTGAATGGCATGGAAAATGGGAAAAAATAGGCACATTGGGTGTAGCAAATTTCGGGAGCCAGATGGAATTTGGAAAACTGAAATTATTTAATCCCGAGAAAGCAAGGTATTTTTTTATAACCACTGACTGGCGAGAGAACAAGGACACTTTTGAACTCAAACCTGTTGTAAGAGCACAAGATAGCGCTTCCATTTCCTCTGAGAGGGTTTTTGATACAAATATCAGGATAAACTCAAATACAAGTGCTTGGCAGATATGGCCTGATATGGCATCAGATGCTGCAGGCACAATTTACGCAGTATGGGAAGGCAACGAGACGGGAAGTTATGCAATTTATTTTTCAAAATCGCAAGATGGGGGAATTACATGGACGCAAGCTACAAAAATTCCATACTCTGATGATGGCTCAGACCCTGCCATTGCAGTTTATGGTGCTGGTAGCAGTGCAATCATCCACATTGTGTTTACTGGGAGTGCACTTGGAGGTGGTGGGCTCTATCCTGATCTGTATTATGCCAGAAGCACAGATGGCGGAAACACATTTACCACTACAATCCTTGATGCAACATACTCCTCTACCGCACCTGACATCTGTGTGGATGCCTCTGGCTATCTTTATGTGGTTTATACAAACTACTTTTTGGGTTTTGACCCAGATATAAAATTGATTGTATCTCCAAACAACGGGCAGTCCTTCACCTCACCAATAAACATAGCAAATTCTGGCTACGCTGAGAGTTTGCCTGCTGTTGCAGTTGAAGGTGCGGGTGCTTCTTCCACACTTCATATTGTATACACATACCAGCATTATAACGAAAGTGGAAACGAACGCTACGATACAGATGTAGTTTACAGAAAAGTAAGCAACGCAGGGAGCAATCCCTCTGTGGGTGCGCCAGTAAATGTGTCTAATGTAGAGAATTACTCGGAATATGTAATTCCAAATTCTGTTGCAGTGGACACACATGGATACATACATATTGTGTATACCTGGAACTGGTCATATGGTAATTATGATGTATATTATGCAAGGTCCATAGATGGGGGAAACAGTTTCACAAAGACAAACCTTGTAGATTACAGTCTCAAAGATGAATACGAGCCAAGAATAGCAATTGATGATGCAGATAATCCACATATTGTCTGGCAGGATAATAGGAGCGGAAATTATGACATCTGGTACACAAATTCAAGTGACAACGGAGCCACATTCCTTCCCTATAATAGTCATGTGAAGGTGAACAAAGATACCACCACACAGCCACAAGCATGTGCCACAATTCTATTTGTTAACGCACCGGGTGCAAGGAAGGAACTCTGCGTGGCATGGGCTGACAAACGCAGTGGCGATTATGATGTGTATTTTGCAAACGGAACAAACCTTGTATATTTGCAAGTAAATTCGCAGTATGGAACACCTTCTGGTACTGGGTGGTATGCTGCAGGTAGTATTGCCAAGGCGTCTGTGAACGGGCTGGTGTACGAGAGCACTACTGTAAGAGATGTGTGCACAGGTTTCACTGGCAGTGGCTCTGCACCCTCTAGCGGCACCTCCAATTCCACAACATTTACAATTTACATTCCTTCAGCTGTGAATTTCACATGGAGAAAGCAGTATTACTGCAGCATCACATTCACAGGAACAGATGCCCAGCATACAGTGAACGGTTCATATGTTGAAAATGGCACACTGCACAATATTGCAGGGCTTGTGGACAGTTGGAGTGGCTGGTGCGATGAGAACACCCTGCTATACTTCCATGATGTCACCTCACCTCAGCAGAACTACACCACAGATATACATTCGTGGACCGTAACTGCACCAATCACCGCGGTAATCCATTACACTGCGCCTGTTTCCGAAATCCAGAGTTTGTTCTTCATGATTGTGGCATTCCTAGTAATTCTGGTGGGATTCCTTGGAAGAAGAGGCGCTTTGAGTTGATAAATTTTAAATATTGGAGAAAATTATATCTATGAAAGGAGATACCATGGAAAAATGTGTTGCTGAATTGAAAGTTGTGGAGACTGACGAAGGAATCAGAATTGATGCTAAAGGGGAGTTTGCGGGGAAGCTTAAAAATCTTATAGATTCAATTGGAGGTTCCAGCTGTTGTTGTTGCTGTTGTCACTGCAGCCATGCACCAGAGCATGAATGTTGTGAGAAAGATTCTGGTTGCGAAACTCATTAGGCGCTCAAGTTGCATTCCAGCATCATCCAGTTATTTTTTTTATAGCCCTTGCGAGGCATTCCATCTCTGTTTCAGTGTTATAGAGATACATTGATGCACGAATACACCCATCCACACCCCTATCAGAAAACCATGAGTGCACACATAGCCGCCCTGTCCTTACCATGATATTCTCTGTTTCATCCAGAAGAATTCCAATATCATGGCAGTTCCAACCCTCAAGATTGAATGAAAAAATTCCACCTCGCAAATCAGGGTTCTCTGGCCCAATTATTTTCACCTGCTCAGTTTTCGCCAGAGCCTCTGTTAAAATTCTGTTGAGCATTTTTTCGTGCGCCGCAACTTTATTCATGCCAATTTTTCTGAGATAATGCACTGCTGAGGCACTTGCTATAATCCCTGCGTAGTTCTGCAATCCCGCCTCAAATCTGTATGGGGGTTCCAGAAACTCTGCATGTGTATATGTGGTTTCAGCCACAGTCTCCCCACCTGTAATAAAAGTTTCCAGTTTGTCGTAATTTTTTGCATTCACATAAAGTACACCCACACCTGTTGGCCCGAGCATTTTATGCATTGAGCACACCATAAAATCTGGCTTTATTTCCTTCAAATCAATCTCTCTGTGGGGTGCACTCTGGGCTGCATCCATTAGCACAAGGGCTCCGTGCTTGTGGGCGATTCTCACAATTTCCTTCGCAGGATTTGTGACCCCATCAAGATTAGAGGTATGCACAAAACTCACAAGTTTTACATTCTCGTTTTCCAGAATCTCTGTATATCCTTCAAGATTGAAGGTGTTATCAGGATTGCTTTTCACAACAACATGCCTGATTTTTTTATTTTTTGCAAGCGTAAGCCAGGGTACAAGATTGGAGTTGTGTTCCTTGTCTGTGGTAACCACTACATCGCCCTTCCTGAAAACCAGAGCATGCGCGATCAGGTTTATGCCTTCAGTGGCATTTTTCGTGAAGATGATTTCATTTTTCTCAGCATTGAAAAAATCCGCAATTGCCTTTCTTGATCTGTCCACATTGTTAGAAACTTCAATGGAGATGCTGTGGACACTTCTTCCACCGCAACCTGGATAATTGTTGTAATAGTCAAGTTCGGCATCAATTACCTGTCTTGGCTTGAGGGACATGCATGCACTATCCAGGTAGATAATGTTTTTTCCACGAATTTTTCTGGAAAGAACAGGGAAATCAGCCCTCAATTTCTCTGACAACATTTTCAAACCTCTTTAATTTCTTCTGGTTTTTTTCAAACTCACTGAAAATGCAACCACAGTAATTCTGAAGATAGAGATTTTTTGCCCTTGCAATTTCAATGCTTTCACGAAAGCCATGGCGAAAGTCCTCGTAGTAGAAATCCACACTTTCTTCGTCAGCAATCCGATTTCCAATCTCAACCAGCAGTTCATGTTTCTGGTAGGGGGAGAGCAGAAGTGTAGTGCTATATGTTCTGCAGCCCCGCTCTCTTGCAGCAATTGCAGTCGCTCTGAGCCGTTTTTCATAACAGGCACTGCACCTTATCTTTCCTTCCTGCTCCAGGGTGATAGAGGATATTATAAATTCTCTGGCAGGATAATCCGTATTGAAGATCACCTTTTCACCTGTTGCTGAGACGAAGTTTTTCAGAGTTTCTGCTCTCAGAAGATACTCCTTAAGGGGATGAATGTTTGGGTTGTAGAAATAGCCAGTGAATTCTATGCTCTGGGCGCGGAGGGCTTTTCGCACATATGTAAAACAGGGTGCACAGCAGATATGAAGGAGAAGCATTCACTCACCACTTTTCTTTGGAATCTCTTTCTTCAATTTGTGGGCTTTTTTGTGGTCTGGCATGATTTCAAGTAAATGTTCTATTGAAGCTAGTGCCTCACGATCCCTGCCTACCTTCCACAGCAATCTCGCCTTCAGAAGCCAGTATTCGTCTATCTTTTCCATGCTCCCTTCCAATGGTTTGAGTGTTTCCAGGGCTTGAGCATATTTTCTGCAGTAGAAGAGTGCCTTCGCCTTCTTAAAAACAATATCGGGTGGTGCGTATCCCATTGAAATGCAATTATCCAGGAGTGAGATGGCTAAAGAGTATTTTCTTGATTTCATGGCAAGATCTGCCTTTCTAACAATCTCAAAAATCGCTTCCTGAAAAATTCTATCGGATATTTCCGTTTTTTCACGAGAAGGGGCAAGGGTTTTGTTGAGTGTGATGCTTAGTTCTTCAAGCAGATTTCTTGTACCCTTCACTGCATCTATTTCTCCGTCCCAGTTGCTCAGCACATTCAAGTAATCCCTTTCCAGTTCTTCCACATACTTTTCCATAATCTGCCGCATGGTGTGAAATATATTCTCTGGAATGATGAAGTCTTTCTCAATTGAGAGTACCACTGCAAGGTTCACCAGATTTCCAGCGTGAAGAAGAACTGTGAAGCCCTTTATGTCAAATCTGCTGAATTTGGTCTCTCTACCAGATGTCCTTGCAAAGGAATCAGAGATGAAGTTCAGAATGGCCTCAAACATGCCAGCAACCATATCGGGGTCTGTCTCGCTCTCAATTCTCCAGGTCTTGCGTTGAATCAGTTTGCCAGAACCACGGTGAATCAGATAGATGTCTTCGATCAATACCATGGGATAATTCCCAGGAACATCCTGGCAAGAATCATCTTCCTTTGCACTGTTTTCACCAAACAATACAATCTTCCTTACCATGGCTTTTCTACCCTGTTAATAGGTTTCAAGGATAAAAATCTTTGGAACATGGAGCTTTGTGAGTGTGTAGAACCACATGGAACCTACCTCGCAACTTATTTATATTTATTTGTTAATTACAATTATGGATGTCTAACGACCCCATTAACATTCTGCTTGAGGACAAAGTCCTGATTCATCTCCTTGATTTCACAAAGCACAGGGGTAAGTTTGAGAGCCCAAGCGGAGTGACAGTTGTAGGAATAAGCCGTGCACTCCATGTGCATCCCAGGATACTCCCCCCAATTCTGGATAAATTGAAATCAGTTAAACTTGTGGAAGAAGAGTGGAACTGGGTTGTGGGGTGCAATGCCAAGAAAAAGGTGTATTTCCTCACACCCACGGGAATTGCAGAGGCAAAGCGTATTCTGGAAAATCTGAAAAACCGTTCTGTGAAAATAAGACACGGGAACAGAGAATTTGATGCAAAATTCTGTGATGTGAACTCTTTGCTTGGTATGAATCTGCGCACCGTTGAGATCCTGTGTTATATGACAGATGACGGGTGCATAGACCTCAACTTGCGGAACAGAAGCGTTAGGCTCTGAGTGTGCTAGTTTGGTATCTGGGTTGCTTTTGTGCGAAAGTATATAATCTCCTCTGCATTCATTTTCTCAATGATTACAGTAGAGGCAAGAATCCTCAAGAATGACATGCTGATCAAAGTAGATGATGATGAATATATTGCACTTCCCTGCGGTTGGAATTTAAGGGGTACCATTGCCACCATCAAACGGCTTTTTACTCTCAAATACGAAGTGTATGACAAGGACAAAAAAAATAGATTAAGTGTTGTTTCATATGATGACATCCATGATTCCATAATAATCTACCAGGGTGAAACAAAAATTTCTACGAAAAGCAGAGGATTCAAGCCCTCAATTCTTGAATATATGAATGAGAAGTATGAGGTTCATGAGAAAATGACAGGTCTAATTTATATTACAAAGGATGGAGAGATTGTGGCAACTGGTATCTGCGGGTTCAAAACCGTCAAATTTGCAAAGTATGAAAGCAAGCTCACCGCTCTCCTCCGCGACTTAGCAGTGGGCTACTGCATAAAAATCCTCACATTGAAGATGTTTACTGGGGGACTATAATCGCTTATCTTCTCAATATGGTACTGCATCGCCAGCAGATTGTAGCACTCGGGCTTACACTCGCTCCACATTTTGGGCAAACACCTGCAGAAATTGCTGCCTCTTCTGTAGCCACATACTGGGGTGGAGGGGCAGCGCCGCGTTTAGGAGATTTTATGAAACTTCCACACTGTGGACATTGAACCACATTGTCCTCAACAGGACTTCCACAACTAGGACATCTTTTCATTACCACTTTCGGTTTCTGTGCTGCATACTGAGGCTGTGGTTGTTCTGGTTGTGGTTGGTAGGGCTGGGGTGTGGGCTGGTAGGAAGGTTGTGGCTGGGTTTTCGGAGGTACTGGTTGTTGGGGCTGATAAGCCTGTGTGTATTGTTCTGGTTGTGGTTGGTAGGGCTGGGGTGTAGGCTGGTAGGAAGGTTGTGGCTGGTAGGATTGCACTCCTGGTTTTGGGGCAGGTTGTGTGGGCTGTGCGGATATTCCTTGTTTTGCCATGAGTTTTTCTTGGCGTTTTCTTTCTTTTTCCAGGCGCCTGCGTTCTTTTTCATCCACAGGTACCTGCTGGGCGCCTGCGTACCCTGGTTGGGCGTATGGAGAAAAGCCCTGGGCAGGTGTGCTCCCTCCAGAATAACCTGATGCTGGCTGTGAAGTCATGGATGGAGAGGGGGATGAAGGAGATGATTGTGAAGAGGTGCTGCGCTTACCCAGAATCCATCCAATTGCAATTCCCACAAATATTCCTACAACAATGCCAATGCCAATTCCGATAAAGATCTCATTACCCATTATATCACCTTGATCAAATATAGAGAATACTGTAATAAAAAGTTTATGGCAAGAGAGCCCATGGGATTTGGTTGAAGACCACTATGTGGTGTTGTTGGCCTGGAAATCTAGATTTCAAATGCAAATGTCATCATAAAATGAAAAAATTTATATTTCCTACAGTAATAGGGGTTTAAGGGATAAAAATGAGAGCACTGACAGAAAGGGAGAAACTGGTGCTGTGTGGGCTTATATGCTACCCTGATGCTACAGATAGAGAGATTGCAGAAAAGTTCAAACTGATTCCCACAACAGTGACTGCAATTAGAAGAAGACTTGCATCCAGTGGTTATTTCAGGTTTTTATATATTCCGATGCTAAACATGCTGGGACATGAACTTCTGGTAATTTCATATGGAATTTTTGATACCGCAACACCTGTTAAGAGCAGAGATTTGTTTTTTGAGCACACTAAAAACCAGAATCCAAAAATCTTTGCCCAGTGCCGAAATCATGAATACTGGCTTATGATGGGGAATGCAGTAAATTACACAGAAGCAAAGAAACACATTGATACTGTAGAAGAATTTCTAAGCATGCATGGCGTAGGGCCTCTGCACAGAACCACACATGTGCTGTTCCCTTACGCAGTAAGTGATATCATATCCTTCTTTGACTTCACAAGTGTGGCTAAATCCCTCGGACCGAGTGTAAGGGTGCCCACTCCTTCTCTGAAGGAACAGGGTTTTTCAGAGCCAGCATATGCAAAAGAGGTGCTCACAAAAAAAGAACTCACAATACTCTATGGACTTGTGAACTATCCTGACGCACCAATGAGCACCATAGCTACAAAGATCCAGGCATCTAGGCAGTGTGTATCAAAAACAGAAAAAGAATTGAAGGCAAGGAGACTTGTAAAGCCAGTAGCAATTCCTAATTTGAGCAAACTGAATTTCAAATACCTTCTTGCAATCCATATTCAATACAAGCCCCATACCCAGAAAACGGACAGGGAAAGGATTGCCGCAATAATCTGCGACAATTTTCCGGCAATAATGTTTGTCAGCGGTACATTTGAGTCCTTCATTGTTATTCCGCTTCGCACATTTGAGGATTGTGCTTGGACAAGGAAGGTTTTAAGTGAGCTGCATTTCTCACATGACCTTTTAAGGACAAATCCAAATTTTATGGTTTTTCCGACAGAGCAGATGGGATGCCTGAATCCTTTAAATTTTACAACCTGCATCGGTGCAGGAAAAATTTGAATGGCAGAGGTATGAAATCTGCGCTCAGATTTTGTTGAACATCCCGAAAGTGTAAATAACCAGCAGACATTTTAGGGAGCATGTATGAACTCAGAGAGATAAAAAAGAGCACATATATGCTACTCCTTTATGAATTACTGATGGAGAAAAATCCTACCCTTTCTCTCCTGGGAGAGAAATTGGGTATGAGCACACAGGGAATCGCGAACTATATAAATGAGCTTGAAAAACTTGGGTATCTGGAAAAAAAGGAGATCACAAAGGAAGGAATAGAATTTCTCCACAGGCAGGCGGAAAAACTCCATATAGAAATTTCTGGCATAATTTCAAACCTGCAGGTAATCCGCAGCACTGAAGCCATTGCAGATATGAAATTGAAAAAAGGGGAGCGGGCATACCTGTACATGAAAAGGGGATTACTCTATGCTGGAAGAAAACCCACAGGTGCCTCGGGAATTGTCAAACACGATGCGGATGCAGGCGAAGTTGTCCACATAGAAGGGCTGGAGGGAATTGTGGAAATAATACGGGGAAAAATAACAATCTTGGTTTACGATGAAAATATGAAAATGAATTTACCATCTGGCGATGTTTACGGCGGGTTTGGGCTCGGGGCAGTACATTACCTTGAAAAAACAGATAAAAATTTGGATATTAAGTTCAGCGTGCCAGAAAGTTGCGTTGAAGCCTGTACCCTCGGGTTGAATGTGGTGTGTGTTGTCAACAAAGAATTACTCCAGGTGTTTCTTAAAAGGATTGCGGATGCGATGCAAAAATACGGAGTTGTAGAATTTGAGATTGTTTCCAAAAAAAATTAAGAGGTGATAAGGTAAATCTCTCTATTTTTTACATACACCCGCCCTGGCACCGTGCCCAAGAAATACACCCTTCCTCCATGATTGTACCGCACATCCTTTACAGCCACAATGCCCAGGTGCAATAGGATTTTAAGGCGGCGGTAAACTTCTGCAAGGGGAATGCCGGTGATTGCAGTGATTTCATGTGGTGCCAGGGGTTTCATCGCAAGAAGGTAAAGTATTCTTGCCATCTCCCTATCACACACCTTTCTCAGCGCCCATGCAACAATTACTCCCTCTTTTCTTCCCTCTTCATCCGTCCAGGCATGGCTGTAGTGGTATGCTGCCACACGGTTAAATGCAAAGGCAATGATACCAAGTAGAAGGAGGGCCATTTCCTGAGTTCTGATAACCACATAACCAGAATTTACACTGAGTGAAGGATTAAAGATAAACTTGTTTGTTGAGAACGGATACTGGAGGAAGATAGGAGTACCTGCTGCCACATCCAGATACATGTGAGAAAGTGTGATTGCGAAGATCATCAGTGCGATCACAGGAAAAATCGGATTCCTTTTCAGGGCTCCATATGCAAAAGCGATTCCGTATATTGCCAGAGGAATAATGACAAACACGAACATGTTATGGAAGATATTTACATTTCCAAAATAGATGGAAATAAGATGATCCGAATCTATGAATCCATTTATTCCAATTGCAGCCCCAAGGTATAGCCAGTATTTATGTTTCACCTTTACATTTACAATAAGTGCCAGAACAAATGAGATGATAATGTGAAATAGCACATCGGTGATTTCGGGATTGAGGATAACAAAGTAATCAAGATCTGCGGGCATTTTTATCACCTCATTTGAAAATCGCACTCTTCCCTTAAATAGTCCTTCACCAGATTCTCAAAAATGAAAATGATGCACAAACTCAAATCACTATCCGAAATACAGGTGCCAGGCACCGAGAATTCCATCAATCATGAATTGCACTGCAACACCAGCAAGAATGAGGCCCATGATTCTGGAAAATGCAAGAATTCCAATCCTTCCGGCCCTCTCAAAAATCTTCTCAGAGATGCTCAGGAAAATGTAGGCAAGCAAACACACAACCCCTATGCACCCTATAATTATTCCGTAGCCAATAATTGCAAAGTCTGTGCGCTGTGCATATGTCACATATATCATTACAGTCGTGATTGCGCCAGGGCCAGCAAGTAGGGGTACCCCGAGTGGCACAATGCCGATTTCCTCTCTGGCAAGTGCCTCCTCCTTATCCTTCTCAGTGATTTTTGTCTTGGATTTCTCACCTTGAAGCATCTCAAAACCAATTGTAAAAAGCAGGATACCCCCTGCAATTTTAAATGCATGAATTGTAAAACCAAAGATTCTGAAAATGTATTCTCCTAAGAGAGCAAATATCACCAGGACGATAAATGCCACAATCACGGAACGAATTATAATGATTTGCTTTTCTTTTTTGGGATATCCCTCTGTGAGGGAAACAAAAAAAGGAATCACTGCAAGCGGATCTACTATTGCGAAGATGCTGCCGAAAGTTGCAAGTGCGAAACCAAGGATCTCAAAGGTGCTCATTGTTTCCTCGCTAACCTGCGGTTATATTTAAATATGATGGAGAATATGCGATTAAGCAAGGGCGTATGGCTTAGTCAGGATATAGCACTGGCCTCCTAAGCCAGCGGTCGAGGGTTCAAATCCCTCTACGCCCGCCAGAATATTTTACTTCTCCATGCAGAAATTATTTTAACCACTAACTTTTTCAGGTATTTTGAGGTGAAAAAATGGATATTCCAAAAATAATTGAAATCCCTCCTGGAAAGAAAGCTAAGAAGATTGTAGATGAAGATGCAAAGTACATTGCAACCAGCACAAAAACATCACCAGTTGTTGCTGCAAAAGCAAAGAACGCAATTGTTGAAGATGTAGATGGAAACCTCTACATTGATTTCAGTGCAGGTATTGGTGTTTTAAATCTGGGGCACTGTCATCCTGCAGTAGTGAATGCTGTTAAAGAGCAGGCAGAAAAATTAATGCATTTCGCAGGTACGGATTTCTACTATGAAATTCAGGTAGAACTTGCGCGAAAACTCACTGAAATCACACCTGGAAATTTTGCGAAGAAAGTTTTCTACACAAACAGCGGTGCGGAAAGCAATGAAGCTGCAATAAAACTTGCAAGATGGAAGACACAGAGAAAGCAGTTTATTGCGTTTATTGGTGCATTTCATGGAAGGACGATGGGTGCCCTCGCACTCACTGCAAGCAAACCTGTGCATAGGGACAGGTTCTTTCCAATGATGCCGGGTGTAAACCATATTCCCTATGCCTACTGCTACCGCTGCAGATACAAACTTGAATATCCTTCATGTGATATGTGGTGTGCAAAGATTCTGGATGAAGTTTACCTTGATACATTTGTTCCACCAGAGGAAGTGGCAGGAATTTTTGTAGAGCCAGTTCAGGGCGAGGGTGGATATATCGTACCCCCAAAAGAATTTCTACCCACACTTAAGAAAATTGCAGAAAAACATGATATGCTGTTCATAGATGATGAGGTACAGGCTGGCTTTGGAAGAACTGGAAAGATGTTTGCGATAGAGCATTTTGGAGTAGTGCCTGACATTATTTCAATTGCCAAGGCAATGGGGTCTGGAATCCCCATTGGAGCTATCGTCTTCAATGCAAAGTATGATTGGGGAGTGGAAGGGGCACATTCAAACACATACGGCGGAAACCTTGTTTCATGTGCTGCTGCACTTGCAACCATAGATGTAATCCAGAAAGAAAAACTGCTAGAGAGGGCTGAGAGGCTTGGCAGGATTATGAACAAGCGCCTTAACGAGATGAAGGAAAAATATGAGCTGGTTGGTGATGTGAGAGGGCTGGGAATGATGCAGGCAACAGAATTTGTGAAGAACAGAAAAACTAAGGAATTTGCAAAAAAAGAGCGGGATAAAATCGTGGAGCTTGCTTACAAGCGTGGTCTAATATTACTTCCATGCGGGAAATCTGGTATAAGATATATTCCGCCTCTTACAATTGAAGAAGAGTATCTGAACAAAGGACTAGAGGTGCTGGAATCCTGCATAAAAGATGCGGGAAAATGAGGTGTGCGATTGAGGTGTCTGGTAACTGGCGGCGCAGGTTTCATTGGAAGTCATCTCGTGGATGCACTGGTAAGCAATGGACATGAAGTCACAGTAGTTGATAATCTCTCTGGTGGAAAACTTGAATACCTGAAGAGACACATTGATGCAGGGAGAATAAATTTCATAAAAGGGGATATTCTTGATACTAAGGTAATCACCAAGGCAGTTGAAGGAAAAGAAATTGTGTTCCATCTTGCTGCAAACCCGGACATAAGGCATGGCACTGCAAATCCAGGCGTTGACCTTACACAGGGTGTGGTTGCAACCCACAGCGTCCTTGAGGCTATGCGGAACAAAAATGTACCCAAAATCGTGTTTTCTTCCAGCTCAGTGATTTACGGTGAGGCAAAGAAAATACCAACACCCGAGGATTATGGGCCACTTATTCCCATCTCTCTTTACGGTGCTGCAAAATTAGGGGCAGAGGGTTTCATTACTGCATACTGCTCATCATATGGAATGCAGGCATGGATATTCCGATTTGCAAATGTAGTTGGTCCGAGAGGAACACATGGAGTAATTGTTGATTTCATAAATAAGTTGAAAAAAAACCAAAATGAGCTTGAAATTCTTGGAAATGGCAGACAGACAAAATCATATTTGAGCGTTGAGGATACTGTTCAGGGAATGCTTTATGCGATGGAAAATTCAAACGATCCAGTGAATATATTCAATATTGGCACTGATGACTGGATAAATGTTACCCGCATTGCAGAGATTGTTGTTGAGGAACTCAATCTGGAAGATGTGAAGTTTAAGTACACTGGTGGAGAGAGGGGTTGGAGTGGTGATGTGCCAAAGATGCTCTTGGATACTCAAAAAATCCGTGCGCTGGGCTGGAAACCAGCCCACACCTCTGAAACCGCTGTGAGATACGCAGTCCAATCCCTGATAAAAGAATTGTGGTGAGCACAATGGAAAAGAAAATTATTGTACCAACAGATGGATCAGAAGAGATGAAAACTGTGCTGGGAATTGCAATGGAGATTGCAAAACATCTGGATGCAAAAATCTACGGACTTTATGTTGTTGACCTCACACCCTTTATAGACTTTCCGGAAGATGAGCTCGTACAGACATTGAAGAGCAGATTGTATGAAGACGGCTGGAATGCACTTAGAATGATGGAGAAAGTGTGTCTGGAAAATGGGTGCAGGATAGAACTGATGATTGAGGAGGGAAACCCTGCAGAACGCATAATTAAAATTGCAAAGAAATTGAGGGCGGACATGATAGTGATGGGTACGAGAAGAGATGTGAGCGATAAATACATGCCAGTATTTTCTGGTATTGATAGAATAAAAGGGGGATTTGCGAACATAAGGGCAGCGGTGAGCAGAAAACTGTTTGGTAGCACTGCTGAAAAGGTGATAGAGGGCGCACCGTGTGATGTGCTTGCAGTACCACTGATGCGGGAGGAGTGAACATGGATGAAAAGAGCACAAGACCAGTAAAAAATATTCTGATTGCCACAGATGGTTCTGAGGGAATGAGCGCAGTTTACACACTTGCACTGGATTTGGCAAAGAACCTTGGTGCAAAACTTTTTGGAGTTTATGTTGTTGACTTCACCCCATTTGCAGGTATGCCAGAAGATGAAATAATTGTACAAACTAAGACCAAACTTTATGATATTGGGTGGAATGTGCTTAACCAGTTGAAGAGGAGGGCTTTGGAAAACGGGCTGGAAATTGATGTAATTCTGGAAGAGGGTGCCCCTGCGGAACGCATTCTTAAGGTTGCGAAAAAACTGGAAGTGGATATGATTATTCTTGGCACCACAGGCAGATCAGCACTGGATAAGATTCTTCTTGGAAGTGTGGCTGATTATGTAATAAAGAATGCGCGATGTCCAGTGCTTGCCGTAAGAATCCAGAAATAGTGCACCCTGTAGAAACCCCAAATCTTAATATATCTGTTCATGCTGCAGGTATTCGTGAGCAAAATTACAATGGCACATGGTGCTGGTGGAACCGTAATGCAGAGCTTGATAAAGGAAAAAATTCTTAGGCATTTTGGTGGGAGACTCGAAGAGATCTCAGTACTCGCTGAGGTTCCACTTTCTGCGCTGGATGACGCAGCAGTTGTGGATGGAATTGTTTTTACCACAGATTCCCATACTGTAAAGCCAATATTTTTCCCAGGAGGAGACATAGGAAGATTATCTGTTGCAGGTACTGTTAATGATGTTGCCTGTGTGGGTGGAAAGGTGCTTGGGCTCTCTGCTGGTTTTGTTATTGAAGAAGGGTTTGAAGAGGAGAAACTGGAAAGAATTCTAAAAAGCATGGGAAAAACTGCAAGAGAGGCAGGCACATCCATTGTTACTGGGGACACAAAAGTTGTTGAGCATGGCTCTCTCAGTGAAATTGTGATCAACACATCCGGAATTGGAAAAAGACATGATTTGCTTGATGAGAATTTTGAGGTTTTGGGACAATACAGAATGTTTAAGACAAACTGGCTTGTGGATTCAAATATTGCAGATGGAGATGTCCTTATTGTCTCTGGCTATGTAGGTGACCATGGAATTGCAGTGCTTTCTGCAAGGGAGGGAATCGCATTTGAAGGCAATTTTATGAGTGATGTGATGCCATTGAATAGAATGATTGAGAAAGTGCTGAAAGTGGGTGGAATCTGTGCCATCAAGGATGCTACCCGTGGTGGAATTGCGAACTTGCTGAACGAATGGAGTGAGAAATCGGGTGTGGGAATTGTTGTTGAAGAAGAAAAAATCCCTGTGAGAAAGGAAGTGCGTGCAGCATGTGGAATGCTGGGCATAGACCCCTATGAAATTGGAAATGAAGGAAAGGTTGTGATTGCAGTGGTGCCCCAAATGGCTGAAGAAGTACTGGAGATGCTCAGAAAGACGGAGGAAGGAAAGGACGCTGCAATTATTGGAAAGGCAACAAAAGATGTGGAGGGTGTGGTGCTCAAGACAAGGGTTGGGGGAATGCGCATCCTTCAGCCACCTGTTGGTGATCCTGTCCCTAGAATTTGCTAGAGCAATAAAATTTTTATTGGAAGGGTATGAGGATTTCTTATGCGTATTGGCCCAATGATGGTATACTGAAACACCGCAACATTTAAAACACTCTTTAGTATGAACTGTTTTCAGGTAGAATATGAACGAAGAGGAATACACAACGCTGTTGGAAAGAGCGTATAAGAACATGCCCAAGACAAGGGGAAGCGGTGAAAGATTTGTGGTTCCAAAAGCAGATATAATGGTGGAGGGCAGAACAACGATTTTCAGAAACTTCTTTGAAATTGTGGAGAAAATCAGGCGAAAACCCGAGCATTTTCTGGCTTACCTCCTTCATGAACTTGGCACCCCTGGTGAAATAAAAGAAAAACGCGTAATTTTCAATTCTAAAATTTCACAGGAAATGCTGAACGAAAGAATTGAGAATTATGTGAATACCTATGTGATCTGTTCAGAGTGTGGGAGGCCAGATACCCATCTTGTTAAGGAAGATAGAATCTGGATGCTAGAATGTGAAGCATGTGGTGCAAAGGCACCGGTAACTGCAAGCAAGACCAGCAAAACAAAACAGGAAAAATTAGAACTGAAACAGGGAGAAATCTATGAGTTCAAAATTGAAGAAATGGGAAAGAAAGGTGATGGAGTAGCCAGAATTCCACCTTATATCATTTACATATATGGTGCCAAAGCACCTGGGGAAATTGTAAGGGCAAGAGTCACAAAAATTGCAGGTACTGTAGTTTTTGCAAATAGGGTTTGAAAATAACATGCGAAGTAAATCTATCATCTGGATGAGCCTATTTCTCTGCCTTCCTCAGATTGCTGGTATTTTACTTGCTCCTTTCTACAGGGAAATGGGTATGCAAGCATTCGCTGACCCAAACAACCCGGTAAATCCTGTCCTGTATATTGTTATGATTCTTTTGATAACCGCGGTAATACTACTCTTTGTAAAGTTAGGGTTTGAGAGATTTCTGAGATATCTGTTGATATTTACAATTTCGGTCTCATTCCTTCTTGTAATTTATCCAGTGTTCTGGTTTTCTGTGCCCTTTGCTTACTATGAGGCAGATGTGATTATAGACATTCCTTTTACAATTGCTTGCTGGCTTACCCTCATCTGCATTGGCTTTCTTCTCTGGCATCCTGAATGGTATGTGATAAATCTCATAGGATTGGTGAGCGCCGCAGGAATTGTTGCGATTTTAGGAATCTCGCTTGGAATTCTACCCACATTCATAATTCTTCTCGGACTTGCGGTATATGATGCAATCTCTGTTTACAGAACAAGGCACATGCTTACACTTGCAGATGCTGTGACAAAAATGAAATTACCAGTGCTTCTGGTTGTTCCCCAAAAAGCCAGCTATTCTTTTATTAAGCAGGAAGGGCTCATGAAACAGATTGAGAATGATGAAAGGGAAGCAATGTTTATGGGTGTGGGCGATGTGGTAATTCCAGGTGTGCTTGCAGTAAGCAGTTTTATATTTTTACCAGCATATCCTACAAGGTTCGGAATCAGTGCAAATCTTCTTACAGCCCTGTGTGTAATTGCAGGGATATACATTTCCTTCATTTTCCTAATGTATTTTGTGAGTAAAGGAAAGCCGCAGGCAGGGCTTCCTTTTTTAAATACAGGTGCAATTTGTGGATATATTATTGGCTATCTTCTGATTTACAGAAACTTTACACTGGGTTTGTTTTAATATCAAGAGGCTCAAAATCTTTACTTGAACACTCTGGAATAGAAAAGCTCTGGAGTAAATCACGGATTTTATGCAGATTCTCCTTTTTTAGCCCTTTTTCATGCACATATATCCAGTCGGGTTTGGGTTTTGCAAGTAACTTTTCTAACACTTCCATGTCAATATGGGGCACAGCGTACTCTGGTATCATATGTGCGAAATTCAGTTTTCTTTTAAGCTGCATTTCTGTGAATCTGGGTGCGTAATGCCCACCACCTATTCCCACAATTACAGGGTAAATTTCCTCCTTCATTTCAAGCACAGTTCTCGCAATTAGTTCTCCTGCAACTCTATCCCTCCATCTAGTTTCCTCACTTCCAATTTCAATGAACATTATCGGAGTTTCCACATATGGGCCATGGTGAGTGACTTCAAGGGATAGTTTGTAATCCGTAAGTTCCCTGCCTAAATCTGCAAGTTTTCTGAGTGAGGCGCCCATAAGAGAGGGATTTGCAGGTGCAAAATCTCTATCTTTTCCGCCAAATTCTGCTTTGCCGAAGTTTCCGACTGGATGCACTGTGAGTGTGGGTATTCCCATCTCGCTCTTGTGTCTTGAGAGTACAATTATTCTGTCAAAATCAAACCCAGCATCTTTTAGGGCTCTATCAAAGTTTTCTGCATAAATGTGGAGGTTTTTCAGTGTTATCATGAGAAAATTGTCATGTACATAAACAGGGTTACCATCAAATTTTTCTTCAATGAGTTTCCAGTCGGTCAGGGATAGGATTCTCTCTTTAATATTCATGCTGGCAATATCTGGTTCCGAAGCAACAAGAAGAATCATATTACAATCTTACTTTTTACTGGTTTTCTTCGTTTTTTTCTTTCCTGCCCTCTTTTTTGGTTTTTTAGGGGTTTTTTTATCTGGTATTTTGCCGCATGCAACCAGCAATTCATCAAATTCACCAGAAACATATAAGAGGAAGAGCATTGATTTCATCATGCTTTCAAAATCTTTCTCAAGCATCTCTTCATCTTCAAGGTCAATCATTCCATGCTCTATCAACCTGGCAAGCGTTACAAATCCAATTCCTTCCATGAGACGCACTTCATCTGCATCCATTTCTTCCTCTGATTGGCGCTCCCATTCTTCTCCCTCTTCCTCAATTGTACGCAATACATCAGTTTTGAAATCGTTTGAAAGGAGGAAGGAATCAGAACCCTCCTGCTGAATAATCCCGCACTCCACGAACTTGCTGAAATGTTCCCCCAGGGTTTTAATATCTGTGCCAAACTCTCCTGCCATCTCTGCCAGGTCTAGCAGAGCATCTTCATCAGAAACATCTGATGTGTTTTCATGGCTTTCTGGTTTTTCATTCACTGCGCTAGTTTTTGCAACTTTTTTTGTCATAATGGAGAATGACGGATGTAGTATATAACCCTTTTTGAATGTGCGTGTGTAGATTTATTCCATAAAATTGCCAAAAACATGGTGGTTCTATGCTCCCACGAATGCATAAAGAATGCATAAATAATCTTTATATTTATATATTAGTAAGGTAATAAAGTCACATATGCTGCTAATGAAAATGGGAAGGTGATCCTTAAGAAGGCATGTTTTCCTTCAGAGGATGGATGATAGCGCATATCTTCCGTTGATTCTTTTGGATTAGCTGTATCTGAGAAACTTAAACTATATATCACCGACAGATTTTTGAAAATGGACGCAAAGGAAATAATGGTGCCATGTGATTACCTTCCACCCTCATAGACTGCTTCTTACTAAACAAGGATGTGCACTTCCCCTAACAAGCGCATATCTAGCTCTGGCTAGCCCTCACCCAAGTTCCTTGCTTTGCTCGGCACTTCAGATATACAAATGTTGTATTTATCCCCTGCACCACACTAGTTTAATAAACCCCTGATGTTATCTCCTTTTCATGGATGATGAATACAACCTTGAATTTTTCAGAAAAATGGGATTCACCAGAAAGAAATGCAAAAGCTGTGGGGCATATTTCTGGTCCCTGGGAGAAGCAGATCGTTGTTTTGAATCCCCCTGCACAGAATACACATTTCTTGAATACTCCCCTTTTAACAAAAAACTTCAACTTGGGGAAATGCGAGAACTCTATCTCTTATTTTTTGAAAGAAATGGACATAAAAGAATTCGTAGATATCCAGTTGTGGCAAGATGGAGGGATGATGTTTTTTTCACGCAGGCATCAATTTACGATTTTCAGCCATGGGTGATTAATCGCACAATTGAACCTCCTGGTAATCCACTCGTAGTTGCCCAGCCATGTGTCAGGTTCAATGACATAGATAATGTGGGAAAAACAGGAAGACACTTCACACTGTTTGAGATGCTGGGGCATCATGCATTCAACACAAAAGAGAATTTTGTTTATTTTAAAGACAGAACAGTGGAGCTCTGCCATGAACTGCTCACAAGGGAACTTGGAGTTAAGCCAGACGCAATTTCGTACAAGGAGGAGGCTTGGGAAGGCGGTGGAAACCGTGGGCCCTCTCTTTCTGTAGGAGTGGGTGGACTTGAACTTGCTACCCTTGTATTCATGATGTATGCGAAGGATGGCGAGGGCTGGAAAAAGATGGAAATGGAAGTTGTAGATACTGGCTATGGACTTGAAAGATACACCTGGATGTCACAGGCAACACCCTCAGCGTACGATGCAGTATTTAAACTTGTTCCTCCCTATCTGATGAATGAGAGAGGAATTAAAGTTGAACCCAAAATTATAAAGGAATACAGCAAGGTGGCTGGCTTAATGGATATAGAGAGCGCAAGCGACCTCAAATTATTGAGGGAAAAAGTTGCAAACAACATAGGAATAAATGTTGAAGAACTCTCAAGAGAGATAGCACCTCTGGAGCACATTTATACACTTGCAGACCACACAAGGAATATTGCTTTCCTTATCAGTGATAGTGTAGTTCCCTCAAATGTGCGCGAAGGCTACTTTCTCAGGATGTTAATCAGAAGAAGCATCAGGGCATTGAAAGCCCTGGGTTCACCTACACCCCTTTCCGAACTTGTGGCACTACAAATTAAAGAATTTTCACCAGATTTCCAGGAACTTAGGGAAATGGAAGATGAAATCCTCAAAATTGTGGACATTGAAACCATGAGGTATGAGGAAACCATTGCAAAGGGGAGGGAGATTGTGGAGAAGATGGAAAAGAAACTTGAAAACAGAGGTTTTGATTTTGAGGTGCTTGCCGAACTCTATGAGTCCCATGGACTCAATCCAGAACTGGTGAAGGAATTCACAAAATTACCAGTGTGTGTGCCAGATAACTTCTACGCAAAACTTGCAGAAAAGCACGCAAGAATTGAGAGTGAAGAAAAGACAACAAAATTACCTGAGGATCTCCCACCCACAGATACTCTGTTTTATGCTGCACCAAAAATAAGGGAATTCAAAGCAAAAGTTGTTCATGTCAGTAAAGATTTTATTGTGCTTGATAAAACATACTTCTATCCAGAAGGAGGGGGGCAGGAATATGATACAGGCTGGATAGATGGTGTTGCTGTGAAAAATGTACAGAAATCAGGGAAAAGTGTACTCCATTTTGTTGAAAGCACTGAAAGATTTAGGGAAGGCATGGAGGTAAATTGTATCATAAACTGGGAGAGACGGACACAACTGGCTGTACATCATACTGCAACACACATAATAAATGGTGCCGCAAGGAAGGTGCTTGGAAAGCATGTGTGGCAGACTGGCGCCCACAAAAGTGTTGAACTTTCAAGGCTGGATATAACCCACTATTCCAATCTCTCTAGAGAGGAGATCAGAACAATAGAACAGATTGCAAACGAAACTGTGCTTGCAAATCTGAAGATTAACACAATGTTTTTAGAGCGGAGCCAGGCAGAACAAAGATATGGTTTCAGGCTTTATCAGGGTGGTGTGGTTCCAGGAAAAGAGATAAGAATTGTAGAAATACCAGACTTTGATGTAGAGGCATGCGGAGGTGTGCACTGTGAATACACGGGTGAAGTGGGACTCATAAAAATTCTGCGAACTAGGAGAATCCAGGATGGGGTGGTAAGAATAGAATTTGTAGCTGGACTGAGGGCGTACAGGGAATTTACAAAAATGGAGGATATGGTATTTGAGGCCGCAAACACATTGAAAACTACACCTGAAAATTTTTCTCAGGCATTCAAAAAGTTTTATGAGGATTTTCTGATGGCAAAAAAACAGCTAGAGGATGGAAAGCGGGAGAGAATTTCAATGTTGGTAAAACATATTGCAGCAAATGCAATTTTTATCAATAATGTAAAGGTAATGCATTATTTTGAGGGAGCAAATGTTCAGGAACTCCTTGAACTGGCTAAAAAATTGACGGAGGGGGAAAGCATACTCGTATTTCTTACAACTGCAGAAAGGCGGGCAAATTTTGTACTGGCAACAAGCAAAAATTTAAATCTGCATTGTGGTGAAATTGTAAAAAATCTAAGAGAAGTTGGTGTTGCGGGTGGAGGGAAAAACACCATTGCCCAGGGTACTGTGGAGAGAAGTGATGCAGAAAATGTGTTTAGAAGAATAATTGCAATGCTGGAGTGAAAAAATGGAAAGGCCAGGTTATGATGAATATTTTATGAAAATTGCTAGAATTGTTGCAGAGCGGAGCACTTGCATGCGAAGAAAGGTGGGTGCAGTGGTTGTGAAAGAGGGAAGAATTCTTACCACTGGCTATAACGGAGCACCTAAGGGGCTTCCACATTGCGAGGAAGTGGGGTGTTTGCGTGCCCAGATGCAGATTCCTTCTGGTGAGCGCCATGAACTCTGCAGGGGTGTGCATGCAGAGCAGAATGCAGTTATCCAGGCAGCAGTTTTTGGTGTTAGTATAAAGGACGGAATAATTTATACCACGCACTTTCCTTGCAGTGTATGTGTGAAAATACTCATAAATGCTGAAATAAGAGAAGTGGTGTATGCTGAAGGTTATCCAGATAAATTAGCAGAAAAATTACTTGGAGAGAGCAAAATAAAGGTTAGGAAATTCTGATTCACTTGTAGCTCCTGCATACATGACAGTACCACTTCTGGTACTGAGGATACCATGTGAGAGAAGGCTGACCACAGTGGGGACAGTAATATGCATTTGATGTTAGATTGTCAATGAATGCAGAAAGTTCATCTTTTCTCTGGACAAATGGATAGAGCCTACACTTCGGACAGTACCACTGGTTGAAATCATTCATCCACAGAAGCGGGGTGCTGCATGTTGGGCATAAAGGTACAGGTGTCTGCATGAGTTACGGAATTGCTTAGGCGTTAATATAATTTATCCATAGCCTCAACCCACAATTTTTTTATTTATTGTTTCCTTTCCTTTTTGTATGAGCAAATTCTGGTTTGAGAGCAAAAGCACAGGAAAGGTGGAGGCAGAAACTACTGGCGAAAACCCAGAGACTGCAGAAAAGGTTCTGGGTGCAATGCCATTTCGTGGTAGGGCAAATTTCTGGGGTGAAGAAATCTACTTTGAGATTCCTGTAGTGATGGAACTTGAGAAAGGCAGGAAGGTTGTGGAGGTGGGTGCAGTGGCTTACTGGCCTGAAGGAAAATGCCTCTGCATTTTTTTTGGAAAAACCCTCAGCAGTGTGGATGAAAAACCGATGGCATACTCTCCCGTGAATGTGTTTGCCAGAGTAAAGCACCCAGAACTATTCAAAAAGGTGAAAAACGGAGAGGAGATAATTGTCAGCAAATAAGTGGATGATCTTCGGGGCTACTGGTAAATGCCCGCATCTTCTGGTAAAGATCAGGCAGAGGGACCAGAAGATTCTGGTATTTGATGCAGATAAAGTACTGGGAAGAATGCACATGGAGATTGCGTGTTATCATGCCTTCAATCCTAATCAGAAAAAAAATCTCAAGGTAAAGAATGTGGAAAACATAATCTTTCTCTATGTGGCTCTCACAGATCAGATTTATGAGGCAATGGAAAGAGTGGGGATAAAGCCTGAAAGTGAAAGGTTTGCATTCATTGTGCTGGGCTCAATTGATAAGGAAAGGTTTCTAGCTGAAATGGGACTTGTAGAGTGTGAAGATGTGCTGGCGTTTACAGCAGAAAAGGCAAAAAATGTATTCACAAAGGAGGAACTGGATGCTACACCCGAATCCCAATGGCATCTGCTAGTGCTTGAAAGGATGGCGTTGCTGGGCATGGAATAGGAATTAAACAGAAATTGGCTTTTTTGAAAATAATCTGTATCCCCACACTGCAAAAAATAAAATCAATGTCCAGATACTGACAAATTTTACTGCTGTGGTGTTCACCATATGGATGCCGAGGGATTCTTTGTCTGTAAAGGCAAAGGTAGATATGAGAAACATAATCACGGTAAGGGCAGACATAATGTCCATCAGCAGACTGCACTCAAATTTCGCAGTTTTGCCAGGTGTTCCTTTTACAAGAATTACAAACATTACCAGAACAAGAACAAGGATAATTAGGGCACCTGCAGGTGAGACTGGAGGTGCATTTTTTATTGCAATTCTGAAAATGCAAAGAAAAACCAGAAGAATGGAAAAAAAGACCCAGAACATTTTCCCATGAAGAAATGGAGTATAGTTTCTTGTCGGGACAATTCTTCGTGCCAGGTAGAATGTCACTACTGCCTGAAGTGTGCCCCACCACACGAGAGTAATAAGAAAAAATAAAGACCAGTTTAGACCGAAAACAAGTGGAGGAGCGAACATGCCACCAGGAATAAAGAACGCAGCCAGAGCACCGAAAATAAACCCAGATATCAGGAGCTGTACATCTCCCATTTTGTATTTTTCTATGCAATGCTCCAGAATTGTAAAGTATGGAAAGTAAACCATGAAAAGGAAAAATGGCAGGAAAGGTCTCGCAAAAAGATCATTTATGCCCCGCATTGAGTATTCAAACAGAAGATTGAAACCCGTAGCAATAAGAATCCTCTGCCAGTTTCCTTTGTAGCTCTGGTTAGAAATAAGGTTTTCTCGCAAACCAGACACACCTCACCGCTTCCTTGAATTTTTCAAAGTCATCAAGCGCTGGGCGAATATCTACAGTAGGTTCCGCAAAGAGGCAGGGCTTGATTTTCCCGCTTGCAGTAATTCGTAATCTGGTACAATGCATGCAAAAATCATGGTTTCCCATGGGAGAAACTATTTCCACTTTCGTACCATTTGCCAGTGTGTAAATTGTGGTATTATGTAATTTTTCTTTCTTTGTGATGTCAATTGCCAGATTGGAAACATATTTTTCCAGATGATCAAGTGTTGTGTGGTATTGCCTGTAAACTGGGTTCATAGGTACTGGTGATTCCAGCTCAATTAACTGGAGGTGGATCCTGTTATTCTCTCCAAATCCCAGCATCTGCTGAAAGTGCTCAACTGTATCATTCAATCCTTTCAGCACTACCACATTGAGCTTAACTGCAATGCCCTCATTTCTCGCTGCTACACACCCTTCAATTACTTTTCTGCAAAAATTTTTGCCTGTGATTTTTTCATAGATTTTTTCATTGGTGCTAGGAAGATTCACATTTACATGCGAAACACCCGCATTTCTAAGTTCTCTAGCCTTCTCAAGAAGGAGTGTGCCATTCGTAGTAATTCCTGGTACTATGGATTTTTTCCTGAAAAACCTTGCAATCTCTGTAACATCGTCTCTGAGTAATGGTTCGCCGCCAGTTAGCTTTACATTGTCAACGCCCATCTTTGAAAGGTAATCGGAAAGTATTGCAATTTCTCTGAGACTCAGTTCATCCTTCTCCTCTGCCTGCCCCTCTCCATGACAGTAGAAACACGAGAGATTGCATCTGCTGGTAATTGAGAGGCGGACACCCTGAAGTTTTCTGCCATAATTGTCAATCACGATATGTATGAATATACACAACGGATATAAGGGTTTGGTTTGAGGACCTATTTCTGTGCCTCATTCATCTGTGATTTTGGTTTTTGTTTCCTAACTTTTGCTAGCAGCAAACCAAAAATTACCAATAGAATCAGGAGCACAGCAATCAGCACACCCACCGCAAACAGGTTTGTTGTGTAAAATGGTGGTGGCACATCCACAAACCTTATCGTAATCTCAGTGTCCTCTGAAAAGTTTACCTCATTTTCATTGCTTGCATATACTTTTGTAAACATTATTGTATCAATATAGGTGACTGTGATCGTATAGTTCCCTCTGGGAAGACGCATCATGCATTTTCCTTGCTGTGTGATATTTGATGCTACACTATTTCCATTCTGCTTTGCTTCAACAAATACATTGTTAAGCAAAACTCCATTGACATCCGAAACATGCACGGTTAGATAGTACACACTGCAATTCAGGTTGAATGTGCTATCACCACTGATATTATAGATACCAGTGTACACACATGTAGAATACCAGTACACATAGATTTCCGCTGTGATTTTTGGTAGTTTCAATGTGCAGGTGCCGTTAGAATCAGTGAGTCCAGCGTCAATGAGGAATCCAGTTCTATTGTCAAATGCGGTAATGTATGCATCTGAAATTGGTGCTCCATGACTATCTATGGCCCTGAACACCACATAGTACACACTGCAATTCAGGTTGAATGTGCTATCACCACTGATATTATAGATACCAGTGTACACACATGTAGAATACCAGTACACATAGATTTCCGCTGTGATTTTTGGTAGTTTCAATGTGCAGGTGCCG
>JBMFNP010000006.1:0-22713 GCA_049970095.1 Thermoplasmata archaeon | reverse complement strand
CGTTAGAATCAGTGAATCCAGCGTCAATGAGGAATCCAGTTCTATTGTCAAATGCGGTAATGTATGCATCTGAAATTGGTGCTCCATGACTATCTATAGCCCTGAACACCACATTGAATACATTTGCTGTGAGTTTGTAGTAGGGTGGGGAACTGTGATTGACAGAGACAACAGCATAACCAACGAATATTCCTCTCCACTCTATCCTTACACCGTAATTTCCTCCTGGTAGTTGAGCAAGCACTGGGAGGTTTGCAGCAATTCCTTCTCCATCAGTTTTGATTTCTATCAGACTTCCATTCGGATGTGTAATGAAGAGCATTGCGTATGCCAGTGCATCGTTATGCAAATCAACGATGAAAAATCCTACATTGTAAACCTGACAGAAGATAACTATTGGGTTCTCTTCACTCACATTCTCTATTATCTCAACTGACATATTTGCCACCACAATTTCCTGCCAGTAAACATTAATTGTGTAATTGCCAGGATAAATTGTAAGATTTGCAATACCAGAAGCATTTGTGATGTTAGTTGCTACAAGCTTGCCAGAAACACTTGCATCAACTCGGGCATTGGCAAGGGCATTATTTGAGGCATCAACACACTTGAAATTTGCGTAAACTGGTAAACCTCCGATAAAGAAAAATGTTGTAGCGCTATCTATGTATGGACCAAACTCATAATGCTGAAGATGGGTATACCAGTAATATCCATTCATGTCAACAGCAAGCACCGTGATTATATACTTCCCAGGCACAAGTCCAGAGTAATTTAATTCATATTCGTAAACTGAAAGAAATGATTTGTTATTTCCTTCAACTTTTACCATGGATGCATTCACTATGCCCAGCACAACATTTCCTTCTGTGTCTGTGAGTGTTATATTCACCCAATAAATGTCATATCCCCCGAACGGGTCTGTAATATTTGCTCTCACATACATCGTTTTATTCACAGCCATCGGGTCGAACCATACTGTTTCTGTGTGGTTTGCATCAAATGTATGAATGCTCTCCACATGAACAGATTCTTGCGTTGGCAGGATTATTCTTGAATCCCAGTTTCCAGTACCAAACCAGATAAAATAATAGTTTGAGGCGCCTCCACTGATAGAAATCCTTGCCCTCAAACTGTGAGTTTTCTCAACTAAATAGTGCACATTTGGGATTGTCACTGCATAAGCCGCGCGGTTTGTTGTGAGTTGAAGCGCAACCTGGGCATTTCCTATTTCAACAGAGGTTTCTACACCACCTGAAGAGATGTAAGAGACATCATAAAGCCATAAACCAAAATTTCCATTGAAATTGTTGCTCTCAGCACTCATGTTCATGTAAAAGACAACGGTTACATTCCCAGAAATTGTTATATTTCCTGCTAGCTGTGGGCAGAGATAGAAGTCCACCACCACGCTACCCCACCTGCTTATGCTCTCCATCTTGCTTCCTAAAATTGTGTTAAAAATGTAGGTTGTGGAATAATCAAAAATGTATTGTGCAGTGCTTTCATTATGGAAATAAAATGTCATGTTTTTTAAATCCCCATATCCCGAAATCACATTTTCTGAAACGCTGGCTGCATCACCTTGCCCACCCTGTGAAACTGCAATTATCATGAACAACACAGCAATCAGAACACCCATTCCAGTCTTCATTTTATCACCGTATGCAGAATTTTTTGCTTAAATAAGGATTTTTTGGTACAAAAGCCGAACTGAATAGAACAAAAACAGAACTCCAGATATGAGTTATTTTTATATACCTCCAACAAATCTTCAATCCATGGATTTTCTCATAATTATCGCAATTGCAATTCTGGTGTTTCTGATTGCATTTGTTTATTCTAATATGGGGCTTGGTGGAGGCATGCTTTTTACCCCTTTGCTCGTGGGCTTTGCATTTGCTGATAAAGATACAATTGTATGCATTTCCCTTTTCCTTGTGCTTGCCACTTCAGTTGCAGCTGCATACAACCACTGGCGCAACAAACTTCTTGAATACAAATATGGAGTGCTGCTTGCCATGTTTTCAATTCCAGGCTCGATCACAGGGGTATATCTCGGGCTCAGCATACATTACTCAATCTTCTACCTTCTCTTTGCAATTCTTGCATTTGGAGTAGGTGCAAAAATGCTCTATGACACCTTTTATCTGAACAATGTGTGTGTGGAAAAAAAAGTAAGGCGGAGAGATTTCTTTATTGTTGCTCTAATTGCCTACTTTTCTGGCATAATTTCTGCAATGTTCGGTGTAGGTGGTGGCATTTTCAATGTTCCCATTCTACTCTATCTGCTGTCATGCAAAACCAAAAAGGCAAGTGGGACCTCCTCCTTCACAATCTGTCTCACAAGTTTAGGAGGGATTTTCACAAATGCCCTCCTTCTCCCTACATTTTTCACTGCAAGTATGAGTGCAATTCCATTTGCAATTCTTGCGTTTATAGGTGCACTCTTTGGTTCAAGAATAGGAATAAAAAAACTGAAAGAAAAGCCGTTGCGTACAATCTTCATCTCCATGTTGTTTGTTGCTGGCATCCAGATGATAATTGAGTTTTTAATGTAGGGAATTATTTTTCCTTCCTTGCCTCTTTTGCCTTTTTCACACACTCCCTCGCCTTATTTTTATCGCCCATTTTTTCATAACCCTTACCCATTAGAAGGTAACACTTTTTAATTTCTTCTGAGAAATCCCCATTCAGCCCATTGTAAACCTCAATAGCTTTTTTGCAGTAATCAATCACCATTTTGTATTTATCCAAATTATAGTATACATTTGCGAGATTTTGGTAATCTGCAGCAACATATTCCCTATCTTTTGTCTTCCTATGCAACTCAATTGCCTTCTCTATCTCTGAGATTGCCTTCTCATTTTCATTTGCCCTTCCATACATCACACCGAGTGATCCATGGCACATAGCCAGTCCTCTCAAGTTTTTCAGTTTTTCAAAAATTGCAATTGCACGATTGTAGTACTCCTCTGCCTTCTCTCTATTTCCCAGAGCGCGAAACACCTCACCGAAACTCCTATAGCAATCTGCTTCCATCAGCTCATAACCTTTTTTTCTGCAAACTTCAAGTGCCTCTTGAAGATAGTTGATTGCCTCATCAAATTTGCCCAGGTTCATGTAAGCAGCACCAAGCGCTGATAACTCTGAAACCACAAGTTCCTCTTCCCCAGTTTTCCTGTGAATTTTCAGAGCCATCTCCCACACCCTGATTGCCTTGCTGTATTTCCCCAAGGACATTAACATATCTCCATCTGTAATCAGTAAGTATCCCAGAATTCCATCCCTCAACTCCTGACTTAATTTGGGAGCAACCAATTCAAAAATTTCATCAAATATCTTCTGGGCATCCTCATATTTTCCAGCCTCAACATACTTTAACCCTTTTCTAAAGCGGGTGTGCGCCTCTCTCTCCTGCGCAAGGGAAAACACAAATTTTTCAAGGGATTTGGAGATCTCTTTTTTATTCATTTCATAACCTCCCCCTAAATTCTGGCTTTCGCTTACTCAGAAATGCGTCAATTCCCTCCCTTGCCTCCTTTCCGCTGAAAAGCAATGCAAACGCCTTTGACTCAAGCGCAAGCCCATCATCAAGCGCAAGATCAGCAGATGCATTAATCAGATATTTTGCGGTCTTGAGTGCTACCCTTCCTAAGCCAAGCAGATTTTTGGCAAATGCAATTGTTTCTTCCATCAAATTTTCTGGCTTTGTAACCTTGTGCACCAGCCCCATCTGATATGCCTCTGCAGCACTCACCTTACTCCCGAGCATGATAAGTTCCTTTGCCTTTCCTGTGCCCACAATTCTTGCAAGTTTCTGTGTGCCCCCAAAGCCAGGCACAAGTCCAAGTGTAATTTCAGGTAAGCCCAAGATAGCATTCTCCGCTGCAATTCTGAAATCGCAACTCAGTGCAAGTTCCAGCCCTCCACCCAATGCATAACCGTTAATTGCCGCAATCACAGGAATTTCCATTTTCTCAAGCATTCCAAACACCCTCTGCCCCTGCATCGAATACTCTTCCGCCTCCACCGATGAAAAACCCTGCATCTCACTGATATCTGCACCAGCAACAAATGCCTTTCCAATCCCTGTAATCACAAGCACACCTATAGCACTTTCATTACACACTTCATAGAATGCGCATTCCATTTCTTTTAGCAACTCCCTGTTCAGTGCATTCATCTTCTCAGCCCTGTTTATGCTTACCACACAGATTCCCTCTTTTTTCTCAATTTTCAGATATTTCATTATCTCACCCCATCTTTCTTTTTTCCCCGCAACGCACACATTCTAGCATGTTCCATCCAAGATACCTTGATTCCTCGCACCCGCATTTAGGGCATTTCCCAACTGGAAATTGCAATGAAATCAATCCCCCTTCAACCCTACCTGCCTTCTGGTATGCAGTGCTACTCCTTGGCATGCCCCGATATTTTTCCATGAATTTTTTCCAATACCCATATAGCACTATCGGAGCTACAGCAATTGCAAACATTAGCACAATTGTTGAGATAAAGATGCCAGGCATAGCAAGGAATTCAAATGCTGGTGAAAGCACATTCTTAGTTGCAAGCATGTATGTAATATCCAGGTAGTCAAATGCAAAGTGCATCAGCACAGATGCAAAAAATCCACCCTTTATATATAGATAACCGAAACCAGCACCAGCCACAAATGCAGGGAAAATCTTGTAAATATCCCAGCCATAAAGTGCATGTGCAACCCCGAAAATAACTGAGGAAAAAAGGATTAAAATTGCAGATAGAGCATCTAATTTCTGCCCTCCAATAAAAAACGCCTTCCACATAAACTTTCTATCTCGGATGTACTGGATCACGAAGAGAGGAATTGCAAGGAACAACACTCTCACTGCAAACTCCTCATATATAGCAGCATTGGCAAGCGAGAGCATGTTTTCCCACAAGGGCGCACTCTCAAACTCAGGTGCAGCGGGTGAAACATTTACCACATTGAGGAAGAGGTTGTAAAAGATTGTTATGAACACTATAACAGAGAATACCTCTCCCATTATAAGGAGTGGGTTATGAGAGGCAATCACAATTCTCTTTCTCTCCCGAATTTCCTTAATACAGGATTTCAAATTGAAGTACACAAGGAGAACAAAACTGGCAATTAGAAAAATCACAATGAAGTAAAAGTAGAGAAGCACACTCGTGCCGGAGATTGTGAAAAGATGTATGTAGGTGGGTACAAAAAGTCCGAAATGCATGCTCGGATTACTTAACAGTATGTTTCGGGGAACAATGTATAAAGCAAAAAAGAGCCCAAGATAATTTGCAGTGATCAACATCATGTAGAAAGCAATCACAAAAAGGAAAAATGCGAATTTCATTGCCTTTTCAAGCGTACTCATCTAGTTGTCACCTCACATCCCTTCTCATGAATTATTACGGTATGCTCTGCCTGGGCAACCAACCCTTTTCTTGTATCTGAAAGCACAGAATACTCATAAATCACGCCATATCTAATGAGCTTGTTGAGTTTTTCCTGTGGATTTTGATCAAATTTCCGACACCAGCGGGGCGAAAAAGGGAGATTGCCGAAATGCTCACGCACAAGCATATAGAACTCGTTCAATGGCTCTTCAATTTTCCTTTCATGCATAATTCTGAGAATATTGCCTTTTCCATCAGCATCCACATGTCCGCTTCCAGTGCTTACAAACGGTTCAATTGCCACAACTTCCCCAGCATTGAGAATCTCTGAAGAATTTGTAGAAATATTTGGGACACTTTTTCCACCATGCAGATTGTATCTTCTTACCTCATGTCCTGTGAGATTCACAACAGGCATAAATCCCAGAACTCTTATTGTTTCTTCAATCTTTTCACCAATTTTTCGCACAGGAACAGAGTTTCCGCAGAGAGTTATTGCGTTTTCCAGAGCAAGAGTTACAGCATCAATCAGTGAAGAGAATCTACCAGTGTTTCCGACCTCCACTGAAACCGCAGTGTCTGCAATATATCCATCCACATGCACGCCCACATCCAACTTCACAATACTTCCGCTCACGAATTTCTTTCTGTCATTAATTGCTGGAGAGTAATGTGCTGCCTGGTGATCTGTAGAAAGGTTCACAGGGAATGCTGGCTTTGCCCCCTTCTCAATTATGTAATTTTCAATTTCTTCTGCAACCTCAAGATATGTTTTTCCCTCCTTTATGCTCTGCACACCAAGTGTTCTTGCCTCACTCGCAATTTTTCCAGCCATCCTGTATTTTTCCAACGCTTCCTCATTCAAAAAATTCACCTCTCAGAAATTCCAGAGCAGCATGGATATGCTCAATACCCTCTCTTTCTGTATAACCCTCATGTCCCGGGAAAAGTCCTTCAATTTCCAGCGTGCTTAACATTTCAATACTCCTTTTCAGATCTTCAAGGTTACCTGTAGGGAGGTCCCAGCGCCCTGTTGAACCGTAAAGAAAAACAGTGTCTCCAGAAAATAGCCATTTTTTTGATGGGAAATAAATTGATATACTGCCAGAAGTATGTCCCGGTGTCGGAATTACCTGGATTTCTCCACATTCAAGCTCATCAATTGTGCGCACTTTTATTTTTGGTACTTTCATTCCGAATGCGAATGCACAGGTGCTTTTCATATCTCCATCGCTTATTGCTTTACACTCAATTTCGCTTGCATAGATTTCTGCGCTGAAGTGTTCGCTGATTTGCTTTGCACCGCCTATATGGTCCATGTGGCGGTGTGTAAGAATTATGGCATCCAGTTTTTTTGCAGTACCTTCAATGCTCCTTATTATTCTGTATGCATCAGTACCGAGCCCAGCATCAATCAGTATCTTTTGGTTCCCATTTATAAGATACACATTTGAGCTGTAGCCCTCGCCCAGAATTGGTAGCATTTCCATTACCATCGCTCCATGTGTACATATTCGTTCTGGGTTTTCCTTGGTGGCATTTTAGGGCTCTCTGCAGGGTAGCCAATCGGGATGAGAATCACAGGTCTTGCATGTTGTGGTATCCCAAGAATTTTTCTGACTTTTTCTTCGTCAAATGCACCTACCCAGCATGTTCCGAGCCCGAATTCAAGGGCTGCAAGCATTAGTATCATTGCAGATGCTGCTGTATCCTGGTATGTGTAAAGGGATTTACCGCGGGTACCATAATGTGAAATCTTGCGTTCGTTTGTGCAAATTACAAACACAACTGGTGCCTCCGCTACAAATTCCTGGCCAAGTGCGGCTTCTGCAAGTGCCTCCCTTGTTTCCTTCTTTTTTACCACTATAAAGTCCCTTGCCTGCAGATTACCTGCAGAAGGTGCGAGATTTCCATATTCCAGAAGTTTGCTCAAAATTTCATCAGGAACATCCCTTTCCGCAAATTTTCTTGTGCTTCTGCGCTGCTTAATTGCTTCAATTAATTCCATGCAATCCGTAATTAATCCGATGGAGATAAATTTTACTGAGAAGTGAAACAGCATTTCATCATCTATGTTCGTGTAGCCCGAAATAAACTATCTATGACCCAAAGTTAAGTTTTTATATTGCGTAGTGCTTGCATCTCTGGTGAAAACAATGCTGGAAAATGAGCTGGACACCATAGAGGGCTTGCTTAAACTCGCTACTAAAACTGTGGGGGTGAAATTCATACCAAAAGGCGAAAAACTTCCAAAATCTCCGATGGAGCATAGGCACAATTTTTGCCAGCTTGTCTCTATTGCGCGATATCAGGAAATGGGTAATGTATGGGTATCAGAGAAAGCGGTATGTGCCATTGGTGCTGCATGCCTTGGACTTATAAAAACACCAGAGATATTCACAAGTGGAAATGCACCCACTGGTAGATACACGAAAGACACAACAGCGGGTAGAAAGTTCATGGCGAATGTGTTTAAACTGGGTGACACAGAAAAACTCTGCTCAGGTGTTTTCGTGAATTCACTCAGGAAAATGAAAGAAGCGGATGTTGCAGTAATATACGGGCTTCCAGCACAGATTATGCGACTTATTCATGCATTTGCATATGACTCAGGGGAAAAGGTAACTGGCGATACAGTGGCAGAGGCAGCACTTTGCTCAGCTACCGCATTTGCTTACGCAAAAAATGAGCCAATATTTGCAATTCCATGTGCTGGTGATAGAAGATTCGGGGGTACACAGCACACTGAAATTATTTTTGCAATGCCTGTAAGCGAGATACCGAGAATTCATGAAAATATAGTGGCTACAGAGAAACTCGGGGCATCGGTGTTCCCAGTTCCACCTTTTGAATTCTATGAGCCCAAGATGGGTGAGAGTTATGCCATGAAAAACAGTTATCTGGAGGCAGGGAAATGAAACTTACTCTTCCATCTGTTAAACATAAGTTCCTTTCCCCAGAGACAAATCTCAAACTAATTGAGGAGAATGCGAAAGATACTGACATAGCAGTATTTCCTGAGATGTTCATCACTGGCTATTCACTGAAAAACAGAATGCTTAGGTATGCGGAACCATTGCACGGAAAAATTGGAGAAAGATTATCAAGAATAGCTGAAGAATATGGAACCACAATCGTAGCAGGAATGCCTGAATTTGATCTGGAAAAAAGAATGGTGTTCAATAGTGCAGTAATTGCAATGCCTGATGGCAGGCTGGAAAGCTACAGAAAGCAAAAACTTGCCACCTTTGGTCCTTTTGAAGAAGCCCTGTTCTTTGCACCAGGTGAAGAAAAATACCCTGTTTTTGAAGTATCAGGGATAAGGGCAGGCATTCTAATATGCTATGAACTGTTCTTTCCAGAAATCGCAAAGGAATACGCACTCAAAAGTGCTGATCTACTGATATGCATTTCTGCATCTCCTTCTACAACAAAAAAATTTTTTGAAAGCGTGCTTAAAGCAAGAAGCATTGAAAACACTGTTTTTGTTGCATATTCCAACCTTCTGGGTACTGAGCAGAATTTGGTTTTTTGGGGTGGTCAGAGATTATATGATCCCAGAGGTGAACTTGTGGCCAATATTGAACCATACACACATGGTAAACTTATAGCGGAAATAGAAGAAGAAAAGCTGAAGATTGCCAGAAAACTCAGACCCACAATTGCTGACACACACAATTTAGAATGCAAATAAAAGGTTAATATACCTGTATGTAATATAGTATTGGGCGTTAAAGGGGCGTAAACCATGTTTGGAAGAAAAGGTGCACAGGTAAAAAAGATAGAAGAACAGCCAATGTGCGAATACGATGTGGTTCAGGAAGGCAGACTCATAAAGATGGTGACAAGATGCAAGGAATGTGGGGGTGCGGGGGGCCTAGACAATCCTGCATGCCTCACTGGTGTTCTGAAGGCGTTGACTGAAGAAGAAAATGTGGATATTTTGACACTCGCGCATTTCGTGGAAAGGCAGTACTTTGGCGATGCAATGGTGCTGCTGAAGAAAATTGTCCAGGTGGGCAGTACACTTGACCAGTTGTCTGTGCGTCCACCAGCACTTCTAGCACCACAGCCAGGTGAGGATGCATCAAAGGCAGAGGCTAGGAGGAAGCGCGGTATCAACTGTCCAAGATGCGCCTACAATCCGCAGATTCTTTTCCCAATGCTGAAGAACAAACTTTACAGAGACATCGGAGAATTCTATGCAGAATTTGGAATGAAGGTAAGTGCACTTGAGAGAGCCACACCCACAGAAGGGTGTGCACCCTGCATTGAAACTACAATCGGGGACATTGTCTATCTGCACAATCAACTTGAGGATTTGCGAACGTACATCCTGTACATGGGATTCAAAATTATAACATAGAGGTGAGAAATTGGCAGATCGTAGAGGCAAGAGACCAGATAGGTCACAATCATATAGTGAGGCGGATAAAAATCTCAAGGTGTGTCCTAAATGTGGCACCCTAAATAGTCCTATTGAAACAAACTGTAGAATGTGCGCTACACCGTTGCCTAGAACACCTCCAGCACAGCAGGCACCAGCAGCCCCACCCGCAGGATTGCCTGTTACTTCAACACAAGAAAGAAGATACACTGCTCCTCCAAAATCACCAGACCCCTCACAGACTATGTTCACTCCTCCACCCCAACCCGTTGCTCCACCACCAGTTCAGCCAACACCTCCCCCACCAGAACCTTTACCACCCAGATACACGCCACAACCAGCACCTCCTCAACCTCAGCCAGTTTCTTCTCCACCACCATACCAACCCCCTGCCCAGCGAACCCCACCACCAGTGTACTCACCACCAGCAGGACAAACTGCTCCTGCGCACCCCGTGTCTCCAGCACCTCCACCACCTCCACCACAGCCAGTACAGCAACCTGTATGGGAAGCTAGAACCGTTGAAATGGAAAGACCCATAGGCACGCAAACACAATCTCCGCCCCAGTCCATGCAAGCAGCCACACCAGAAGCCGCAGTTCCAAGGTATACACCACCACCCATAGCCCCACAGATCGCACAGCCCCAGTACAGTGAGCAGGCACAGGTAGTGCTTAGACCCACACCAAGAGAGGGAGGTATAGAGAGAGGCCCTCTTGCTAACATTCTCCAGTCAATTGCAAAGGTGGATATTGTCGGTCTGAAGAAAGGTATAAACAGAATTTTAGATAAGAATCATATGTTTCGTCCTGGTTTCTCATCTTCATGGGTGGCGCCAAAACCACCTGATGACGGCGTGAAAATAAGGGAATATTATGTGAAAGATGCAAAAGTGGAGATCTATACAATTCCAAATCAGATAGATGTTCTCTACCATGTTACCCTCTTTGAGTATCAGTTGCCTATTGAACACATGCAACTTGTCCAGATTGCAAGAGAAGAACTTAGTCAGCATTATCCCAAACATATTCAGTTGACCCGTCTTTCCCAGACGAAGACCTATGTTACAAAATTAGGTACAAGGTTAATATACAAACTTGCCAAAAAGCATGGAATTAACATTGGGATGACCCGCGCGGAGGAAATTGCCACTGTAAATAAGCTTGCGCAGATTCTGACAAAGTATGTTGCTGGGCTTGGTGTTGTAGAAACAATGCTTGAGGACAAATTTGTACAAGATGTGTACATTGATGCACCAGCATCTGAAAACCGTGTGCATCTTAGGGTTGGAGGTTACAATGACCCCCGTATCGGTGACAAATGCATCACAAATGTTACTGTGGGAGATGAGGATGCAGAGGCACTTCTTTCAAGGTTCAGATTAGAAAGCGGGAGGCCGTTCTCTGAGGCTATGCCAGTCCTGGAAACAGATATTAAAGAATACAACACCAGAGTTACTGTTATTGGCAAGCCCCTGAGCCCTGAGGGTATTGCATTTGCATTGAGAAGACATTCTACTGACCCATGGACACTCCTGAAATTGATCTATCTCGGAAGCCTTTCACCCCTTGGTGCTGGCTTGCTCTCTTTCCTTATAGATGGGCGTTCCACAATCCTTGTGACTGGGAGCAGGGGTTCTGGTAAGACCTCGCTTGTTGGCGCACTCATGCTTGAATTTCCGCAGAGCCAGAGAATTATAACAATAGAAGACACCCTTGAGTTGCCTGTGCCGGAAATGAGAGAACTTGGCTATAAAGTGCAGGGAATTTTCGTGCAGAGCTCACTGGGTGGCAAAGGGGAACTCACAGCAGATGATGCATTGAAAGTCTCACTGAGACTGGGTGAAAGTGCAATTGTGCTTGGTGAGGTAAGAGGTCAGGAAGCAAAGACACTTTACGAAGCAATGAGAGCAGGGACTGCAGGAAGTGCAGTTCTGGGCACAATTCACGGTAATACGCCAAGGGCAATTTATGAAAGGGTGGTATTTGATATAGGAATTCCACCTAAATCATTCAATGCTACAGATGTAGTTGTTGTAGCAGGACTTACAAGCCCTGGTGGTACACAGAAACAGCTCAGACGCATCACCCAGATTTCAGAGGTTGTAAAAGAGGAAGGTAAAGAGGGGCAGTTTAATGACCTCATGAAGTATGACGAACATTCCGATGCACTGGTGGAGACAGATGTATTCAAGAAAAACTCTGAGAGAATCAAGGCAATAGCAGATGCATGGGGTATAGATTACTGGGAAGCCATCCAGAATATTGGAGTCAGAGCCGCATACAGGGCAAAAATTGTAGAGCATGCTAAGGCGTATAACAAACCTCAGCTGCTTACAGCAAAGTGGGTTGCAGCATCAAATAATGCATTCTGGCAGATTCTTGAGAAACACTACACCCGTGGAAAGAAGGTTGATTATGTTGCATTGTTGAACGAATGGAATAAGTGGTTTGAAAGGAGCGTTAAATATGCCTGAGAAAAAGAAAGAAGCCTTGCCGGAAATTGAAGAGGGACTCTGGTACCTCAAACTCTGCAAGAAGGTGAACAAGTGGTTTGGTCCAAAGCAGGCAGCACTTGAAAAACGCCAGAAAAAATTACAGAAATTCTATGAACGAAAATATAGGGAGTTCAAACTGGCAGAAAACAACCTCTCTTCTGCGGAGTATCTCTATACTAAAGATGACCCGAGATATGCGGCTGCTCTGAAAAAATATGAAAAAGCCAAAAAAGAGTTTGACTATGCCACAAAGGTATATAAACAGCAAGAATTCAAGAAGATGGTATATTTTGCAGGCATTGATGTGGAGTATCACGAGGTGGAATTTCTTTCTATTTTTATGACAATGCTCACATTCATAACAATGTTTATAATTGCTCTTGTGATTTATGTCTTGATTCCGATAGACATCACAATGTACCTTCTGTATATGATCCTGCCCACAGCCTTCCTCCCGATGTTTGTTTTTCTGCTTCTTTTCAATTATCCGAAAATTTTGTCCAATAGATTAAAAGTGAGGATGCTGGGAAGGGCTCCCGAGGCTGTGAATTACATGGTTATGTCCATGAGCTTAACACCTGCACTGGATAAGGCTGTTGCATTTGCTGCAGAAAATACAGATGAACCCCTTGCCTCAGGACTTAAGAAAGTTATATGGAATATTTACACGCGAAAATTCAACACTATTGAAGATTCTTTTCTTGATTTTGCGTACGAATGGGGATACTGGAACGATGATCTGAAAAGGGCTCTTTATGCAATCCGAATGGCAGTATTTGAAAGAAGTGAAGAGGGGCTAAAGCGAAATCTGGAAAAAGCAAAGGACATCGTGCTTCTCGGCACAAAGAAAAAAATTGACGAATTTGCAGCATCTCTTTCTGGTCCAACCACTATTCTGTTTGCAATTGGAATTCTGATGCCCATGGTTATAGGTGCAATGCTCCCAATGATCTCTCTTGTGAATATTAATCTGACAATTCCTACAGGGGGTGCTGCTGCAACTGCGGGAATTACTGGTGCACAGCAAGGATCTGACAACACTGTAACTCTCGTTGTGCTTATGGACATTCTCTTTCCGCTTGGGACCTACGGGTATGCGTATTATATTCTTGGAAAAAGACCAGGTACCACACCCCCTCCAAAGATTAAGTCAAAACTTAGCAAGAAAAAGGAAAATGCCATTCTTATTACATCACTTATTCTTGCTATAGGAATTTCTCTCATATCAATACCCATGGTGCTTGCCCCTGAAGGTACGCTCATGTATTATATAGGACCACTTCCCATAATTGTGGGTATTGGGCTAGGGATTGCCTATTACTGTGGAACCACCGTGTTTGCAATTAAGAAGGAGAGAAATGAGATAATGAAAATGGAAGAAGAGTTTCCAGATGCCCTGTTCCAGTTAGGGAGCAGAATGGCAGAAGGCAGCTCAGTGGAAGTGGCATTAAAGAGAACTGCAGAAAGCATGGAAGGCACAGAAATCGGTGAGTTGCTCAAAAAAATCATATTTTCAATTCAGGTTTCTGGTGAAACCCTTGATGAGGTGCTTTTCAGCAGAACAAGAGGAATTCTGAGAGAATTTCCCTCTAAGTTAATTTCGGTTACATTCAAAACAATCACCGAGATTGTGAAAAAGGATCCACTCACTGCAGGGCAGACAATCATTGAGATTGCAAATTACCAGAGAGACCTGAAAAAAGTGGATCATGAGATTAGGAGGGAGCTGGCAAGCACTGCAGGAATGATGAAAACCACCGCAATTGTGTTTGCACCCATCGTGATGGGAATGACCTCAGCCCTCTATGTGCTTCTGACAAAAACATTGGTTGCAATTACTGCCTCCCAGTTAATTTCAATCCATGTATTCTACCTGATCCTTGGTATTTATCTGATACTAACGGATCTCATTATAATTTATTTTGTGACTGGTGTGGAGCATGGGGAGGACTGGGCTGAGAGAAAGGCTATGGCTGCTTCAACGCTCCCAATTGCAGTGCTCATCTACGCTGTTACAACGGTAATGGGACAGCTGGCAATTGGTGTGTAGAGGTGTAAAAGAATGTGGCAATGGCTGAGCTCATATGTGGCGGTAACTGTTGCAGTATTTATAATCCTTGCATCAGTGGTAGCTTTCTTCCTCACCCAGCAAAACACTGTAAAGAACACAGAATTCAATCAGATTGCGAAAAAAATTGCAGATATGATTGACAGCGTTTCAACAGTGAGTGGCAATACAACAAAAATGATTACATTTGAAACCAACCAGAGTGGAATTCCAATACAGAAGGTGTTCTACGGAGACATTTACAACATAAATATAACAAAGAATTCTGTGAAACTTAGCCAGAAAACAAGGACTGCATTTGTGAATCTGAGAAGAAATGTGCATACATGGAATCCTGCGCTACTTAATGACAGTGCACATAATTATTATACGGACCCATCGGAACTGGAATACAAGGATGGAATGAATCCTTATCTCTCTTTTAATAGCAACACAATTTTTAAGGTTATTATTGAGAGGAAGGAAATTTCTGTCAATTATGATGTTCAGTATCACACATTTGTGTACTTGAAGTGAGGTGGGAACTTGTTTGATGTTGGAATAATTGGTTTTGGTCCAGGTGGAATGTCTGCAGCAATTTATGCAAAAAGGTATGGGTTAAGTCCAATAGTATATGAGGCAGGAATTTCTGGAGGAAATGCAGCACTTTCCCCGCTTATAGAAAATTATCTGGGGTTTGGGGAAATCAGGGGCTCAGAACTTGCATCTACAATGGAAAAACACGCAAGAAGATATGTGGATAAGATTGTGAATGCACAAGTATTGGAAGTTGTGAGAGTTGAGCCAGGTTTTGAAATAAAAACTGCCAGTAGTGCGGAGCAAGTGAAAGCCCTAATTATTGCTACAGGGACAAAACACAGGGAACTTGGTGTACCAGGTGAGGAGAAATTAAAAGGGAAAGGTGTAAGTTATTGTGCAACCTGTGACGGTTTCTTCTTTCGCAATAAAAAAGTGGCTGTGGTAGGTGGAGGAAACACTGCTGTTGTTGAAGCATTATATCTCCGTGAACTCGGTGCAGAGGTTTACCTCATTCACCGCAGGGACAGGTTGCGGGCAGAAGAGGTGTATTACAAGCGTCTCTTGGAAAAAGGCGTAAAAATTCTCTGGAATTCTGTTGTGAAAGAGGTTGTGGGTGACAAGAGAGTGGAAGCCCTCAAGATTGAGAATACACTGGATAAAACGCTCTCTGAGATCTCTGTTAACGGTGTTTTTGTTGCAATCGGAGATGAGCCGCAGAATGAGATTCCAAAGCAATTAGGTGTTGCACTTTCTGAGAAGGGTTATGTGGTTGTGGATACAAATTGCAGAACCAACCAGAAGTTTGTTTATGCATGTGGGGATATCACAGGTGTGTTCAACCAGATTATAATTGCTGCAGCCCAGGGTGCACTTGCAGCAAGGTCAGCATATGAAGATTTGATGAAGGTGAGTGTGAGTTAAAAGTTACAGCAAAACAACACATGCAGGGAGGTAAGCGGGCCTGAAGGGATTCGAACCCTTGACCCATCGGTTAAGAGCCGATTGCTCTACCTAGCTGAGCTACAGGCCCACTATCCTGAGATAATTTGAGGAGATATTTATGCTTTTACTAAGTCTGTTCGGATTGAACGGATCCTGTTTCGGTCTCACATTAGGCTGGTTGGGAGAGAGCAGATTTGTTTGTCAGAAAAACCTATGTTTCCCCAAGAAGTGAGAAAAGAATTTTCACATTATGTTTTTTCTCAAACCTTCTTATAATTTTCTGGCATTTCTTGTTCTGGAACTGGAGCAGGGCTCTCTGTACAATCCTTTCCTCTCTGCTAGGCACATGCAATTTTTCCCCTGTGTAGGGGTCAAAACCTGTGTAGAACATGCATGTAGAAAGCGTGCCTGGTGTGGGCGTGAATTCCTGGACATGCTCTATGAAGAATCCAAGTTTCCTTATGAATTTTGCAAGGGAAACCATGTGCTCAATCCTGCAACCAGGATGCCCTGACATGAAATATGGAATAATGTACTGTTTTTTTCCAATTTTTCTCTGGATTTCAGCAAAAACTTCAAGAAATTCAATGAATTTTTTTCCATCAGGTTTTCGCATGTGTTTCGTCACTGCATACTCAATATGCTCTGGTGCGACCTTCAATTGCCCGCTGATGTGGTGTCTGCTGATTTCCTCAATATACTCTTTGCTCAAAAGTGCCAGGTCATACCTGATACCTGACTGAACAAATACTTTTTTCACATAAGGTAAATTCCTGAGTTTTCGTAGCAGAGCGATAAGGGGTTCATGGCTTGCCTCCAGATTAGGGCAGATATCTGGAAACAGGCAGATGCGTTTGCAACTCTCTGGGTTTGCAGTTTTTTTACAGTGCATTCCGTACATGTTTGCTGAAGGACCACCCACATCATTGATTATCCCACGAAATTCGCTATGCATAGCAAGTCTTTTTACTTCTGCAATTATTGAGTTCATGCTTCTGGAGACCACAACTTTTCCCTGATGATAGGAAATTGCACAGAAGGCACACCCCCCAAAACACCCCCTATGTGTTACTATTGAGAATTTTGCAGTGTGCTCTGCAGGAATTTTTGCATTACCATAAACCGGATGCTTTTTTCTTGTGAATGGAAGTGAATATATAAAATCAAGTTCTTTCTGGCTTACTGGTGGCATAGGGGGATTCTGAACTACCCATTCCTTGCTCTGCCTCTGACAAATTTTTTTTGAGCCTGGATGATTGTGTTTCATCACCTTGAGAAAAGCCTCTGCGAATTTTTCTCTTGATGCTGAAACCTCGGCAAAGGAAGGAATTTCCAGTGCATCCTCAGGTTTATATCCACTCTTCCACACCGTTCCATTTACATCCCTGATTTCTGAGATTTTTTCACCACTTTCTAACCTTCTGGCAATCTCCACCACCTGTAATTCACCCATTCCATACACAAGCAGGTCTGCATGGGCATCCGCAAGCACACTCTGTCTTACCCTATCTTCCCAGTAGTCATAATGTGCAAATCTCCGCAAACTGGCCTCAATCCCCCCAAGAATAAGGGGAACATCTTTCCATGCTTTCCTAACAGCATGGGAATAAACAATTGTAGCACGATCTGGTCTCCTGCCTGTCACTCCATTGGGAGAATACTCATCAGTCCTTCGCTTCTTTTTAGAGGGAGAATAATTGCTCACCATGCTGTCTGTGCACCCTGCAGTAATACCAAAAAACAGTTTGGGTTTGCCAAGCACCTTGAAATCCTCATCATTTTTCCAGTCCGGTTGAGGTATTATTCCCACACTGAATCCATGAGCAACCAGGTACCTCCCAATAATTGCCACACCAAAACTGGGCTGGTCTATATAAGCATCACCTGTGATAAGGACAACATCTAAATCCTCAGAACCATAACATTTTTTTGCTTCGCTAACAGAAACTGGTAAATACTCAGGTTGAGGTAACTTTCTGCAGTTTGTCCGCTCTCCTGGTATATTCGTCCGCCTCCGCCTTCCAGCGCTTGCTTTCTTCAATCAGTTCAGCATTTTTCTGCTTGAAAATTGCAGCCTTTTCAGTGTACTTTGCTGCCTTTTCCTCAATATTTTTTACCTTCGCATTGATTTTTGCAATTTTTTCCTTTTCTTTTGTAATTTTCAACTTCAGCTTACCTGTTTTTATGGGATCACTACCACCAAGGAGTGATTCCAGCTCTGCAATTTTTCTCTCATGTTCCTTTGTTTTCTCAGCGACCTTCTTTGCTTTTTCCCGCAGCACCACTGCCTTGGTCATGCATTTTGTGGCTTTGGTCTCGTATTTTGTTGCCTTTCTATAAAGTTTCCCAGACTTTTTCTCAAATTTCGCTGCCTGTGTCCTCAACTTCACAATATCAGAATATTCTTGCTGGAAAACCCGTTTTTCCCTCGCTTCCTGAATCTCGTTAGTGTACATATCTATCAATTAATGAAAACAAAGGAAAAATATAAATATTGCTATGTCTATGTATAATATGGCAGGCAATAAACACACTAGTGCATCCCATCCCTTCTGGCTCTTGCCTGCCAACCTTTTCTTATTTATGGCTGGTTTTTATGAATGAGGAGATAAGAATGGTAATCCCTTGACAATTCATTGCAGAGCGGAGAAATCCTGTGGTTACAATGATTTTCTTCTTTCCTGTCTGTAACTTTCGCAGCAGGGTATGCAAAAGCAATTCCTCCGCCAATTTGCACATTTGTGTGGGGTGATAAAGAAAAAGCCAATCGTTTACAGGCTAGTTTGGGATGCACTTCGCAGGTTATATATATAACCTTGCTATATCTGATATTATGGAGGAATTCTGATGAACGGAAAAAGTACGATTTTAGGTGCGGTGTTGGTGAGCGTGCTATTCTTGCTAGTTCCAGCAGCCAGTGCAGAACCATGGACTGTTGGTCAGACCTGGGCATACAAGTGGGAAAAGGATTACAGCACATCTGGGGCAATATCCACACCCAATGCAACTCTTTCAGGGACGCACGAAGGAAAAGCTGTGTATGCATATTATGTGGAATATGCAGGCATGGAAAATGAATACTACAGATTCAATTTCCAAGGAATACACTATAGCTGGGCAAATCTGAATGCAATATGGAGTGTGAATTCACCCCCTTCTAATGGTGCCCTCAAGTTGCAGCAGAAAACAATCTGGGTTGAGTTTTACGGATACTTCTATATGAAGGAGACAAACATCTCAACCTGGAGCGGAGAAAAGGCGGTTTATTCAGTGTATAAACTTGAATATACAGTTTATTCAAAGGAACCAGTTGACTACACTGCTGAATTTTACACACAGGAAGGTAACAACAGGATAGATGCAAGTGGTTATGCAAAGGGAAGCTTTAACATTACCCTCACCCTTGAGTTTGAAAATGGAATTCCATTTGTGCCCATAGACACTGGAAACTATTTTGCCACTGGGTACACAGATTGCAATTACTCAGCACATGCAAAAGCGAAGGTTGATGGAAAATGGAACATGAGTGCAAGTTATAATGGAACCCACATATCTCTTGGCGGAGATATTAATATAAATGTGGACAAGGAATACTCGGGTACTACTACAATCTGGTACACTTTCAGTGTGAGCGGTAATCATGTTACAAGGGCAGGTATCCTCGGAAACATAGGAACAAAGGTGCTGGACAATGTAGGGTGTCACGGATGGAATGGAGCACCCACATATGATATCACCCGCGGCACAACTAACGAGCCAGATATTAAGAGAATGGCAGGAGATATTGCTGACACCTCTAATTCAATATATGACCCGAGTACAGGTTATTATACTGGTGAATCTACAGAAGATTATGGCGATTCAAAGAGCACCAGCAAGGACAATGTAAACCAGATAATTTCAAATCCTGCTGGAATCTATGGAGGATACAGTACTTCCCCACCACCCGAGAGCAATACATTCATAGGCGCATTGCTATTATTCCTTGTTATTGGTGTAATCATTGTGATAGTTGTTGTGGTGGTTGTGGTTGTACTGCTTATGAGAAAGAAACAGCAACCCCGGGCACCGCAGCAGGCACCACCTGTATACCAGGAAACTGCGCCGCAATATCAGTATCAGGCACCACAACAATATGCACCGCCACAGCCAGCGTATCCCCCGCAGCAGCCCCAGCAACCACAGCAGCCACAGCCACCAACATACTAAAACCTTTTTCAACTATTTTTGCTTTTAATTACATCAGTTTTTCCTGGTGGTAGCAACTTCTGTAGCATCTCAATTTTAGTATCAAAAATTCCCGCGAGTTCTTTTGCAATTTCTTCCTTCTCTCTGTTTCCAGGAACCAGTATGAAATAATCCTCGGCATGTTTTTTAATTGCACTCAAAGGTGCACACATGAGTAGCTTTGCACCCTGATATTCAATAAAACCAATTCCCAGCTCGGGTTTTATACCAGTTACAAAATTTTTTGCTCCCCTGATAATCCATGCACCTTTCGGAACAAACTCTCCACTTTGAGGGGTCTTGCTCACCTGCTCTGGCTTCACCCAGTATGCATCTAAATTTCCCACACCCTTTGACCATGCCTTAGTGTAGGCGACTGTAAACACACACGCTTCATAAATTGTGGTTTCTGGGATTTCCCTGCCCTCTGCCTTAATCACTGTGCTTGGAGACCCGTGGATATTTGCATGCACATACCTATCCTTTTCATTGAGGTACTTTTTTACCACCCTGTCATTTGATGCTGCATCATATCCACTTACAACTATAAATCCATCTGAGGAGATAAACCAGCGAAAATTCTCAAACCAGAATGTTTTTCTTCGCTCAGTTTTTTTCTCTGTGTGTTTTTGAGGAAGAATTTTCTGGCTGCTGATAGCAGCAATCTCTTTCTCAGTTTTCTCAATTTCCTTTTTCAATCTGAGGATTTTCTCACGATTTATGGAGGCTTTGTGATAGGCGTTCTGTGCATTTTCATTCAAAGAGATGCTTCTATCAATATAAAATTCAAGTTCTCCATTCCCGTATTTTATGAGGTTTTTTTCTTTTTCGTTTTCTGGTTTCAGAGATTGAAATGCCAGTTCATCATAATGCGCATAAATGAAATCCCCCACTCTTCTCCAGTATTCGTATTCTTTTTCTGCATTTTCAAGTTCCGCTTTCTGTATTTCCAGTTTTCTAAAAACCTTTTTCAGCAGAGCATCCTTTTTTCGCTCCTCTTCAGCCATCTCAGTAATGTTCTGGACCGCCATAAAATAAACCTTTATTGCTTCAAGGAAACTTTCAAATGGAACGCATGTGTGATTCGCATATACTTTCAGTTCAATTCCCACAACATCTAGAGGCTGGTTATTAGCATAAACCACACAGGGTTTGAGTGCATTTGCTGACGCAAACACGGATTTTATAGAGGTAAAAACTTCTTCCATCTGGCCTTCGTCCAGTGCATTGATTTCCATATTTCCCTCAATTTTTGCTCTCTGTAGAATTTCTTCAGCAATTCCTCCCAGCCAAAGCTGTGTCACAAGGTTTCTTCGCAAATCATGCTTTGCATTCCTGCAGAGAGTACGAAAATCGTCCAGTGTAAGAGAAATAGGGGAAATCTTTTGTGGGGGTGTTCTGTAGATTTCGCCTCTTGCTATGTTCCTCTGAGTATATTTTTTGTATTTCCAAGCGGTGATAATTCTTCCATTTCCTGTGAGGATCACATTACCCTCTCCAAAAATTTCGAGATAGAGTGAATACTCTCCCACATCAATTTTCAGAATTCTATCAAATCCAACCTGGGAAATAGCATCCACTTTTTTATTCATTACATATTTTCTGAGTTCCATTGCAAATTTATCTGGATGTTGAGTATGCTCTATTCCGGATGCGGCAATATATTTTCCACATACATAAAGCTCAATGTCCTTTTTTCCTGAAAACCTAAAGATTAAATTTCCGTCCACAGCAGTGTAAATTTTCTCAAGATAAGCAAGGTTAGAATTCTGCAATTCTTTTGTTATGCAAAAAATATCAAAGGAGGTAAGTTGTTCTTTCATCTTTTAAAAATCAATAAAACCCATACCTGATGCAACATTCTCATCTTCAGCTTTAAATGCTGCATAGGCCTTTTCAGCATCCGCACCTGTTTCTTTCTCGGCAATCTCCTTGAAGAGTTCGTCTGCGCGCTTTATTGCCTCTTCAGAACCTTCCACAAGCACATATCTGACTTCTTTATTCACACCGAGAACAGAGGCTTCCCTGATTTTAATACTCTGTCTGCTTACAAGGTCGTCTTTCAGAACATTCTCAATCTTGCCAATGTGCTCTTTTTTAACGCCGTATATCGCATATGCCATATAACCATGCCTCCATTACCACCAAATATGAGGAGAATATAAATCTAATGCTTCTGAGGGCGCAGAAAAATTTCTTGTTGCTCCCAATCCATAAGAACTTTTATATACCCGAGAGAGAATTTAGGAATATATGTCTGAAAAAGATATGGAGGAAATGAATAGGGCGCTGGTAGAGTTCACGAAGATTCCTGGTGTTGGGCTTTCAAAAGCAAAGAAGCTGTTTGAAATGGGTTATCGCACAATGGATGACTTGAAAAAGGCATCATTTGAGGAACTGGCAGCCATAAAGGGCATTGGTGAGAACAGGGCAACTCTCATCAAAAAATATTTTGCAGAGATGGAAGGAAAGAAAGAGGGTGTTGCGGAGGAAAAAAAGGAAGCAGCTGAGAAAACAGTGGCAGAGGAGAAAGCAGAGGCAGTGGAAGCAAAGCCAGAAAAGGTGGAGGCTCAACCAGAGGAAAAGATTGCAGAAGAAGTTAAGGAAGAAGCAAAGCCAGAAACTGCAGTAGCTGAGGAAAAGAAGGAAGAAGAGAAAGAGACGGAAAAAGAA
>JBMFNP010000005.1:0-58315 GCA_049970095.1 Thermoplasmata archaeon | reverse complement strand
ATTGAGTAATCCACATCCACCTTCACTTTCTCCATTGCTGTCAGTGGTGAAAGCGTGCGATTATACTGGCAAACATTCACATAGGAATACCAGTCAGAATAGTCTCTCCAGCAAATTGTGATTTTATGCGGAACATGTATGAGGCGCGGTGTTGGCTGAGGGCGTGGTAAACCCCCTGCGGTAATTGAACCTGGTTGTGGTTGCTCTGGATATACAGGCACAGTAATTGAAAGCGGGATTGTTTTTGGCAGTGCTACAACTGGCTCCATGCAATCGCTCCGCCCAAATGTCAACTGCATGCTCTCATTCTCAATATTTGCGAATATCTGGTAGCTACCGTTTCTGTTATCACTCCAGATATAGTATTTCTTCCCGTCTAATACAAAAAACTCAAATCCAGCACCAACATCTCCATAAGTGTAAAAAATCCGTTGCAGTTCGCCCCATGTCCAGTTTTTCATTCCTGCATATACATAACCATCCCAGTTGCGCACTGCAAGATATTCACCACCTGCATTCACAAGTACTGGCTTTCCATACAGCACAATGTGTCCCTCGCCATAAACCTCTGCATTGCTACTGTTCTGTGGCACCTGTGTGTGAAACCACAAGGAAGAGTGCATTATAATCCAGTGCAAAACCCACACCTCCATCCACAAGCACCCATGGCCAGTGCACATTCGTGTCTGGAAGATAGAGTGCAAAACGCAGGGAATATGTGCCAAAGAATCTGTGATGCTGGTTAGGCATTTCTATCCAGCAATATCCATTTACATCACGGTCGTAAAAGTGCAGTGCATCTCCACAATAGCCAAAATCACTGATTTCTGCATAGTTGTTCCCTTCTGCTGTGATATTATAGCCAGCAAGCCCATGTTCAAAATCCTCGTGCCATGTAAAGTTAGATGGGAAACTCTGCCAGTAGAACCTAAGCACCTGGTTTTTCAGCCCTCCATCTCTCCCACCAATAAGATAGATTGTGTGGTTAAGCACTGCACATGCCATTCCCTCAATGCTTGCTGGCAATCTTTCCTCCAGTTGCATGGGAACACAGGTTGTGTATGCATATACAGCATTGCTATCATAACCACCAAATATGTAGATGCCACCTGGAGTTACAGCATAGCCAGAATTGATTGCATCTGTGGGCAGGGTTGCTTCATGCACAGCGCTAAAATGAAATGGTGAGAACCAGTACACATCTCTTACAGGTGTGTTACCTGTTTTGCCGCCAATCACATAGATGCGATCAATCCATGTGAGCATTCCGAAATATGCATAGTTTAATGGCAGACCAGAAGGATATTGGAGTTCTGTGATTTTGGTGCTTTCATAGTCAAATTTAAAGAATTTGTTTGGGTATGTGGAGTTATTACCGATGCCCGTGAGAATGTAGATGGAACCATTGTAAGCCACAGCCCCACCATATGCAAAACCCACAGGAAGCGTGAGATTGAGCATTGAAAGTGTTTGGGTTGTGAAATTGTATGCAAAAATTGCATTGCTGTAATAACCATCATACATTCCACCGAAAATGTAGTATCTGTCACCAACTAGCGCACCACATGCACCCCAGAACGGAAATGTAAGGTTTGTGTATATGGGTTCAACTGTTCTTTTGTCTACATCCACTGTCAGGATTTCGCCATGATGGGATTCACGCATTCCGCCAAAAATGTAGATTGTGCCATTGTAATCAACAGCCAGAGCATCAGAGATGGGTGTGGGAAGGATGTCTGTATGGTTTGCCAGCATTAATTTGTGCCCTCTGCCAATTTTCCTGTTGTGGGGCTTGCTGGAAACAGCATGAATGCCACAACTACTGCAAGAAACACTCTAATTCCCTTCAAGAAGAGACATGTGTTTTTACGGGATTTAAATGTTTCGGATGAGTGGAGCCAGTGCATAGGCAAGATTTGGGTATAAAATAGGACACCAAAGTTCTGGCTGAGGAAAAAAGATCTCACGGGGCATTTCCTAGCTTTATGTTACCAGAGTGCCCACCCTGTATCTGTCATGCAATTCTCCAATCTTTCCCTTGTTCCAGCTGCTAATTTTTGAGAAGAAACCCGTTACCCTTGTGATGCCTTCTACATATGTGCTACCACATGAGGGACATGTCTCTCTGAGACCCCTATGGGTTTTTCCGCACGCAAGACAGGATGTAAACTCAGGGCTGAACGCAATCTGCGCATTCTGTGTATTATGAAATACCTTTGTTACAAAATTTGCAAGGCTGGCAGCATCTGGTCTGCTTTCTCCCAGCCAGATATGTGTAAGTGCGCCTGCCTCAATCGGTGGATGAAACATTCCCTCCTTCTTTACCCTCTCAATTGGGCTCAGGGGCACAGAAACATTCAGGTATGTGGAGTTCGTATAGTAAATCTCTCCACGCTTTCTATCTCCTTTTATTACCGTGGGTGTCTGGAGTGGAAAGTGTTTCATGTCAAGTTTTGCAAATCTGTAGGCAGTGCTTTCTGCAGGTGTTTGCTCAAGCAGAACTTTTATGCCATTTGCAGCACCCAGTTTCTCAGCCTCTCTCTTCATGTAATTCACAATTTTAAGCCCCATCTTCATTGCCTCTGCATTTTCATGAAGTTGATAACCAGTATGATACTGCACCATTTCATTCAATCCAAGAAGTCCAATAAGGAATGAGGCACGATGCAATCTGTAGTACGGTTCTCCATCTAATTCCATTGCAAGCAGTGCAAGGGGCCCATGCTTTCCCATTTTCAGAATCTGGGAAATAAACTCGCGCTTCTGCAGATGTGCCTTCACCGCAATAGCCATTCTATCACTTATGAGTTCAAAGAGTTTGGTGTCGTCTCTGTTTGCCTGATATGCAATTCTTGGGAGGTTGAGGGTGACATTCTGCATTGCGGAGTATCGCATTTTCCATGGTGTTTTTGCATCGTCCAGGTCATTCTTTTCAAGCTTAAAGGCAAGGCGACAGCACTCACTGATTTTCGCAGTTCCACCCCTATCAAACACAAAGTATGTGTTTCCTTTTTCCACTGCCACCTTTGAAATCAGTTCAAGAAATTCTTCATAACCCTCCGTCTCAAATAATTTTTCAGTGATGTGCACATTGGGTTTGGGAAAGAAGAAAGGTCTTCCCATTGCATCCCCTTCCATGTAAACAGTAAATAAAGCCCTGAGAAACCTGTGAGATTCTTCGGCATAGTCAGAGTATGTATTGCCTGTGGGCTTACCCTCTGGCCCAATCGCAGGTACATCCTCAAAATGCTTTGGAACTTCCCAGTAAAGGTTGAGGTCACTGAATATGGACTGCCCCCCTCTTGCTACTGCCTGCTGCGCAAACTCAAAAACAAGCATCTGGGCAATCTGTTTCATTCTTTCGTCATCTACACCCACAAGATAGGGTGCGAAAAATATGTTGAATGCGTCCCATCCAATTGCCCCTGCAAAATGACCTTGAAGTGCTGCAGAGAATTTCACTATTTGGGCAATAAGGACCTCTGGATGTTTTGCGGGTTTCGCAATTGAAATTGCATTTGGAAGATTGAGGCCAAATTTTTTCACATACTCTATGTTCTGGCCGCTGCAATATGGCCTATCAATGAATCCGAGGTCATGGAGATGTATATCTCCCCTCATATGTGCATCCGCAACATCCTGACTGAAAACTTCAAGGAGTGCATACTCTTTCTTTATCTGCTCTGCAAGTGTGAGATTTGTTGCTTCTGGACCATGAGGCACATTTGCATTCTCCTTATTCGGGTTGAGAAGAATCATCTTTACATCATATATTGGTACACCCAGTCGTGTGTGCTGCCTCCTTACTTTTTCAAGCCCATATTCTATCAATTTCACATTTGTGATCTCGCGAATAAGGGGTGCAGTGATAACCTCTACACCAATATGCCTTATCATTTTCTCTACCTCTTTTGCTACAATAAGGGCAGCATCTGCACTTATCGTTGTTTCCCTCATCAGGGCTTCATATATTCTCTCCTTATTCCATTCCTTTATTTCCTCGTCAGATGTGCGAACAAAGAGAGAGAGTTCTGTGGTCTCACTTATTTTATCCATAATTTTCACCTCTTACTACAAATTGCAGTTGTGGCATTCATCATCTTCCTTATAAACTTTTTTTAATCAAATTACTCACTGGAAATGATAACAATTCGGGATGGAAAAAGTTTATATTTTTACCACATATGTTATCAAATATGGTAAACGGCGTTTTTGAAACAGAAGATAAGCTGAAAGACAAAATCCAGGAAATTCTGAGAAACAATGCAGAAAAATCCATAAATCAGATTTTTAAGGAACTTTCAATGCGCCAGGATGCACATCCCAGACATCGTCTGGTACTTGCAGGTTATCTCCAGGCACTCACAGATATTGGAATTCTGAATGAAAAAATCATTCCACCAGCAAAAGTTTACTCTCTCTCCCCCACATATAGAAGGGACCTTTACACCACACTCAAAAAAATCCTCACCCAGAAAGGATATGAAGATAAGAAAGCTGCAGAAATTTATACATACACACTTTCAAAACTTTTCAGAAGGGCTGTGCTTGAAGATGAACTGAGATTTGCAAATTTCACAGACTTCAGCAACCTTAAAGCTGTGGATTTAACACCTGAGGAGAAAAAAGAAATTGTGATGAGAATGCGGAGAATGAAATACAATGTAGAAGCTGAAAAGGCATACATTGCCACAAAAAATTATGATTCTGAAATGTTTGAAATTCTATCATCAATTATCCTTGAGGAATATGGAATAAAAATCCTGAGCATGGAAAAGAAACCAAAGCAGAAGAAACTTCTGGAATAAAAAACTCATAACCTTCTAAAACCCCTTTTCACATAACCATAAAGCATTTTTCCATAAAGAACCGCTGTTTCCTTTGCGCCTCTCGACCTTCCATGAATTTCTACATTTCCTTTCAAAATACATTCCAGAACATCCTCAGAACTTTCAGCGTTTACCACAATGTAGCTACTTCCTACCTCTGCGATTGAATGGGCATCTGAGCCTGCAGAGATACCTTTTTTTCTCAGTTCTGCAATATCTCTTGCCTTCTGGTTTGCACTTGCGTTGTTTCTTGAATTTTGCACCTCAATTCCCTCACATGGGAGTGTTTTCACAATACTCCCCACACCAGAAACCATTCTGAATGGATGCGGAATAACCACGAAGCCCCCGGCACCATGTATCCTCTCCACGGTCTCCACTGCTGAGAGCCCTGGCGGGATATTTTCAGTGAGATTATAACCAATCACATGCCCCTCTTTAGTGCTCACCTCAATTCCTGGCACAATAACCACTCCTTTTTCCTTTGCCATTTTCTGTGCAGCAATTCCCCCCTTTATTGAATTGTGGTCCACAATTCCCACTCCAAAGCCGAATTTTTTAGCTGCCTTCATCAGTATTTTAATTTCAATATCAGAATCCAGGGAATACATTGTATGCACATGCATATCTACCTTCATTCAACCACCAAGCACACTTGAAAATACCTTGACAACATCTCCATCTCTGATCCTGGAATTTCTGTCCACACGCTTTCCATTCACAACAAAAATTACAGTCTCTGTGTTCATAATCCTTGCATAAAGTTCTGGGTTCAATTCTGCGAGTGCACATAGCCCATCTCCCAAATTTTCTCCACTTGCCTCAACCTCTATTTCTTTTGCAAACTCCCTGAATGCGCCATAAAATTCAAATTTAATCCTTAACATAGTATTTCATTGCTGTTCTGTAATCATTTTCAAGCCCGAGTTTCCTGCAAATTTCCTCAGTGGGCACCCCGTACTCTGTCCAGTTTCTAAGTGCATAGTACTCTCTGAGCATTATGTCAAGATGCACAACCTGTCCTTCTGATGGCCCATCTGGAAGTGGTTCCTTTATAAATCTTTCAGGAAGATAATCTTCCTTGCCATCAATCCCTTCCCTCAAATTGAACAATCTTCTGAGGTTTGCAATCCTTTCTCCTACTAGTGCAAGTGCATCCCTTGTGTACATCATACCAGTAACAGGATACAAGATTTCTGCAAAATCCTCAAGCCAGAATACAGGAGGCCACCCACAGGTGTACCAGCAGGTAATCAGAGAATCCCTTACAGCGAATACATCCTCACACACTTTCACAGCCAGTGCCTTATGTTTTTCGGAATAAGGATCACAGATTTCAGGTAATGTGTGCTTCCCGAAACGGTGCCTAGCCGCCTCCCTGTATCCAAGCTGATCAACAGTAACCAGAGAGCGGAGATGGTCCGCACCCCGCACAGAAATTGCATGTGTGAGCGCAACAGAACGATGTGCTCTTCCATCCTGTCCAGAAATTTCAAGTCCCTTCACTTCCATTGCAAATCTTTCAGCACCCAAATGTTTTGCGGCTACACGCACCCCTTCAGCAAGCAAATCTCCTATTCCTTCACGCTCTCCTATCATCTTCACAAGTTTTATTGATACCTCTCCATCTCCCCAATTCACTGGAAAATCGGTTTTAAGCAGTCCATTTTCATAGCATTCCATTGCAAATGCGATCACACACCCTGTAGAAATTGAATCCAGCCCATATTCATTACAGAGATAATTTGCTTCCAGGATTTTTGAGAAATCAGAGACCATGCAGTTTGAACCGAATGCCATTGTACCCTCATACTCAGGGCCTCCAGATATTGTACTGCCAGCAGCATAGATTTTCTTGCATCTTGTCCTGCAGTTGAAACATGCCCTGTGCTTCACAAAATATCTTTCTTTCAGATACTCGCCAGTAATCTTATCAGCACCCTCAAAAATGCCTCTGGAATGATTCCTAGTTACAAGTTCACCTATGGCCATTTTATACGCTACAAGGATATTTGTTCCGAGATTGTGGAGGTCCTTGTTCTGCTGGCTTTCCTGCAGTTTTTTCTCTGCCTTCTTTATCTTTGCCAGATATTCCTCCCTGTCATAAATTTCAAAACTGCCACTACCCCTAACTGCTATTGCCTTCAACTTCTTAGCACCCATCACCGCACCAAGCCCGCATCTGCCAGCAGCACTCGCATAATTCGTGATTATTCCAGCAAACTTCACAAGATGCTCTCCTGCTCTCCCAATTGACATAACCTCACAACCTGAATACACTTTCTTCAATTTATTTTCCACCTCATGTGTGTTTTTTCCCCAGAATTCATCAGCAGGTTTTAGTTCTACATGTGCATCATCTATCAGGAGATAAACAGGTTCCTCTGCAGCACCTTCAACTATCAAAAAATCGTAGCCAGCATACTTCAATTCAGGTGCAAAGAACCCGCCAAAATGACTCTCTGCCCAGATTCCTGTAGCAGGGGACTTTGAACATACAACCCCTCTGCCTGCAGACATCCAGAGCGTGCCAGTTAGTGGACCTGTGCCAAAAACAAGTTTGTTCTCAGGGCTCAGGGGTTCTGTACCTGGCTTTAACTCGTCAAAAAGAATTCTGGCAGCGATGCCTGTGCCCCCAATGTAATTTTTGACTAAATCTACAGAGAGTTGCTCTATATCCATAGTGCCAGTTGCTAAATCCACTCTTAAAATCCTGTTATTGTAACCATGCATAATCAATCCTCCTCAAACACAAGCACATTTTCAGGACAATGCTGGACACACATTGGGTTTCCACCACAGAGTTCACATTTGATTGCTTTTTTCAGTACAGGATGGAGTTTGATGCCTTCATATGGGCAAGCATGGACACACGCGCCACACCCAGTGCATAAGTCATGGTTTACTGTAAGCACCCCTGCAGAATCATATTCAATTGCTCCAAATCTACAAGCGGTCCTGCATGCAGGATGCTCACACTGCCTACAGATAACTGGGTAGTCTATGTCAGGCTCACCGCTCACAATTTTTATTCTTCCATGTTTCCAGTTCTGGCTCCCTGAATTATAGAATGCACACACAGAGGCACACACCCTGCAACCACTGCAACCAGCCCCGCTGTATTTTACTCTTTTTGGCATGCTCTCAGCAAGTGAGTGAGGGTATATAGAGTTTATGCAGGACCTGCTTTGCATTGTATAGCCAAGCTATAGAACACCTGCACCAAAATGAGCATTTATGCCCTCAAAAATGGACTCCAATAACTTCCAATAACTTAATAACACCCTTTCATATTCTCCAGTATGAGGAGGCATAACCATGATGCAGAAAAAAACCATAAAAGATGTGGATGTGAAAGGAAAAAGAGTGCTTGTGCGCGTGGATTTCAATGTACCCATTGACAAGAACACACTGGCAGTAAAAGACGCAACCAGAATAAGGGAAGCACTTCCTACAATAAAATATCTGATGGAACATGGCGCGAAGGTTGTACTTGTATCGCATCTCGGCAGACCTAAAGGAAAGGATCCGAATCTGAAGATGGACAATGTTGCTAAAAAACTTGCAGAACTCCTTGGAAAGCCAGTTAAGAAACTGGACGACACAATAGGAGAGCATGTAAAGCAGGAGATTATGAAAATGAATGAGGGTGATGTGTGCTTGCTTGAGAATGTAAGATTTTATCCAGAGGAAGAAAAAAATGACCGTGAATTTTCCAGAAAACTTGCAGAACTCGCAGATATCTATGTGAATGATGCATTTGGCACTGCACACCGCGCTCATTCTTCTACTGCAGGGGTTGCAGAGTTCCTCCCTGCTGTTGCTGGCTTCCTAATAGAAAAAGAAGTGGGGATCATGGGAAAAGCCCTCTCAAATCCAGAGAGACCATTTGTTGCTGTGCTTGGGGGTGCAAAAGTCTCTGACAAAATTGGAGTGATTGAGAATCTGTTGAGCAAGGTGGACGCAATTTTAATAGGGGGGGCAATGGCATTCACATTCTTCAAAGCACAGGGACTTAAGGTGGGTAAATCTCTTGTTGAGGATGATAAGCTGGATGTGGCTAGGGAAATCATGAGAAAGGCGAAGGCGAGTGGAGTGGAACTTCATCTACCAGTAGATGTGGTAGTTGCAGATAAACCCGATGATACCGCTTCAATTGTAAGAACAGTGAGCGTGAATGAAATTCCAGATGCACTCATGGGCGTGGATATTGGACCGGAAACTGCAAAACTTTTCAGTAAAATCATAAAGGAGGCAAAAACTGTTGTCTGGAATGGCCCGATGGGTGTGTTTGAAGCAAAGAAGTTCCAAGAAGGCACAAAACAGATTGCACATGCACTTGCAGAAGTAAAAGGCACAACAATTGTGGGTGGCGGAGACAGTGCCTCTGCAGTACAGAAACTTGGGTTTGCAGACAAAATAACACATATTTCCACAGGGGGCGGTGCCAGCCTGGAATTCCTAGAAGGTAAAGAATTGCCAGGTATTGCTGTTCTCATGAATAAATAAATCTTTTCTTTTCATTTTTGATATGCGAATTGCTGTAAAATTTGGATACAACGGAATTGCATTTCATGGTTATCAACGCCAGAAGAATGTGCGCACCGTGGAAGGGGAAATATATAAATGGCTTATTGAAAAGGGGTTGATGGAAAGAAAATCGGGGTTCAGGAGTGCATCGAGGACAGATGCAGGTGTTTCTGCTCTGGGAAATGTGATTGCATTCAATACCCCGGAAAGAACTGATAAAATTCTAAGAATGCTCAATACCCTCTCTGAAGATATCTGGTTTTTCGGATATGCTGCTGTGGAAAATGGGTTCAACCCGAGACATGCAAAGGAACGCTGGTATAGATACATTCTTTCAAAACACTTATGTGCTAGCCAGAAAAAAATAAAGGATGCGCTCGAGATGTTTGAAGGAAAGCATAATTTCTTGAATTTTGCGCGCCCGTGTGAGAGAAACACAACAAGAGAGATTTATAGAATTGAGTGCAGGGATGCAGGGGATTTTCTTTTCATAGATTTGTATGGGAGTAGTTTTCTCTGGGGAATGGTAAGAAAGATTATTGGGGCAGCAATTCTTTATGCTTGTAATAAAATCTCAAAAGAGGAAATTGCAGACGCACTTTCCTGCAAAACCCATTTTGATTTTCCGATGGCAGATCCCAGATTCCTCATATTAATGGATGTGAAATACGGATTTGAATTTACGGTGTCCAATGCCATAAAAAATCAATTGAATAAAAAGATAGAAAGAGTATTTGGAACACTTGTAGTGCATGAGCAATTGTATAGCGGGCTAAAGCGGTTGATTTTTGAAGGTGCGGTGCCTGAAAGCAAACACGATGCCGAGAAGTGAAAGCAAGATCAGAATTGAGGCATCTGTCTGAAATTCGCCAACTGGTGGTGTGTCTGTAATAGAGAGCATTACTATGTCATTATCGTTGGCAGCAGTGTATTCTCCAATCCCAGACCATCTACCTCCCTTGTAATAAATCTGGAAATAGAATATATCCGGCATATAGCCTGGTTCCCTTGGATTCAGCCCCCTTGGAACGCTTCTTGAGAGGGCATCTGCTGTGAGATATGTGTCTGAATACACGGTTGAGAAGTTCGTGGTAGAGGAAATAATCCTAATGTTCAGGGTAGCATATGGATTGTCCATGTCTCCAATTATCAGATAGAGTTTTCCGTTACCCTCTGCAAGTGATGGCTCAGGCGAGTAGGATGTGTGATTTCCAAAAGGACCTAGTGTGGAAGACCAGTTGCCTGATGAGTAATCATAATATTTCAGATAAATTTTGAATATGCCTGGATTTCCCCTATCACTTGCCCATGCAAACCACACCTTCCCGAAACTATCTTCAAAAAGCCCAGGATAGTAATTGTTGCCTTCCACTGCGCTTTCAAGGGTTGCATGCACCCATGTGGTACCATCGTACCTTGCATATTTTATTGTACGGTTGAGGGCTGAACCACTGCCTTGTGGGTTCCTTGAATAATAAGCAACCCAGGAATTTCCATGAGAATCTGTGAGAGTATCCACCAGATAGTTTGCATAATTGGTGTCAAGATTGGGGAGGAGGGCGGGGCTTGTGAAGCTTGATGGGTTGTTTGGATTGCTTGATTCCACATATTTGATATCCCAGTAACCATACTGATTGTTAACCACCCTCAAATCCTTGTATAATATCCATATGTAGCCGTTCTTATCAACAAATGTGGAAGGTTCATCCACCATGGGCTGCGTGGAGTCCGAGGCACTTCCCACCACTTTGTCAGTGCCCCATGCACTTCCGATTGTCTTGTAGTTCATTCTTACATCATTTTCCTTCAGCCATGTAACAATAAGATGGTTTGCATAATCTACAGCGATTGCAGGCTTGCTTACAATCCCTGCACTTGTGCTCACCTTCTCCTTCTGCCAGACAATGCAATCGCTTGAATATTTTATCCATATTTCTGGTTTTCCACTTTCCTCATTCACATACACCACATATGTGACCCCGTTGTATCTTAGCACATCAAAATCGCTCTGGGCTTTGTTTTCGTTAGCAATTGCGGATGGTGTCAGGGGTATTCTGTCGCTCACAATTAACTTGTAAGTTATGCTACCTTTGATTGCGGTATTTGTTTGTGAGGTTGCTGTTATTAGTATCTCGTATGTGCCAAGTGAAACACCATAACCCACAACTACACTTGCAGAGATTGTGTGGTGGGAACCAGAGGTGAGGAATACCGAGGACTGAGAAGGCGTTACTGTAACCCCCGAGGGTGCAGAGACAGAAATTGATATTGTATCTGATGCATTGCCCATATTCCAGACATCAAAGTTGATTCCAGCAGCATCTCCGTTCCTCAGTATGAGATACCATCTTTCCTGCGAGGTGATACCAACAGAGACATTTCGTGAATACCCGAGAGCACCTGTAGCTACCACTGCAAATTTCTGAGGACCCTGTGAGATTGTTGCAGCTCTCACTTCTATCGTCCATGTGCCTATACTGGGTGCCTCTACAAAAACATTTTCTACATTGTTCACATCATCTGGAGTTGAAGGGTTTGGTGTTGACCATGAACCTGTAAATATATTTCCGTAATATTTTGTGCCGTTGGGTGCTGTCACAACAAGGTTCAGATCATTATCAAGGGTACTTCCCAACGGTAGCCACCCACCTGCAGGTGGGTCCGTCCACACCAAGGTAATTTTCAGGGGCACTGAGGAGTTAGATATATACACACTCATTGTAGATGTCTCACCCTGGCTTAAACCAGTATTATTATCCCAGTACTTCATCGTTGATGGTGGCAACGGAAAGAGCACATTTCTCAGGTTTATTCTCCCCCAGCCCTGGTCATTGCTTGGATATCCGTAGCCAAGGTCTGTTGCACCATTGACTACCGTAGCTTTCAACAGTGCCCCAGACGGGGCTATACCAAGTTTTGTGTAATATTCTCTGATGAGTGCCACCGCACCAGCGGTCAATGGAGTTGCCATTGAGGTACCGCCCATAAAACAGTAATCCTCTTTTCCATCATTATCTGCATCCCATGGCCAGCGCGCCCATGATATGTCAGAACTCATCTGCGTTGACCTTGTGGAAAGAATCCATGTCCCAGGAGCTACCACATCTGGCTTTATCCTCCCATCAGATGTTGGGCCTCTTGAAGAAAAGGAAGCAACCTGAGAGGGATTGTCTCCATCATTTCCATACTCAGGCCTCAAATTTTCAGATGCGCCCACTGTAAGTGGGTTTGTAGCAAGCCCGGGTGTGCCTACAGTACCACTCCCGGGCCCAGAATTACCAGCTGCAAACACAAACAGTGTGTCATTGTTGCTCCACATAAATTCATCAATTGGTGGAGAGGTGAGATCAAACCATGTAGCAGCACCTCCCCAGCTGTTTGAAGAAATTCTTGCACCTGCATTGTAAAAATCTGTTAAACCATCACTGAGCCAGTTACTTATTCCACCTAGTGATCCATCAGTGTTTGCTACATTTTGCACATAAATTTTTGCTTTTGGTGCACTTCCTGCAAAAGAGTGGGTATAATCCTCATCAGAGGTAGGTTGCCCCTGATATTGCTCTGAAAGATAACCATTCCCAAGAATTGAGCCCGCACAATGTGTTCCATGCCCCACAGTATCTGTTGTTGCAGAGCCATAGTTTTTGAATGCCACTACCTTGCCCAAAAAATCTTCATGAAGAGTTGCATTATTCTGGGTATCAAGCCCAGTATCTGCAATCGCCACAATCTGGTTCTCTCCTAGAAGGTTATACCCGAGCGAATTGTATATGCTGGACCACGCACTGTATGTTTCTATAAAGTTTCTTGCAACATTGTTCATTAATTTGTATTCAGGGGCGCGCCCCACACATGAAATCTCTGGTATTCTGGCAATTCTGATCAGGTCAGTTCCATGCCCGAAAAAGGTAGCATATGTACCGAGTGTATTTGAAGAATACTCTATCCTTGCATAAATTCCATAATTCTCCAGATTTTTTATGATATTCTTGGCATCTGCACCTGGGAAGAGTGCAAATGCAAATTTTCCGTACCCAGAATTTATATCTTCAAGATTGGTGAATTTATATGCAGGATGATAGTTGCCTGCAAAAATCCATCTTTCAGAGGATGCAAGTGCAGAGAATTCTGCGATTGGGTACTTTATAAGAAGCCCGTTATTGTGGAGCGTTGTGTAAATAGTGCCTTTTTCCCTGATTTTATTTATGGATTGTTCTGGAATTGGCCCATAATACTGAACCACATAATATCCGTATGTGCCCTCAAAATCATGGACCTTGAGTTCTTCTGGGATTGATGGCTCTCCATTTACAGTATCAAATGTGTATCTTCCAACTGTAAGTATTGTAGGATGCTCAATTTCAATAACTTCATAACCTTGGCTTTTAAGCGAATTTACTTCAGCCATGGAAAGCTTGGCAGTAACAAATCCACCATAGTTCAGGTAAAGATGAGGGATTGTTGTATCCCCTCCCCATATAAGATAAAGATTCTCACTGTCCGCTGCACTCACCACCGCACCATTCACCACCACGGTCTGCAAAATCAGAGCTGAAACAATTACCCAAAACCAATAATAGTTTTTCATTCTCATCACCGAGTTTTCACCTCCCCTATATAGAGCATCTGTTATATATACTTTTTTAATTACTTTTTTAATCTTTTAATCACATAGCCTGACATATCCAAGGTCATAAAAAATGGATAAAAAGGCTTATATCAAAGAGATTTATCCCTCACCCGATAATTATGCCTGGAGAAATAGATATGGTAATGTATCCTCTTGCCATGACAACAGTGATACCGCTCCTCCTGGGAGTAATGTGCTATCTCCTGCCGAACAAATACATAAGAAATCTGATTGTGGGAATAGCAACAATTTCCACGATCATTGGCAGTATCTGGCTCTTCCTCCACCTCTCAACCCATGGCGGAAGCATTTTCATAGATATTGACAGAATCAACATTGGCTTTATTATAAAGGGTATTGCAATCTCTGAGTTGATTGCTGCTCTGGATTTTGCACTTATTGCAGGCTTTCTGGTTATTGCATGGGAGAGAAAGAGTTTGTGGACTGGCATTTTTGCAATCCTGCAGTTGATACCTTTGGGATGGTATGAATTCTATTATGTTCCCTTGCACGAAGAAAGCCATACAGCAGCTCCAATTTATGTGGATTACTGGGCTGGAATAATGTCTCTCATCATCTCAATCATCGGCTCTTTAATTGCAATTTATGCGGTGAAGTACATGGAGGGGCAGCATAACCAGAACAGATTTTTTGCATATGTGATCGGTTTTTTGGGTGCAATGAACGCTGCAGTGTTTTCAAATAATCTTCTGTGGTTCTTCTTCTTCTGGGAAGTCACAACACTTGCATGCTATATGCTCATAAAACACGAAGAGACCGAGGAAGCGCTAAATAACGCAAAATGGGCACTGGAAGTTACACTTGGTGGAGGTACTGCAATGGCATTTGGTATTGTAATTCTTGGAACAATGCATCCTGCTATCACCACATTTTCTGGAATTATTGAAGCTAGCGGTCTTTCAGTAATTCCCATGATGCTTATTTTTTCACTTGCATTTGTGGCTCTTGCAGGCTTGACAAAATCAGCACAGGTGCCATTCCAGAGCTGGCTTCTGGGTGCAATGGTAGCCCCAACACCTGTATCTGCACTCCTCCATTCAAGCACAATGGTGAAACTAGGTGTCTATTTGTTCCTCCGTCTTTCACCAGTATTTTCACATATTCCTTCACTTGGCTATATTATTGCAATTATCGGCGGATTTTCATTTATGGCAACTTCTATACTGGCAATTTCGCAGAACAATGCAAAGAAAGTGCTTGCATATTCTACAATTGGAAACCTCGGACTGATAATCATGCTTGCCTGTTTGCATTCTCCATTTGGCATTGCTGCAGCAATTGTGCTTACAATATTCCATGCAATTTCAAAGGCACTTCTGTTCCTCGGTGTAGGTGTTGTGCAGCACGAACTCCACTCAAAAGAAATTGAGAAAATGGATGGACTTATTGTTCGGAAACCCTTCATAACCACTGTGCTTCTAACAGGCATACTTTCAATGATAATTCCGCCATTCGGTATGTTTCTTGGTAAATACTTTGCAGTTCAGGTTGGTATTGAATTCCCAGTAATTGTATTTTTCATTGCAGTGGGAAGTGCTGCAACCGTTGTTTATTACCTTAAGTGGATTGGCAGAATGATTAACATGGAGACAGAAGAGGAGCTTGTGCCAGAAAAGATGAGCATTCTATTTTCTGCACCACTTGTAATCATGCTGAGTTTGGCAGTGATGCTTTCTGTGATGATTTCAACAATAATTGATAACTTCATAAACCCTGCAGTGAATGTACTCGGATTTGAGTCGCCGCTCCGCGCAGTTGCATATGCCACCGGAGTTATAACACCCTGGGGGTACATTTCGCCAGTGATCATTGCTCTCTTTCTCCTTATCTTCCTTGTGCCTGTATTTGCCCGTGTTGAAAAAAAAGAACTTACAAAGGTATATTCATGTGGTGTGGATTACCCAACGGTGCTTGGCGGCGTTTACTTTGAAAAGGTAGCTGGTGAGGAAAAGCTCAACCCGTATGTTAACAGTCTGGGCATTGGGCTGATTTCTACACTTATTGCGTTCGGTGTTCTTGCGATTGCAATCACCGGGGGGGTGGTATAATGGAATACATTGGCATCATAGGAATTGTAATGTTTTTGCTGGCACCATTTATCGGAATGCTCGTCATTGGGCTTGATAGAAAAATTACTGCAAGAATGCAGAACCGCATTGGGCCCCCTGTGCTCCAGCCACTCTACGATGTAATAAAACTGTTTGGAAAAGAGGATAAAATTGTGAATAAGGGGCAGGTAATTTTTGCGATTGCATACTTCGTAATGGTTCTCCTAGCTACGCTTATCTTCTGTCTCAGAAGCGACCTTTTAGTAGTCTTTTTCCTAATGAACGCAGGAGCAATTTTCATGGTGCTTGGAGCATACAGTACAAAATCTGCTTTCAGTGCAATAGGTGCAAATAGAGAATTAATGCAGATGCTTGCGTACGAACCAATATTCCTTCTGGTGATTTTCAGCATTGGCTACAGTGTAAACAGCTTTGAGGTGATTGCAATTTACACGCCACTCATTCTCAAATTGCCTCTGGCTCTAATTGCGATGGTCATAGTGCTCATGATTAAAATGCAGAAGTCCCCATTTGACATTTCCACAGCACACACTGAAATAATCTCGGGCACAATGGTGGAATATTCTGGCATATATCTGGGTATTCTGAAACTCACACACTGGTATGAACTGTTCATAATTCTGGGTGTAATTGGTTTATTTGTAGTGATACCAGGAAGTTTCATTCTTTCTGTGGTTGCAATGCTCATTCTGCTTGCGGTGGTTTATCTAGCAATAATGGTTATAGATAATGTTACAACGAGGCTTACATGGGATGCACTCCCAAAAATTGCGTTGCCGATAGGATTAGGTTTAATAATAATCAATTTAATATATGTAGTGGTGGCAGGAGGTGCATAAAATGGCTGATGATGGCCCACTCACAAAACTCTCACGCCTGAAATCTCCATGGATTCTCCACTATGACTGCTCAAGTTGCAACGGATGCGATATTGAAATTCTAGCATGTCTTACACCCTACTATGATATTGAAAGATTCGGGATCCTGAACAAGGGAAATCCAAAACATGCAGATGTTCTTATGGTTACTGGCAGCGTGAATCACAAAAACAAGGTGGTTCTTAAAAACCTCTATGAGCAAATACCATCTCCCAAGGTGGTGATTGTTGTGGGTGCATGTGGGTCCACAGGCGGAGTTTTCCATAACTGCTACAATGTGCTAGGCGGTGTTGACAAGGTGATTCCTGTGGATGTATATGTTCCAGGTTGCCCTCCAAAACCCGAGGCTATAATAGATGGAGTGGTGAAAGCCCTTGAAAAACTTAAGGCACTGCAGGAGGGAACATGGGCTGAGAAGAAGGCTGAAAAGGAAGTGGAAGAAGAAAAGGAAAAAGAGAGGAAAGAGGAAGAAAACAAAAAGGAGGAATGAATATGGAAAATGATATTCAGGTGACCAAAGAAACATTGATTGATGAAGTTAAGAAATTCCGTGAGAAAGATGCAAGATTTGTAATTGCTACATGCATTGACCATGGCGAAAAACTTGAAATAATATATCATTTTGACCATCCAGATGAAAAACCCAGATTGTTCAATCTGAGATTGCAATTCTCTCCAGAAGAGGAAATTCCATCAATTGCAAGTATTTATCCTGCAGCTGCACTTATTGAAGGGGAGATTGTAGATTTTTTTGATGCAAAAATAAATGGAATTCCACATGGCACGCTTCTTGCTCCAGATTCTCCAAAAGCACCTCTGAGAAAAAAGAAGGAGGTGAAGTAAATGGCAAAGACAGTACTTACATTCGGTCCCCAGCATGTGGTGTTTCCAGAACCAATCCAGTTTAAACTAAGGGTGGAAGACGAGTTTGTTGTTGGTGCTGAACCAGTGATAGGTTATGTGCACAGGGGAATTGAGAAGGCATTTGAATTAAATGAATTGAAGAAAAATATCTTTCTGGCGGAAAGAATCTGTGGGATATGTCAGTCGCCACACAGCACCGCATATGTGCTTGGCGTTGAGCACCTGATGGGAATTGAGGCACCCCCCAGGGCAAAATATATCAGGGTAATTATAAATGAAATGAACCGTCTGCATTCCCACATGCTATGGTTTGGCTTGCTTGGAGATGCCATCGGATTTGAGAGTTATTTCATGCAGGTGTGGAATTACAGGGAAAAGCTGATGGACATGATAGAGAAGATTACAGGCAATAGAGTCACCTACTCCATGAATACGATTGGAGGTGTGAGAAGGGATATTACTGATGAGCATCTAAAAGAATTAAGCCAGGTAATGGATTTTCTCGAGGAATCGTTTAAGAGTATTGCGGATGTGTTGAAAGATTACACGCTTGTGAAGCGCACAAGAGGTGTGGGTGTGCTTACGGAAAGTGAAGCAAAAAGGGATGGTGCAGTGGGCCCCACTGCGAGGGCTTCAAATGTGCCATATGATATGCGAATGCTGGGCTATGATGCATATGGAGAGCTGGGATTTAAACCAGTTGTTGTGGATAGTTGCGACAGTTATGGAAGGGCAGTTGTTAGATGGAAAGAAATGTTCCAGAGCATTGAGTTAATAAGGGAGGCGATTACAAGAATCCCTTCTGGTGAGATAATCACAAAATCAAATGCACTTCCAAAAGGAGAGTGTGTGATTCGTGTAGAGCCGCCAAGAGGAGAATTGTTCTACTATCTCAAAGGTAATGGAACAAAGAATCTTGAAAGGGTAAAGGTGAGAACGCCCACATTCGCAAATATCTGGCCTACAATTACAATGCTGAGCAAAGGTTGTGAATTCGCAAATGTACCTGTGGTTGTGCTTTCAATTGACCCATGCATTGCATGCGCAGAGAGGTGAAAAAATGCCAGGAATGATTTCACTTATCCTTAGAAACCTTTTCTCAAAACCTGTAACCAGGAAATATCCATTTGAAAAACGGGAACCTTTTCCAACAGCGCGGGGCAGGGTAAGTTTCACCAGAATGAATGACTGCGTTTTTTGTGGGATTTGCATGAGAAACTGTCCTGCAAATGCGATCAAAGTGGATAAAGCCACCAGAACCAATACCCTTGAACCATTTAAATGCATCCAGTGTGCAATGTGTGCAGAGCTCTGTCCGAAGAAGGTAATTGATGTACTTCCTGATTATATTGCTCCTAACTACGAAAAAACAGAATTAAAATTCACCCAGGAAAAGAAAGAAGAGAGGAAGAGCAAGGAAACAAAGGAGTGAGTTGTAAAAAATACTTCTGGAGAAAGCGGACTTAAAAAAGGAAAGGTTCCCTGCCAGAAAAAGTTTTTATCCCCCAAAATTCTCTGCTTTTTTGTGAATATATTTCAGGAATTGGACGAACGCATACTTAAAACATTGCAGACATTGGGAATTACCGTACCCAGTGAAATTCAGGAGAAGGGGATTCCAGCAGTACTGAGTGGAAAAAATGTGCTGTTAATTGCACCCACAGGTACTGGCAAAACAGAAGCGGGTTTACTCCCTGTGCTGCATAAAATTTTAAAGAATGGAGAAGAACCCATTGCCTGCATATATGTCACTCCTTTGAGGGCGCTTAACAGGGATATGTTAAAAAGAACCCAGATAATCTGTGAAAATGCAGGGCTAAAGGTAAATGTAAGGCATGGAGATACAAGCCAGTATGAACGCACAAAGCAGGCAGAACACCCCGCACACCTGCTAATAACCACGCCCGAAACCCTCCAGATTCTATTTCTCGGCGCAAAACTGAGAAAGGCACTGATAAATGTAAGGCATGTAATCATTGACGAGATCCATGAGATGTGTTCAAGCGAGCGTGGCTACCAACTTTCTATCGCACTGGAACGGCTTGAAAGGTTTTGTGGACACCAGATTCAGAGAATAGGGCTATCAGCAACTGTCGGGGAGCCGAAGAAAGTATCCAGATTCCTTGTAGGCACAAATAGAGATTGCGAAATTGTGGATTGTGGCATGGAAAAAAATCTCAGCATCAGTGTGAGTATGCCTGAGATTACCAGCGATGAGAAAGACCTCCAGATTGAGAACCTAAGCCCAGAAAGTGCATCAGCAATGAGATACATAGCTAACACCATCAAATCCTCAAGTGGCACACTTGTCTTTGTAAACACCAGAAGTACTGCAGAATTTTTAGGTGTGCACATGCAACATCTTTTCCCTGAATTAAAACTCGGGGTGCATCACGGCTCGCTTTCAAAGGATGTTAGGATTGAATGTGAAGAAGAGTTTAAATCTGGAGAAAAAAAAGCAATTATTGCCACTTCATCACTGGAACTTGGAATTGACATAGGTCATGTGGAGAAAGTGATTCAGTACAACAGTCCCAGACAGGCAGGCAGATTGCTTCAGAGGGTGGGAAGAAGCGGGCATGGAATTGGAAGGATATCAACGGGTTTGATTATTTGCGAGGATGCACTGGATGCAATAGAAGCTGGTGTGCTAGCAAAAATGGCTTTGGCAGGAAAGATAGAAGAGGTTAGGATAAGAGAGAATTCCCTTTCAGCCCTTGCAAATCAGATAATTGGAATGACGCTCTCAGAAGGATGGTTTGATGCCGAAGAGTTCTATGCAATGGTAAAAAATGCATATCCCTTCAGAAATCTTGAACATGAAAAATACATGGAAGTAATTCAAGCGCTTGCAACTCTACGAAAAATTTTCCTGGTGGAGCATCGTGTGGAATCCACACGCTCAGGTAGAGAATATTTTTACGAAAACATTTCAATGATACCTGATGAAAGAACTTATAGGGTAATAGACCTGAGTGCCAGAAAGACCATTGCTACACTTGATGAGGCATTTGTCGTCCAGAACCTTGAAATTGGAAAGGAATTTGCGGTGAAAGGCTGTGTCTGGGTTGTGGAAGAAATCCATGAGGATGAGGTGTATGTGCTTCCAAGCCAGAGAATAGCCATGCCTCCCTCCTGGAGCGGTGAGGAAATACCTGTGTCATTTGAGTGTGCAATGGAAGTGGGAAAAATTCTGAGAACTAGAGTACTTGATATCCCTGTTGATGAACATGCTAGAACCCAAATTATGGAACTTCTTAAACTTACCTGCCTCCCCACTGATAGAGAGGTGCATGTGTGCCATCAGGGAAAAACCTGCATGGTGCTGGCTACATTCGGGTCAAGAGTGAATGAAACTCTGGCAAGAGCATTATCAATTCTACTATCTGCAAAACTGGGAGAGAGCGTAGGATTTACTGCTGAACCGTACTGCTTCCTTCTTGAATTTCCGAAGCTTGTTTCTATTGAGGAAATAAGGGGAATTATTGAGCATTTGGCGAACAACGCTCATGGCTTGCAATCCGTGATTGAAAAAGGAGTGGGTTCTGTTTCTTACTTCAAATGGACTTTTGTAAATGTTGCGAAAAAGTTTGGACTGATAAAGCGAGATGCTGATTATAGCCAGATTAACATAGAACGCTTTATGGAACTTCAAAAAGAAACATGTATATTTAGGGAAGCAGTTAATAGAACAGTTTTTGAACACATGGACATTGAAAACACACAATGCGTGCTCCGCCGCATTGCCTCAGGAGAAATAAAGGTAAACTATCAAAATAGATTTGAGGGCTTTGCGGAAAGAGCTTTTGCTCGTGCTTCTGGGTTTGCAAGAGCTGATGTTGTTACCCTTCAGTTAATAAACAGTGTGCGGGAGCGTCTTCTTGATACAGAGATGGCTTTAATATGCATGTCGTGTGGCACAGTGCTCACATATCGTCTTAGAAGTATCTCCCGCTTTTATTGTATAAAGTGTAACTCTGTGATGATTGCAGGGATGAGAAGGGCGGAGAGGAGCATAATTGAGAGTTGCAAGAAATATTTTGAGGCAAAGAAGGATGCAAACAGGTTATCCAAAGGTGAGAAGAAAAACCTAGAAAAAGCCTGGTTATGTGCAAATCTTGTGAGAAGTAAGGGAAGGGATGCAATGCTTGCACTTGCTGGAAGGGGCATTGGTCCTGAAACTGCTGCAAGAATTCTTGCCATTGATTACGCAAATGAAGATGAGTTGATAAGAGAGATTATCAAGGCAGAAATAAAGTACGCACAGACAAAGAAGTTCTGGAAGTGAAAAATTGAGTGCTGTAGTAGGGAGCCAGATGTAAATTTATGTGGTGTCTATGCAAAGGTTCCGCTCTTTCCATATTTTACCTTCACAAAAAATTAACAAAAAAACATTTTCTGGAAAAATATATTTACCACTAAGTAATTGTGGCATCGTGGGCGAGAATACACAGGAACACCCAGAGAAAGATGAAAGAAAATGGGTAGGTGTGCGCCTTTCCAAAGTGATGATGCATCAGATAGAAGATGTTGTCAATTCACACCCAGAATATGCGTGGAATGGCCCCAATGACTTTGTCAGAGATGCAGTTCGGAGACACCTGGAATACATTCGCAGACAGGATTTGTTGAGGGAAGGAAAAATTGCATCCCTTCAGCCAAAAGTTGAAAAACTGATAGAAGACTCCTTTGGAGAGGAGGAACGCACCAGGTTTGAACGGGAACTCAAGGCAATCGAAAGGGAGATAGATCTGGCAAGGGAGCCCCAGAGATTTGTGGAGGCACTTACTAAATTGCTTGAAAATACCTATGGGCAGGCAATTGCAAGAACCATATCCAAAAAATTACTTGAAATGCTTCAATTCAAAGAGGAGAATGTATGAAAAGGGGGATAGAAAATGGGAAATAGAGTACCGACAGGGATAAGTGGACTTGATTCCATCCTTAAGGGGGGTTACATAGAGGGATCCTTCAACCTGGTAGCGGGGGAGTGCGGTGCAGGAAAAACAATTTTTGCACTCTGCTTTATTACCAACGGTGCAGAAAAATATAATGATAACACGCTTTTTGTGACCCTGGAGGAGAGTCGTGCAAATATCATAAAGAACATGCCTCCCAAACTGAGGGACACCTACGAAAAAAATACCGATAAAATTACAATAGTGGATCTTTCTGTGATAAGAAAGTTGTCTACCATATTTGAAGAGAAAACTGGTTTTTCCAGCATTGTAGATGTAGATGTGCTAATTGAGAGTTTGCGGAAATGGATTACTGACAAGAATATAAAAAGGGTTGCTATTGATGGGCTTGGAGTAATGAGCATAAGGTATCCTCAGGAATATGAGATGCGCAGTGCAATCTTCAGAATTTCTTCAAGTTTGAAAGAACTTGGAGTTACTGCAGTGGTTTCTGAAGAAAGTGAGCGGGATAATGGCGGTAAAAAATACAGTGTAAAGGAATTCGTAGCTGACTCAATCATTCACCTGCGATATAACAATGGATTGAGGATACTGGAAGTCCTAAAAATCCGCGGCTCTGATTTCATACCGGGAGAGAACGGATTTGTAATTAACGACAGCGGTATTGAAGTGTTCCCGAGATTGATGCCAGAAACGAAGGTTTCCACAAGCGATAAAAGGGTTCTCACAGGGATTCCTGGACTTGACAAAATGCTCCACGGAGGGTTCTTCCACGGTGATGTTGTGCTTGTTTCAGGCAGTGCGGGGGCAGGAAAGACAATAATGGGGTTGCAGTTTGTAAGCGAGGGTTGCAAAAACAATGAAAAAGGTTTAATTGTCTCATTTGAGGAAAATCCCGCACAGTTGAAAAGAAATGCAAAAACTGTGGGTATTCCGTTAGATAAGTATGAGAAGGAAAAACTCCTTGAAATAATGTACGCTCCATATCCAGGCACAAACATTCCAATGCTCCTCCAGGAGATCATTTCCCGCCTCCCGATGATTGAAAGATTGTTCATAGATACTGTGAACCATTTTGAGAGTGCAATGTCTAAACAAGAACTGAGAAATCTTCTTGTGTCCTTTACCAGCATGACAAAGAAGCATGGTGTTACTGTAGTTTTCTCTTCGGAAAGCGATGAATTGATGGGCACAAGCAAGCTCATGGCATCCAATATTTCTTATGCGGTGGACACTGTAATTGTACTCAGGCATGTAGAAATCGGCTCAGAAATGCGAAAGGCAATTAATCTGCTCAAGGTGCGTGGCACCCAGCATGTGAAGGATATCAGAGAGTATGAAATTACAAACAAGGGAATTGTTATAAAAGATAAATTCGCAAATGTTGAAGGTGTATTTTCTGGCTCTGCAAGAATTGCTGCAAGAAACCTTGAGAAGTTTTTTGATTAATTATGAATGCTGGAATATATGAACTGCTTTTTAATATTGCCAGCCCCCAACTAATTCTCACGGTTCTTGTGTTTGCCAGGTGGTGGAAAAATCGAAAAAAAGAGAATCTTGCTTTAGGTATTTTCTTTCTGAATCTCTACCTTGCAATACTACTTTCTACCATCTTAAAATTCGGGAATTTTGATATCTCTTCTTTCAATCTTATTGTCATGACACAGAAAATCGTTCTCTCATTTGTTATCATTTCACTTTTTATATTTACAATATCCTATTTTTTAGAATTTAAAAAATATAGAAGTTTTATTATTTCGCATTTCACATTTGTAGCTTTTATTGGTTTTCTTTTTCTGAACAATCTTACCACTCGTGAGGAAATTCAATTTGCCGCAGGTGCATCATACTATTCTTACAATCTCCATCCAGGGTTTGCAATATCCCTTCTCTCCTTTCTGATTGTATGGGGAACAGTGTTGCTCTTCTGGTTATATCAAGGTTCTAAGGAAATTGAAATCCTCAGTGCAAGGGTGAAAATGCATTTTTTTGTATTGGGCGTGGCATTCACACTTTTTGGAATTGTGCTCACAGAAATCACATTTGCGAGCTCCCTGGAGATTTCATTATGGGAGACAACAGCGCGCCTTTATTCATCTGTATGCGGTATTCTTGCATCAGTTCTCTTTCTGGCTTCACTGTTTGTTCCGAAAACATTCCTGCGGTTATGGGAAGGAAAAGTAAAATTTTTTGGTGAGCATATACAACCTTTGAGAACTTACAGATACTTTGGAATTTTCGTGCTTGGAATATTCCTGAATGTTTTGGGAGGAAAAATTACATCATTTTTTAATCTCCCTTTTTATCTGGATATGATTGGAACTGCAATTGTGGCAATTACCCTTGGGCCATGGACTGCAGCAACCGCAGGATTGATCACAAATTTCCTTCTTTCAATTGTTGCTGGAGTTTTTTATTTCCCATTTGCAGTGTGTAATATTACCGGTGGCTTACTCTGGGGATTCCTGGCAAAATTGGGATTTTCAAAAATTGTTGGAACACCAGGTAAAATTTTCTGGAAAAAATTTGGAATCTTTGTTCTCCTCAATGGGGTAGTTGTGGGCATCATAATTGCTGCAATTGCAACTGTGACTTCAGCTGCACTTTTCGGGGGTTTTTCAGGACATGGGGCAGAGTACATTGCGATGGAGACCCAGAAGTATCTAGGTACCGCCGCGGGAAATTTTCTTGCGAGGGTTGCTATTGAGGTGTTTGATAAAACCTGTGCAATTTTTGTGGCTGTTTTCAGTGGTATCCTTTTCTTCCAGAGGGAGACAAGGGATGTGCTTGCATATCACCGCCCTACACCAGGACCTGTTGTGGATTTCAGGGAACCGTTGCTCTTTCTTTTCCTCCTTGTGATTCTGGGGCTGGCAACTGTGCCTTTATTCTCTTTTGTGATGGTTCTACCAGCAACTGCAATTGTGTCTTCACATGACTGGGTATGGATTAATCTTGTTTGGATCACCATTATTGCAATTCTTGGACTTATAATGCTCATAAGATACTCAGAATAAGATTACACATCAAAAATTACGGTTCCGTATCCTTTTTCAAGATTTATTTCCAACATATGATATGTAACCCCTTTTATCAGCAGATTTAACTCATGCCCATGTATTTTCTCCCCAAATGCTTTTGCCCTTAGGATCCAGCTTCCATTTCTGTTTTCAATCGCAAGTTGAAATCTGGCAAAAAGCATTCTGTAGGTGTCGTGTCTGAAAAGAAGTTCTGAGAGGTACAAAACAGCAAGGTCCTCTAATGTCTCAGCCCTTACCTCAAATTCCTCAATAATTTCTTCTTTTACAGTTTTCAAATCTACAATGAGAGAAAACATACCCGTACTGATGGCTGCAAAAATCTCTTCGGGTGTGTTCCCATAGCCGCAAATTCCCACATCTGCTGTGTGCTCAATTATTTCAAACTTCATAACCTGCCTAATAACGAAAACTCTGATAAACCTTTTTCAGGCACCCTTTTCAGGGACTTCGTCCCCGAAAAGCGTGCACGGAAAAGAATGGAAAACTTGGGAGTGCCAGAGGCACTCCCGTGGGGTTATCGTAAGGGGAGGGCGCTAGCCTCGCCGTCTGCAGAACGCCCTTCCCATATCCCAAAAGGGGGAGAGGTTACCGTAAGGGGAGGGGGCTCTGCCCCCTCCCCTCGTAGAAAAGGATAAAATAATGGAATAATTGGGGGATGACAAGATAAAAATGTCAATTCTTGTGATTGCAGAAAAATACAATGCAGCGATGAGGATTGCCTCCATACTCTCTGGCGGTAAAAACAAAAGAAAAATGTATGGAAGCTTACCAGTCTTCAATTTTACAAAGGACGGTGAGGAATGGTATGTACTGGGATTGAGAGGACACATAATAGAACTTGATTTCCCCGAGAAGATGAACAGCTGGGAGAAAACAGAACTGAAAAAACTTGTGGTAGAAAAACCAGTCAAAGAAGTAAAAATAAAAGGCATTGCAAGTGTGCTCAAAAAGATTGCCGCAAAATGTAAGCAGATAATTATTGCCACAGATTACGACAGAGAAGGGGAATTGATTGGAAAGGAAGTTCTGGAAATTCTTGGAATTTCTCCCAACAGTGAAAAGGTGAAGAGAGCAAAATTCAGCGCACTCACAAAACATGAAATCACCCAAGCTTTCAATGAACTTCAAAAATTTGATGAGGCACTCGCTGATTCTGCAGCAGCAAGACAGGAAATTGACCTGAAATGGGGTGCAGTGCTGACGAGATTTATTTCAACTTCTTCTGGCAGAACTGGAAAAGATTTTCTTTCTGTAGGAAGGGTGCAGAGCCCCACACTTGCCCTTGTAGTTGAAAATGATGAATTAATAAAGAACTTTGTTCCGCAGAAATTCTGGGAAATCCTTGCAGAACTTGAAAAGAGTACGAAGCATACAAAAAAAAGTGAAAAGAAACAGGTAGTTTTAGCAAGACATTGCTCTGGAAGAATTTTTGAAGAAACAAAGGTGAAGGAAATCCTTGAAAAACTGAAGGATGTGGATAAAGGGTTTGTGAAAAACTACAATGTTTCGGAACACAGAGAGTTCCCCCCACCACCATTTAACACCACTGCATTTCTCGCGGAGGCATCCAAACTTGGGTACTCACCTGCAAAAAGCATGCAAATTGCAGAAAATCTGTACATGCGTGGGTTCATAAGCTATCCGAGAACAGACAACACGGTATATCCACCATCAATCAATCTCCGCAATGTGCTCCAGGAACTCAGAAACACTGCTTTCAGAGAAATGGCAGAGGAAATCCTTTCCCAGGAAAAAATAACCCCGAGCAGGGGCAAAGTAGAAACCACAGACCATCCACCGATATATCCCGCAGGTGCCGCAGAGCGTGAAAAACTTTCAAAAGATGAGTGGGAAATCTACGAGTTGATTGTGAGAAGGTTTCTTGCCACGCTAGCCCCTCCTTCCATTGTGGAAACAAAAAAGGTTGTTTTTGATATAAATGGGGAGGAGTTCATTGCGGAGGGTTCCATTGTTCTGGATCCGGGGTGGCGAAAATATTACATCTACTCAAAAAGAACAGAGAGCCCACTCCCACTATTCCAGAATGGAGAAGTAGTTTCTGTGATTTCCATAAATGCCAAAGAAGATAAAACGAAACCACCTGGAAGATACTCCCAGAGTGCATTGCTCCAGGCAATGGAAAAACTCGGGCTGGGAACAAAATCCACAAGACACGAAATTATCCAGAAACTTTATGAAAGAAAGTATATCACAGGTAATCCAATTATCCCCACAGCATCTGGAAAGGCAGTAATAAATGCTCTTAAGGCATATGCAGAAATTGTCACAAAGCCGGAGATGACAAGCAAACTGGAAGATGAGATGTCTGATATTGCAAACAGAAAAACAAAAATGGAAAATGTAATCAAAGATTCTGAGCAGATTCTCCTGAAAATTGTGGAAATTCTAGAGAAAAACCGCAAATGTATAGGGGATAAAATAAGAACAGCGATAAAGGAACAGCACTATATTGGGAAATGTGGAAAGTGTGGAGGAGATCTCTCTATAATTCATACAAACACGCACAGAAGGTTTGTGGGATGTTCAAATTTTCCCTCCTGTGATGTGAGTTTCACAGTTCCACAGAGAGGGCATATTGAGAAAACAGACGAAATCTGCAGTTCTTGCAGGATGCCTGTTGTAAAAATTACACATAAAGGGCAAGGAAGTGAAAAAATCTGCATTAACCCTGATTGTAAAGCACACACTGAAAAACGAAAAATTGGCATATGTCCAAAGTGCGGGAGTGAGATGCAGGTAATGCATGGTCACAGCGGTAAGCGATTTATCGGGTGTACAAATTATCCAAAGTGCAAGACTGCATACCCCCTGCCCCAAAAAGGGAAAATTGTGTACACAGGAAAGAAATGCGAGGTGTGCGGTGCACCTGTAGTAAAAGTGGTAGTAAATAAAAATGCATGGGAAAACTGTGTGAACCCAGAGTGCCCTAAAAAACATGCCAGATCCTGATTTCTTCCCACAAATTCTAAATTTTCTTTATCTCTTCAACAAATTCTACAAGTGCGTTAATCATCGCTTCCCACATCTCTCTCCCTTTCTCCTTACTGGCTTTCTCTGGGTTTCCGAGTACCCCATTTGTTGAAACCACATCCATAAATGGGAAATAGTAAGCGCGGTTTGGTGCTCCAAATTCAAGAAATCTGGAGGGAAAGGCTATTTTCCCGCACTTTATATTTTCAAGTTGCACAAGGTGTTCACGGTTATAAAGGGATGTGGAGGTTTCATACTCACCTGCATGCACATCATTTCTATCTGGAAATAAATTTTTTCTGGTGGACTCTGCAAGTGCTCCGTTATCCAGAACAAATAACACATTCTCATACCTGTAACTCAACTTCTGAAGGGCAATGCATAGCGCATGGGTGTTTCCACCATGTCCATTCACTACCATAATTTTTCTAGCGCCATGGCTTACAAGGGATTCACATATATCTGTGATAAGAGCAACAAGTGTTTCTGGCATTATGGTAATTGTGCCTTTGTAATGCATATGATGCATTGAAACTCCGTAATAAACTGGTGGAAGCACCACAGGTTTTGGCTCAGTGCATCTGTTTGCACATTCAATGCAAAGGTAATTTGCGTCAAAAGCGTCAGTGTCTAAAGGAAGATGGGGGCCATGCTGTTCTATACTCCCCACAGGTAGAAGAAAAACCGTATTTGAATTGAAGCGTGTCTCTGCCTCCTTTCTTGTCATTTCACCAAGAAGTATTTTATTCTTCCGCAAATTCTTCCTCCCTATTATCTGCACTTTCCAATTCCTCAGCCCGTTTAATCCACTCTTCCATCTTGGCAATTTCATTTCTTTTGTTGTAGATGGATGCAATCTTTCTGCAAATATCTGCAGCTTCCCCAGTGTCCTCCTTATTCAGCTTTTCATACCCTTCTTTCAGTACTTCAATCGCCTTTTCCTGCTCACCCATTTTGAGGTGAACATCAGCAATATGGATATAGATTTCAGAAAGAAGAAAGGGATCTGGTTTCAACTCCATCCTTTTATGTTCTTCCCAAATCTCAGCAAGCCTCCTTGCTTTCCTAATACTCTCCTCCAGATTTCCCTTCTTTGCAGCAATTTTTGTATCTATTATGGAAATATGAAGGAGGTCGGAAATCTGAGATGTAGATTGACAGTATTGTGCACCAGCCATCAATGCTTTCTCAGCCTTCACTATGTTACCGCTCTCCAAATATAAATCTCCAAGCATTACATAATCTTCACTCAATTCTTCTTCCAGCCTTACCGTTTTATCAATTTCTATTTTCCTGTGAAGAAGTTCAATTGCTTTCCCATGGCGTCCCATATTGATTGCAGCACTAACCATGTATTTCAGAGCTGAACTAACAATTTCCAGATCACCCATTTTCTCATATAATGTTAGAAGCTCTTCGCCAAATTTATATGCACTCTCAAAATTCTTCGCCAACATGGAAATTTCTATGCTGGCAATATAACCCCTTTTCACCAAGCTCCAGCACTTCCGTTTAATCCCAACTTTAATTATTTCCCTGTTAAAATTGAGGAATTTAGAGAAACTTTCCGTATCAATCTCATCCGCAATTGAGAATGCAAAAGCCTCCAGATCAAGAAAGAAATTCAAATTCTCTGTGCACCCTTCTAAAATCTCCATTGGAATTGAGTTTAATTCTTCTAACATTTCTTTGTCCAGAGATCGAATAGGGTCCAAAAATCCTTTCTCTACGAGAGCACTTCTCAATTTCTTTAATTCTAATTCTTTCTTTTTCGCTTCCTCTTCCTTTTCCTCATCCCAGAGTTTTTCCAGTTCCGTTGCAGTTTTTGCAAGCTTAGTGAATGCTTCTAACTTTTCCATAAACATTTTCTCGCCTTCCATTTCTCTTTTAATACAAAAATCTGTGTGGGCTTGAAAATTCCGTATGCGGTGATGAACTTTGAAACATATCTAGAGGGGGTGATATCAAACGCTGGATTAAGTGCCCGTGAACCTTGCGGTGTAATCCTGCAATTTCCAACATAATGCACCTCATCTTCGCTTCGCATTTCCACAACAATTTCTCTGCCAGAACTCAGAGAAAAATCAAAGGTAGTCAGGGGTGCAGCCACATAGAATGGAATTCCGTTTTCTTTCGCAACCACCGCCTTTTCATATGTACCCACCTTGTTCGCAAAATCCCCATTTGCGGTAATTCTATCAGCACCCGTAATTACTAGATCTATCTCTCCATTTGCCATATAATAGCCAGCTGCACTATCTGGGATCACTGCATGCTCTATCCCTTCATTCGCAAGTTCCCAGGCAGTGAGTTTTGCACCCTGTAATCTTGGCCTTGTTTCATCCACATATACAAAAAACTTCTTTCCATTCCTTTTTGCCATTCTCAGGGGTGCAAGTGCTGTGCCCCAATCAACAGTTGCAAGTGCACCCGCATTACAGTGTGTAAGGATTTTCGCACCTTCGGAAATCAGTGGCTCGCCAACTTCCCCTATTTTTCTACACTCCTCCACGATTAAATCAGAGTACCATTTAGCCATATCCTCTGGCTTCACACCATTTTCCAGTTTTTCAATACACATTTCTACCGCATAAAAGAGGTCATGTGCGGTTGGACGCTGGGATTTGAGTTTTTCACCTGCTTCCCTTATATCTTCCCCTTTCATTTTTGCCTGGGCAATTCCAAATGCCGCAGCAACCCCAATTGCGGGTGCACCCCTCACAACCATCTCTTTGATTGCATAACAGAGTTCGTCAGTGTTCTTAGCAGTGAAAAATTCAATTTTTTCAGGCAGAGCCCTCTGGTCAATCATCACAATATTGGAATTTTCCATCCAGATTGACTGTATCTCCCTTGCCTGATCACCGAACTTTACAAGCATAGCAATCTATCTGTAGAACACCCTTGTGAAATCTATCCACTTTTTATCTACTTTCTTGTTTTTTGCCACTGCATCCTCTAGTTTCACCTCAACAATCTCATTGCCTTTGAGTGAGGCCATCATTCCATGCTTGCCTTCATGTAGCATTTCTACCGCTTTCACACCTAGGCGGAGTGCAAGCAATCTGTCAAACACTGTTGGAGGGCCTCCTCTCTGAATATGCCCAATTACCGCGTAGCGGGTCTCAAACCCAGTTTGCTTTTCAATCTGCGAGGCGATATATGCACCCACACCTTTCTCCTTCAGAAGTTCATGTCCGAAACCATCTGCCTTTGCTTCTGCACCCTTCATACCAGGAATTTCAATTCCTTCAGAAACCACTACCAGTCCATAACCTTTCCTTGCATAGGTGTTCTTAAGGGTTTCACACATCTTCTCAATGTTAACTTCATCTTCAGGAATGAGAATGTAGTCTGCACCTGCAGCAAGTCCTGTAAACAGGGCTACCCAACCCGCATGTCTTCCCATAACCTCAAGTACCATTACTCTGCAATGGGATTTTGCAGTGTCTCTCAGATTTTCCAGGGCTTCAACTGCTATGGAAACCGAGGTATCAAAGCCGAAGGTGTAATCTGTTTCTGAGATGTCATTGTCCATTGTCTTCGGAACACCCACAACTGGGAAACCCTCCTTTGTCAATTTCATTGCTGCAGTGAGGGTATCGTCGCCTCCAATTGCCACAAGTGCATCCAGTTGCATCTTTTTTATGTTTTCCAGCATCTTCTTTTTATCCTCTTCCTTTTTGAATGGGTTTGTTCTTGTGCTCTGTAGAATTGTTCCCCCCCTGCCCATAATTTCATCCACATCCTCTAATCGCAAAGGCACAGAAATTCCTTCCACAAGTCCGAGCCAGCCCTTCTTTATCCCTATTACTTCATCTCCATATTCCGCTGCCTTGAATACCACTCCTCTAATTGCCGGGTTCAACCCCGGGCAATCTCCACCACCTGTAAGTACGCCTATTCTCATGGTCCCACAAGGGAGAAGATATTTCTTGGTATAATAAATTTTTTGGAATGTGATATTCCTTCATTTCCGTAACATTTATTAGGCAGCTTGCGATACACCTTAACGGGGATGGGAATGCATTGTCCTTACTGCAAAGATGAAAGTGTAGTAGTGAAACGCGGCACTCGAAAAAATAAATACGTTACAAAACAGCAATACTGGTGTAAGAGATGTAAGAAGTATTTTATTGAGCATGATGGTTTTGAAGGTATGACTTATCCCAAGGAGATCATAGTCAAGACACTTCATTTATATGCGGAAGGTTTATCGCTTAGTAAAATAAGAGATTACATGTACCAGCATGAAGGCTACTACCTCTACGATGGTACAATTCTTTACTGGGTGAAGAAATATGCACGATTGCTCTCAAATTTTGAGAGAAAATTAAAGCCAAAAGTAAAAGGGAGAATACACACAGATGAAGTTTACGTAAAAGTGAAAGGAAGGAGCTACTACTCCATCAACTCAAAAGACAGTAAGACTAAGTATAACCTTGCCACAACTTTTACAAGGCACAGAAGTAAGAAAAAGTGTAGAGAACATTTCGGAAAGATAAAAATGAAGATAAATGAGCAGGTTGTGGGTATCTGGAGAAGGGAAAAAGATAAACCTGCTAAGAAAAGGAAGTTAATAACTTTTGTTTCAGATGGTTTTGAGGGATATAAAATTGGGTTCAACTATTATTTCTACCGATTTGCGAAACTGGTCTTTGGAGTTCCTATAGCTTGCAAGAAATATGGATTGAAGTACAATAATAATCCAATCGAAAGATTCAATGAAGACTTTAAACAAAGGTCCAAAGTAATGAGAGGGTTCAAAAGCTCAGATGCCGCCGAAGCTTTCATAGAACTGAGAAATATTGTCTACAATTTCATTAGAACACATCAAGGGCTAGGTAAAACTCCTGCCGAGGAAGCGGAGTTGAATCTCCCTCTGGGTAGAAATAGGTTATTGAATCTTATTTTTTTTTGCTATTCTATCCTTGTTCATTATTTCGTCAGAAACGGGTGTGTAGATTTATTCTATGATTCCACACTTTTCACCAAGCTCTCTAATTCTTCTGTCCTGTTTTCTTTAATTTCTTGACTTTTTATCATTCATAATTACCAGAAAAACATGTTAGTATTTTATTTTTCTACGCTCCCGTCAGAAACAGAAATCTTAAATTGGAGATGTAACGGATTTTGTGGAATATCCGGAGGAACGGGGGATGTAGAAAAATTAGAGAACATCAGGGATGGGCTACCATGGGGTACCAGAGCACAGCTTTACGCTTTCAATTGCTAAGTTTAACCATCTAATGTATGAATTCAGACCAGCCCTCAAACTGCTTAGATCAGAAGAGGATATTGTGAGTATTAGAGTATTGTTTATGTATTCCAATCTCACACTTGTTCTCTGGTTTGCCTCCTTCTGCGCCTCTTCATTAAGTTCTACCTGAAGGGCATTCAAAGTAGGGATTGCCACATCCACTGAGAGGGGAATTGAAACCCTTACTGAAAATTTTCCCTGCTTAATCTTCTTCATTATCTTCACTTACGATTACCCTGAATTTGTCAGGTTCTGGTTCATCTATAAGCCCTTTTTCAATGAGTGAAAGCACCAATGATTCAATTTTATCCTTATTCATCTCTGTGAGTTCTGTCAGTTCCTCCATGCTCACACCATCATCATCGTAGTTTTTTATCATCTCATACAGCATATTTTCATCTGCATCAAGGTGCGGTTCTGGGAGAGAATTTGTGTCCATGATGCTATTTTCAGATGACCCTTCCACATCTGCTATGTAATTTTTCGGGCATACCTCTGTCAGCTCATCCTCTCCACACACAATTTTCAGAGCGTTGACTGCAAATGCTCTGTATCTTTCAAGCCTTTCCTCATCAATGCCATATAAATCCTTAGCACGCAGAGCACATTCTGCCTCGCTTCTTGTAAACCCTAAGGAAATAAGGTTATTGAGGTTTGGAGGCTCCATTTTGCTTAACTCACGGATGCAGTCTATTCTCCTGAGCAGAAATGTAGCACTCTGGAGTAACCAGTAATAATGTGCATCCATATTAGAGTCGCACATGACTTCTGGTCTTATTGAAACATATAATCTGCTACCATCTGGGCTGTAGGTTTTAACCTTTCCCACAAGAAACACAATCTTTGGTATATCTAGATTTTTCACTATCTCTTTCACATATTCCAGCGGTTGTGCTTGAAAATTACTTGTCACCGCATAGAATGTCCCCAGTCCGTCTGAGAGTTCTATTTTCCACATCTCTTTGTCACCAATCTGTTTTGGAATGGATATGAGTTTGCCAACAACAAGCACCCTGTTCACTCTGAGACCTGTGGGGGTAATCACATAATTTGGTACTTTACTTGCTGCATCCTCTCTCGCACTATTCTCCTCTTCACTCAACGAAGGAATGCCCTTCTCTTCCGAGGATGTTTCTGCAAGTTCAAAGGAAAAAACTCTGCAGGCAACCTCTCTCCGGGTTGCCTTTTTCCAGGTTTTTGCACTCGCCATTCTCACACCTCCATCTCTGATAAAATGGATTCTGCCCTCACTTTCCAGTCAATTTGCAGGCTGTTTGCATCCCTCACAATGAATGTGGTTCCTAAATCCCCACCAATAGCATCCCCTATCAACTGCAAGCACCTGCCAAGCAACTTGGAATTAATATCCAGAATTGCAGGGTTTGTTATGCCATTCTTCCCCACAAGAGCTTGATATTCTGTTATACTCTTTCCTAGCAATTTTTCGCACACCTCCTGTGGGAATACTGCAATTATTGCCCCAGTACCATCATCAAATACACCCTTGATTCTGAGGTCCACCCTGCTATCTTTCACAACTCCGTGGTTCTTGCATTTTCCATCACGGAGCACTAACCCGCAATCTGGACATCTATATATCAGTCCAGACCCATCTTTTATCTCAATCAAAAATCCCTCTATTTTCACATTTGAGAAGTTGCAGTGCTCGTTCTCATATATTTCTTCAATAACAACCTCCCTGGGTTTCAAAAGTTCTGTGGCAGGTGGCAACCTTGAATCATCCTGGCGTTCCACCCTGCTCTTTTCATCCAGTACTATAGATTGCATATCCTTCCAGATTTTCTTGTAAGCTCCGTTTATTCTGATTACTTCGTTTTCTTTGAAATCAAAATCAACCCATGAAGTGAATCTCACCACACCAGTTTCATCAGCCACAATTCCCGAATAAAGCGTTTTTTCCGCACCATTCACATTTACCACTTTCTTTTCCACGCTCAGTATTCTTACATCCATGGTTACAGGATATTTAATTGCTGGAAGGTCTTTTATCTTTGCCATTGTGCCTAGCCTGTAATTTGGAAGCACAGAGTCCTCGCCTGCTAGAATCTCAGTGCTTTCAGATGTGTTTATCTGGGGTTCTTTCTGCCACTCCGTGGTGTATATGTTTTTGAACACAAGCACAGCGCCTTTTTCCACAATGTGGGTATACTTATCAGGGTTCCAGACAACAAAATTAAGTTTCTTTGTATTGTCAGAAATCAGCCCTTTCAAAACCTTCTTTTCAGTTCCGTCTTTTGTCTGGATTGTACCCTCTGCAACAAACAGCACCTTACCTGCCACGCTCACATTTCTCATGCCTGGTCTCAGATCTGCAAGTGATTGAATCACTCCAGAGCTTACGGTTTCTGGTGCTAATCTGTTGAGGAGTACTTTCTTCGCTTCTTCTGGCTTTAGGTTTATACCTTTGCTCAGAATTTCGTTCACAGTCGCTTCTATCTGTTCTCTCGGCACATTTTTCATTTCTGGCATCCTGGCGATTTCTTCAATCAGGGATGCGATTTTTTCTTTTTCCATTTTTTCACCGTCCTGGGGGCTTTACCCCAATTGCACATTGCAATAGGGGTTTATATATCTTTAGGGGAGAGGTAAGTGAAAGTGAAGGCACTTTGAAAAATGTTATATCTCCCAATATTTATTACTCCTCCATGAACTACTCTCACATGAAAAGGATAGGGTGTGAGGGAAAACAGAGAAAGACCATGCTACGCACTTTCACCTCTATAATTGTTTTCTCCTCTCTTCTATTTTGCATACCCCCAACATTCTCTGCTCAGGTAGGATTTACACCTCAAAGTACGGTTCTGGAAGGACATGTGCTGAATGCGACCTCATATGCCCCAGTTCCTCAGGCAAGGGTGCACATTGAGCCTGGTAATTTTACTACCGAAACAGACAGTAATGGTAGCTTCTCAGTTTCACTTCCTGCTGGCGGAAACTATACCGTAAATGTGACTGCCGATGGCTATCTTTCACATGAGGAAACGGTCTCCTGTGAACTGAACCAGACGCTTCACATAGACATTCTTCTTTTTCCGCTGGGCACCTCCTTTGAAAATGGCACAATATTCGGTTTTGTGCTTGATGGAATGCTGGGCACCCCGATTTCTGGTGCGATTGTAAGCTTCTCTCCTGAAAATATTACCGCTACAACAAATGAAACAGGGTATTTCTCTGTCTCTGCAAAGGGGAGCACATATTACACAATTACTGCAAATGCAAGTGGATATTTTGATGCATCTACTTTCGTGTTTTTAGAACCGAATGGAAGTTTAAATGTTACTTTCTATATGACACCAATCAAAGAAAGAATTGGATATATCTTTGGTTATGTGTTTGATGCCACAAATGGGGCTAGAATAGCAAATGCCGAGATTCACACAGTCCCAAGTAACATCACCACATACTCAGATGACCAGGGCTACTACAATATTACTGTGGCAGGAAATCTGGATTACACCTTATATGCAACTGCGGAAGGCTACCAGAGCGGAAGCAAAAGTGTGTATGTTGGCTACGGGGAAACTGTGAGAGTAGATATTGCTCTCACACCCATAGCTCAGACTATCTGCAGAATTGAGGGATTCGTATATGATAACCATACACATGAACCTCTTGCCTCTGCCATAATAGTTGCCATACCTGGTAATCTTTCAGCAGTGTCAAACAATTCGGGATATTATTATCTTGAACTTCTGCCGGGTATAAATTACACTGTGAAGTGTCAGAAGGAGGGCTACATAGAAAATCATACATATTGCATGCTTTCCCAAAATGAAACAAAAACAGTTGATTTCTATCTGCGCCCGGAATATGAGAATGGAAAGGTGCATGGGAAAGTCTATGATGCAATCTCCCAGATACCGCTTGCCTCTGCACTTGTAGTGATAGAACCTGAAGGAGTAAGTAGTATTACAGATGAAAACGGAAGTTTTGCTTTTCTTCTGAGGACAGGGTGGAGCTACAAACTGACTGCCAGTTGCGAAAATTACACCTCTCACACCCTCACATTCACTCTAAACGAAACAGATTTGCAGATAGACATTTACCTCTATCCAAGAATATACAACCTTACAATTAATATAACTGGTGTTGTCAAAAACGCTGCGGGAAAACCTGTAGAGAACGCAGAAGTAGAACTCCGCGCCTTAAATAGCACCCTACTTCTTATCAACTACACAGATGCAAATGGCATCTTTATCTTCAAAGACCTGCCAGTTCTTCTGAATTATACCATCACAATTACCGCACCTGGATATGAAAAAGCAATTCTCACCCTCAAAAACGAAGAATTTTCTGGCGACACATATGTTGTTCCTGAAAAGCTCACGAAATTAAAGGAACTCGGAAGTGAGAACCAGGATTATACACCTCTGGTGATTGGGGGGGTTCTTATTGCGTGCGTCTCCGTGGCTTTTGTTTCCATGTACATTCTTCTCCGCAAACATGCATAACTGCAACACATCCATGTAACGAAAACTACCGCAACTTTGTTATATTCCCAGCCCTCTCCTGAACTGATGCACGAATTTTCTGCGATGCAGAGCATTGTCAATACAATCCTTTCCAAACTAAAGGAATACAGGGTGAAGGCGGTGGAAAAGGTAATTCTGGAAATCGGGAAACTTACATTTCTTGGCAGTGAGCAGTTGAAATTTGCGTTTGAAGTGCTCACAAAAGACACAATGCTTGAGGGCGCAGCTCTTGAAATTCTTGAGATTGAGCCAGTTGTTAAGTGCGAAAAATGCGGGTACACGGGGGCACTCCAATATGAGAATGCAGATATATACCATGTGATGTTGCCAGTATTTAGGTGCCCTTCATGCGGCGGAAAGGTTGAGGTGGTGAGGGGCAGGGAATGTGCTATAAAAAGTATCAACATGGAACTGGAGGAGGACTAAAATGCTCGGGCTCAATGATAAAAAAATTGCGGATAAAATCGTAGAAAAGCTAAAGGAGATGGAATTGGAGATTACCATTATGCATGTGTGTGGTACACATCAGGATACCCTGGTGAGGCACGGACTTGATGTAATGTTTAAAAGTGCTGGTATAGATGTGCGACAGGGACCTGGTTGCCCTGTGTGTGTGACCACTCCCAGAGAGATTGAAGAAGCCCTAGCCCTTGCAAGAAATGGGAAAAGTATTGCGGTTTTTGGAGACATGGCACGGGTACCTTCAAAATCCGGCTCTCTGAATAAAGCGAGAGCAGAGGGGTGTGATGTGCGAATAGTCTATAGTGTAGATGATGCCCTGAAAATTGCAGAAAAAGGGAAGGAAGTGGTATTCATCGGTGTCGGGTTTGAAACAACGGCACCTTCCACAGCCTCGGCGGTGCTTGATGCTGCAGCACATTCCAGAACAGAGAATTTCTCGGTACTTTCGTGTCATCGGACGGTACCACCTGCACTTGAAGCCCTCATTAAGATGGGTGAAACAAGATTGCAGGGGTTAATAGAACCTGGGCATGTGAGTACGATCATTGGAATGCAACCATATAAAAAACTGGCTGAGGAATTCAGAATGCCACAGGTGATTGCGGGTTTTGAGCCACTTGACCTTCTGATGGGCGTTTATATGCTTGCAAAGATGATTAAAGAAGGGAAAGCTGAAGTGGAAAATGAGTACAGGCGCGTGGTAAGGGCTGAAGGAAATGTTAAAGCCCAGGCGGTCATGCGTGAGGTGTTTAAACCTGTAGATGTACCCTGGCGTGGTTTCCCTGTTATTCCTGGAAGCGGACTGGAAATTAGCGATAAATATTCTGAGTTGAATGCAAGAAAAAAATATGAGGACATACTTAAAGAAATATGGTCTCAAGAATTTGAGGAACCAAGTGGGTGCAGATGTGCAGAAGTGCTCAGAGGATTATGTGAGCCACGGGATTGCCCCCTTTTTGGCAAGGCGTGTAATCCTAACCACCCAGTTGGACCATGCATGGTAAGTTTTGAGGGAGGATGCGCTATTGAGTGGAATTACAGAGGCATGAAAAAATAAGCCAAAACTCACACTATTCCTACCTCAAACTTTCCTGTATCTGTTTTTGGAGATCTTTATCAATATTCACTTCATTCTCCCATATTTCAAGATTATCTATGAGCTCCTTGAGGGTTTTGAGACAGTTTATGCAGATGTATTTGTTTCCGAGTTTCTTTACAGGAGTACGCTTATAACAGATAGTTTCACACAGAAAGCACACATGCATCTCTTTGGTTTTGTATTCTGTGTAATTCTCCAGTTTCCGCCCTTCTATGATCGCCTCAATCCATTTGTCCTTTTTTTGTGTTTGCTCGGCGACAACCTTTTCCTTTTCTTCAACCATATTCTCATAGTGGAATTATCAGAAAAGTATTTAAATGTATTTACTTGTAAATAGGTGAGATCAATGGGCTTGGCTCAGAAGGGTGTGCAGCACAGAGATTCCTGTGATTATAAAAAACACATTTCCAAATATGATGCTGATTACTAGCCCGACTGAAATGGGAATAATAAACGGAATTTGCGGCGTCACCCATACATCTTTTTTTCCAAGTTTTTCTAACTCAATAATCTCCTCTTTGATACCCTCATCGTCGTCTTTATCTGGAGAATACCTGAAAACAATTTTCCCCTCTACAGGATGTTCCATCAACCATACATACTTCTTTTTCACACTCTCTAACGGAAGCTTATACCCGAACAACGCAGCTGGAAATTTCAGATCGCCTCTGGTTGCATTGTAAATCAACAATACCAATGGATAAAAGATAAACCATACCACTGCATTGAACAGTACTGTAAGTGCAAAAGGAAACATCTGTTCAAGCAACGGGATTTCCGAAACGAAAAGCGGAAGTACAAGAATCCGTGGGTATGAGGGAAACATCAATCCAATTAGCATTAGGGCTTTTGCATCTGCGCCGCCGTGGATTATGTTCAGTTCATAGAATACTCTTATCAGCACCTGGATTGCAACAATTCCCATGGACAGTATGTTCTCTGGTGCAAACCAGTAAATCCCGATGAAAAATGTTGCAAATGCAAGCGAAAAATAGAGGGATAATTCTATGTAAAATTCCTGGGTTTCAGAAACACCATAATCCTCCAGATCAATGTAGGGAATGAAGAAAAGTGCGATTGCAAAAATTGATAGAATGTAGCCAATAAGCCCAGATGAGATCAGGAATAAATGCAGAAAAAGAAAGATTGAGCCAGCAACACCTCCAATAAGCCACACATGATTCTCTATGGTTCTAGTGCGATAGTCCGAATATGATGCCACTGCAAATATTCCTATGCTTACAACCACCCGTGCAGCGTCAATGTATTGCACATCCATGAAAGATGGTAATCTATGTGAGTATATAATATTAACATTAACAATAATCATAACACATTCATAATGCATTGGGCCATAGAGATTTGCTGTTCATACCACCTGCAGCAGAGAAACTTTAAATATTGCCTGACTTTTGTGCACTCCAATATCAAGGAGGAATAACATGCCCAAAGGAGAAACGCCACAGACACAGCAGCCTAAGAAACCCTCTACAAAAAAAGTAAAGGATAAGTGGAAAGCAAAACAGGAATACAGAATCCTTGCACCTGAAATGTTCGGAAACATTGAGATAGGCAGGAGTGTTGCTGATGAGCCTGGAAAGATGCTTGGCAGGAAACAGGAAGTATCTGCCCAGGACCTAACTGGAAACATTTCCAAATCCCACATAAAGTTATTTTTCAAGGTAAATGAAGTAAAGGGTTTTGATGCCTACACCGATTTTGTGGGACATGAGATTACCTCAGATTACATTCGCAGACTCACCCGAAGGAGACGCACAAAGATAGAGGGTTCATATAAACTTACAACAAAGGATAATGTGCTAATCGCAATAAAGCCAGTCAGCATCGCAGAAAAGCATCTTCAATCAAAGCAGGAGGCAAGCATCCGTAAGATTATTGCAGACACCCTTAAGAGCGTTGTGAATGAAAAAACCCTGAGTGAAGTGGTAAAGGACATTGTTTCTGGAGAATTAACTAACATCCTCAGCAAGGCATGTAAGCTAGTATATCCACTCAAAAAAATAGAAATAAAGAAAAGTGAAGTCCTCAGGAAGTCAGCAATAACAGGAGCAGAACCCGAAAAGAAGATGTTAGAGGAATCAGAAGAGAAACAGCCAGTAGTACTTGATGAAAAAACAGGAGATGGAGAATCCGAGACAGAAAAGTAAATTTTAAATGTTGTCGGGGTGGCTCAGCCTGGTGGAGCATCGGACTCATAGGGTAATTTCACACGAAATGAATCAGCTTCCGGAGAGATCCGGGGGCCACGGGTTCAAATCCCGTCCCCGACATTAATCTTTTCTAAAATTAAAAATGGACCGGGCGAGATTTGAACTCGCGACCTCTCGCATGCCAAGCGAGCGATCTTCCACTGATCTACCGGCCCTTAGAACCCTTTGTTTTCTTGGGATACACAAAATATCGGAGAATATTAAAGCTTGTGGCGAAGGGAACCACTCCTTGAAAACAAATATTTACCACCATGCTATCTATGTTTCATGCAAATTCTTAAAATCGATGGTGAGCATCTTACAATACCCAAATTTATCCAGATTTCCAGGCACAGGCGGAAGGTAGGAATTGCACCATCTGCAGTGGAAAAGATAAAGGCATCCAGAAAGGCAATTGAGAAGATTATCGCCAGCAAAGAAATGGCCTACGGAATAAAAACAGGTTTCGGGGAGCTCTGTCAGGTGGTAATTCCAAGAGAAGATATTCTCAAACTTCAGGAGAACCTGGTACGCAGTCATGCATGTGCAGTGGGAGCACCGCTCAGCGAAGAAATTGTGCGAGGCATTTTGCTTCTCCGTGCAAATACATTTGCGAAAGGGTATTCAGGTGTCCGCCTGGAAATTGTCAAATTGCTTGTGGAAATGCTAAACAGGGGCATCACTCCAGTGGTGTATGAGCAAGGCTCCGTGGGTGCCAGTGGAGACCTTGCACCCCTCGCAATGATGGCACTTGCGTTGATTGGTGAAGGTAAGGTGTTGTACAAAGGAAAAATTGTGTCTGCAGAAAAAGCATTGAAGGCTGAGCGTCTGGAACCCCTGAAGCTTGAGGCGAAGGAGGGACTTGCGTTAATCAATGGTACCAGTGTGATGACAGCCATTGCTGGCTTTGCAGTGGACGCCTCGCAAACCCTGCTAGAGTCAGCAATTATAGGATGTATGATGTCTCTGGAAGCACTCAAAGGCACAAACCAGGCGTTTCGTGAGGAAGTTTCAAGGGTAAGGGCTCACAGAGGGCAGGGGGCATGTGCAAGGATTTTTATGAGAATACTGGCAAACAGTGAAATTCTTGAATCTCACAGGAATTGCAGCAAAGTCCAGGATGCCTACACGATCCGATGTGCACCCCAGGTAATTGGCGCAGTAAAGGATACGATTGACTATGTGCGAAAAATTGTAGAGATAGAAATGAACTCTGTTACTGATAACCCCCTTATCTTACCAGATGGCACATCTCTTTCATGCGGGAACTTCCATGGTGAACCCATAGCACTTGCAATGGATTACCTGGGAATCGCACTTACTACACTCGGAAATTTCTCTGAGAGGAGAATTGCGCGCCTTGTAGATGCACATCTGAGCGGACTGCCTCCATTCCTCACCGAAAAAGGGGGGCTGCATTCAGGCTACATGATTCCACAATATGTGGCTGCCTCCCTTGCTTCTGAAAACAAAATTCTCGCACATCCAGCAAGTGCAGATACTATTCCCACATCAGCAAATCAGGAAGACCATGTGAGCATGGGCACCACTGCCGCAAGAAAATGCCTCCAGATATGCAAAAATGTCCAGAATATTCTTGCAATTGAAATTTTATGTGCTTCCCAGGGACTGGATTTTCATAGACCCCTCAAACCTGGCATTGGGGTTCTGAAGGCATGGGAGATTGTGAGAAAACATGTGCCACACCTTGAGGATGATCGTGTGCTCTACCCAGAAATTCAGAAAATCGCTGAGTTGATTGGGAGCAGAGAATTAGTTAATGCTGTTAGCTCTGAAATTGGAGAATTCTGGGTAAAAGATTAAAATTTTTTCGTCACATAGGTGAGAACGCTTTCAAACACACCCCTTCCATCACCCACATTTTCACCAATGTCGTTCTGTGTCCAGTCAGGATGCTGTATGCGGTAATACACCCTTTCCGGATGTGGCATCATTCCAAATACATTACCAGTGCTGTTGCATATGCCCGCAATGTTATAAACTGAGCCATTAGGGTTCCAGGGATAACCGGCATAATTTCCCATGTAGTCCACATATCTGAAAACAATCTGGTCATTCTCAATCATTTTTTTGAGCATTTCTTCGCCATTGAGTTCTGGCAATATTAGTTTTCCTTCCGCATGTGCAGAAGGAATGAGAAGGTTTCTCCCCTTCCTGATATTCCTTGTAAATACGCACTTGCCAGAATTTTCGCATTTCACATATGTGGGCCTGCACTCAAATCTTGCAGAATCATTTATTCCAAGTGCGATTTCCGGCACCTCAGAGTAAGTTTTGTCTATGCCTGGCAGCAACCCGAGTTCCACCAACACCTGAAATCCATTGCAGATTCCTCCAACAGGATTTCCCTTTTCCACAAATTCAATCAAATCCTGCAAAAGATTTTTTTTCATTCTTGCTGCAAATATTGCACCTGCCCTTACATAGTCGCCAGAGGAGAATCCACCAGGCAACATTAAAATATGATAATCCCTCAGTTTTCTCTGCCGCTCTGCAGCACACTCACCAGTAAGTTGTTTGAGATGCACAATTTCTGGTTTCGCACCAAGACGCTTGAAACATTCTGCCATTTCCTGCTCACAGTTTGTCCCCTCTATTCTGAGCACACACACCTTCACATCCTCAATGTTCATGAGCATGAAAAAACATTCGTGTTATTTAAGCATGACTTTTGTTTTGAAATTGATTGCGAGGAAAATCAAAATAAGGAATAGGGAAATCCCAATTGCCACATACACCAGTGAGCCAGCAGTTTTTTCATGAGAAGGAACCACGGTTATGTTTAGGGTTGCGACTTTCTCTATAAACATTGCATCCTGGGGTCCATAAACTCTTGCTACCAGCTGGATCTTTGTTTCCTGATTGACACTTGGTGTTTGATATGCAAAAGAGAAAGTGCCATTTCTGTCTGTATAACCTTCCGTAATAAGATTGCTGTCGTTGTTATAAATGTACACCTTTGCATTTGGAACTGGTTTTCCATCTCTGAATACCTGGAGTGTGATGAACTGGGTGCATCCGCTTTCTACAGGGTTCTGGGTTGCAGCAAAACTCAGATGCACTTCGGGTTGTGGGAGCACAGTAATCGTGAAATTTCTTTCGGTGACCCTGTATTCTGGAAAGATTGCAGTACAGTGGAGCGTAATATTCTGCATTGTTTTTGAGGGTGGTGCTGTGTAAATCAAGGTGAAAAATCCATCAACACCAGTTTGACCAGAATAATTTGAAAGGATTCCGAGTTCAACTGAAAAAAACATACGGGCATTTTCTGCAGGAACACTACCCGCAATCACCATAAAAGAAATTTTAATTTGAAGGCGCTCATATACCGTAAGTGTGCTGGGGCTTGTGGTAATCTTGAGTTCGGGAGGGGGTGCAGTGAGGCAGTAAAATGTTCCCCCGCTTTCATATAGGAATATATAAGAAGCAACCATTGAGATACCTGAAATGATTTTTGTTTTCATTTCATATGCCCAGCGTGTTATACCAGTGCTTTGTAAGAGGCAATATAAAACATTATCTGCCGCTACAAGCACACTATCTTTGTTTACTACTGGAGAGAGTGTGCATTCTCCAGCCAGGGATTTGTTCCATATTTGGGAGCCGTCTGCAATGAAAATAGAATATACTGTCCCATTATAGGTTGCGGCGAACAATAACCCGTTATAATAGGCTGGTGCAGCATAAATAGGGCACCCGAGTGTAATCTCCCATGCAGTACTTCCAGTGAGGGCATTGAGTGCAAACATGGCGCCATTTTCTGTGGTAACTATTATTTTTCCACCTGCACCCATAATTGAAGAAATGCTCCCTGCAATGTGTCTCTCCCATACCAGTGTCCAGTTTAAAAAGGAAAGGATTTCATCTTCAATTACAACATAGGTGCGCCCCAGGTAAATTATGGGAGCACATGTTACACTTTTATTGAAGACAAGAGTGTTTGTTAGGGTGCCGTTTGCGTCCACCCAGCTAACCTCTGTCTCTCCCGCAACAAGAATATAGTTCTCTGCGTAAAGAAGAGGGTGCGTAGATGGGTGCCCCACATTTAGGGTTTTATAGATGTAGCCAGAGAACCGTTCAATAAAATATAGTTCTCCTTCAGTATTACCTGCAATCAGATAATTGCCAAGGATGATGGGGGTGGCAGGCACCTGCCACTTCAGTGCGCATTCCCATGCAATTTTCCCGGTTTTCACAAGAATTCCAATAACTTTGCCAGATTGCCATGTTGCATATGCATAATCCCCATCTGTAACAATTACCGCTGTGGAAAATCCTTCTGAAGAGAGATTCCACAATGGTTCTATCTGGGATGGAATGGAAGCATCTATGAAACCACTTCTGGCTGCATCGTGCTGGTACATTCCCCAGAAATCCGTATGTTGCTGGATGTGTGATGTGTCTCCAGCGACTAACTGGCACTGGCAAAGGGTAATAATGACAGAAAAGAGGAGGAAGAATTCTGTAAAAACTTTTTTCTTCTCTTGCATATCTTCCACTATCTCGTTTTCTATTGGATTTGCTCAAGTTCTTTTTTAATTCTCTCAACTGCTTTTCTGACGCCAGTTTTCTCAAAGTATGCAAGCGCTGTTGCCAGCAATTCCTTTGCCTTTTGCATGTTTCCGCGCTCTTTTTCAAGAATTCCCATTTCCAGTTGTGTTGCAGCAATGTCTCCATTTGCCCCCATTTGCTGGTAGATTTCAAGGGCTTTTTTAAAATAACTGTCAGCCTCCTCATATTTTTTTGTAATTCTTGCGAAAATCCCATAGTTGAGATAAACCGCACCACTAACTTCTGGCGCATGCAGATGCTCTGCATTGGAGAGAGCATTATCCAGATAATTTTTTGCGCTTTCCATGTTTCCTTCATTTGCATACACTACACCAAGATTCGCAAGCACTTTTGTGGAAATGCGTTTTTCTCCGAGCTCTGCAGACACCTTCAAAGATATGCTGTAAAATTCCTTTGCCTTTTCAAAATCACCCATGTCCTTGTAAAGGTTGGCAATGTTGCTAGCAGATACAAGGTAGTCCCATTTGTTCCCAAGTTTTGTGTTGGTTTCATAGTCCTTTCTGTAAAATTCCATTGCCCTTTCCCAGTTGCCAGCATCATGGTAAATTACTCCCAGGTTATTGTATATAAATGCCTGCCCACTGATATCATGCGTTTTTTCAAAAATCTCCTTTGCCATTACATAATATCCAATTGCTTCCTGGGGTTTGCCAATGGTCGCATAAAGTGCACCTAAGTCATTGTATGTGTTCGCAAGTGCAGTTAGAAGATTGTGTTTTTTCCGCAACTCTGCAGATTTCTGCAGGTATTCCTTTGCTTCCTCTGTTCTTCCCCTCATCATCAGATTTGTCCCGTATCTGTGATAAACTTCAGCAGATTCTATTTCATCAGAATATTTATCAGAAATTTCCATGCTCTTCAAATAGTATGTTTCTGCAACAGTGTAATCTCCACGCTTTTCATAGATAAAACCCAGCATTCTATAAATTCTTCCAACATCCTGATGAAGTTCTCTATTTCTGGCAATTTCAAGAGCCTCTGTAAGGATGTATATTGCAGCCTCTGGATTCCCCCTTTTCTGCTCTGCAAACGCAAGTTTCAACAGAATTTTCACTTCTGTTTTTTCTTCATTGTTTGCTCTTGCTATGTTTCTTCCCTCAATAAGATCCCCTATTGCATCTTCCCATAAAGAGAGGAGCATTTTTCCATCAGCCATGAGCATTCTGGCATCAATCATTAGTGTTGCGTCATTTATCTTGCACAATTGCATGCAATCATTTGCCATCTTTGCATACTTGATTGCGTCCTCCACTGCGTATTTTCCAAGCAGTTCCCTTGCGACCTGAATTGAGGCATAGGCGCATTTTTCATAGTTGCAAGCGAGCCAGTAATGTGTAGCAATTGCAATGCGCCCTTCTTCACTCTCTCTCTCGGTTTCCTCAAAAATCTTCGCTGCCTTTTCATGAAAAATCTTTCTTCGGAGCCCTGTTTGCATCCCATAACTCACCTCATAAAAAATGTTGTGGGAGAATCTATAAGTGTCTGGCATGCCTTTTTCCTCAACTATGTACCCGCTTCCCACCAGTAACTCAAGTGCAGAAATAAGTTCCTCTTCTGGCAATTCACTCAATCTCTGAATGTGCGGGTATCTGAACCTTCTCCCGAGAATTGCAGCGCATCCCAGGAGTTTTTTTGCATTTTCTGGCAAAAGCTCAATTCTGCTTTTTACAAGCGTAGCAATATTTTGGGGGATTGTAAGTTCGCTCAAAACCCTTTTTATCCTTCTTGAACGAGGGTCATAGAATCCTTGTGTAAGCACCACATGTGCCATCTCCTCAATGTAGAGAGGATTTCCCTCTGTTTTTTCATAAATCACCCTTAAAAGTTCATCTGGAATTTTCCAGGTCTGAAGAAGGGCCTCTAAGAGTACACCAGCATCTTCTATTTTCAGGTGTCCCAGGCGCAGAGAGCATACCCAGCGATTTATTACCAATTTTTCAATTATTTCTTGTAAATGCTTTGATTTTTTAAGGGTGAGATAGTCGTCTGGATATGCACAGAAAATTGAAAATCTTTCCTGAGAAACGAATCTGGCAAGGTATGCAAGAAGATTGAGGGATTCTCTATCAGCCCAGTGAACATCATCAATTATGATAAGAAGGGGTTTTTTTTCCATCAGGGCTTTTAATTTGGCATGAAATTTCTCATAGACACGGTACCGCTCCCTGTTTATGTCAATCGCTTCAGTTTCCAGTTCCTCATTGACCACAGAAAGTCCGATAGGGAGGATACTCTCACCACTTGCAGTATCTATATTTTTCATGGCGTCTCTGAAAGGCAGAAAGGGAACAGAATTTTCATCAAGTCCTCTGCCTTTAAGAACCGTGAATTCTTCGGCAATTGCATAATTTTCAGCAATCTCCAGTAATCTGGTTTTTCCGATGCCCACTGCCCCAGTTATAAATGTGATGCTACCTGAGCCATTTTTAGTGTTTTCAAGGATTTCTATTAACTGAGCAATCTCCTTGCTTCTACCCACAAAGGGTAAACTCTCATGGGATAGGTTCTCCATCAGTTATCACAATACATTCTGTAATAAATATTTACCTCTACGAAGAATACCAGAATAGTGCAGTTTGTTCGCAGATGCTCTCCAGCCGCGTCTGAAATTCACGAATACGGTGAGCAAGTTGGAGGATGGAGAGGAGAATTCCTCTTTCCCTGTTTTCTGGTCTAGGGAATTTTATTCTGGATTGGATTTCAAATATGTGTTTATCTGTATTCCCTCTTTCCTCACTTAACTTCAACTTCATTCTCAGGGCGGAAATTCCATCGCGCTTCTGCACATACCCCTTAATTTCAGGCAGAAGATTAAGCGAGTTCTTGAGGGCATTAAGATACTCCTGTTTCAGCTCCGCCACGCACTCAGGAAAATGGGGTTTATGGAACTCCTTCATGAGGATTTCATACGGATATGTGAGATGCGCCCTCGGAATTCCATAAATATCGCATACCAGTTCAGCAATTCCAATTGAAGAATCGCCCAGCCGTTCAAGAATGTCATTTATGAGCACAATGTAATTCAGTTCTATGAAACTCCGGAATTTGAAGTTGAGCCTTGAAATATTTCTTATTATTTGGTAAACCCCTCTGTCAATATCCCTATCCTCAATTGCAGCAAGCATCTGCATCAGGTGAATTGTGCGTTCCGGGTTTAAATCAAAGTATGTGAGAATTTCAAGAGAGAGGCTCATTGCGTCATGCACCCTATCAAAGAGAAGGGAAACAGCTTCATCAAGATTAAATTCCTTTTCCACAAATCTATCAACAAATTCTATTTTATGTTCATCTGTAGTTGTCACCAGCGTTTCATCCAGAAATCGCATCACATTCCTTGCCTCCAGAATGCTCTCTTCCTTGAGCCCCTTTTCAGTCCTCAGCGAGAAGTGTGAATATCCCCTTACATATCCAGATATAAGTGCCTGTTTGGTCTCTCTTTTTCCTGTCTCTGGTATCACAATTTCCTTTTCAACGCTTTTTATTGGTGGCAAAATTAATAATGCACGCTCAAGCACTCTCAGATAGACTTGGTATTTTTTCTCATCTTTCCATTCTGGTAAGATGCTTTTTATCCACTCTTTGGGGAGGTAAATGGCAAAGGTGCCACTTCCTGTTTTTGTGAGGGATTTTATATATATTTCCTTCATGCCTCCACATAATACTTATAAGTATGTATATTTTTTGATTGTATGTAGATGACATACAAAATATATAAATAGGCGTTTTAACCTTTCTTTCTCAAGGTTAAAAAGGAGTGTGAACCTATGAAAAGCAATACACGAAACGGAAAGGGATGCGCTGCCCACAATCACATAATGAAGTTAGGGGAGAGAGGGTTAATTTACAATGGTGATATTTATTCATTTCCAGACAGGAGGATGAGGGATAAAGTTTTGAGGGAGATTGCAGTTGTGGAGCAGAACTCTAACCTTTATGCTGAAATGGATTTGAAGGCGAGATTGTACAGATTTTCAAAGGGCAAACTAGAACATCTGGTAGATTAACTGACTATAATTTTGTGCAGGAAAAACACCTCTGCCAACCCATTTCTTACCCCCTTCCTGCACAATTTATTGTTTTTTATTTTTACATCTGCCTCATGCTCGGAACATAAGTTTCGTTTGACCGATTTGGAGGGTAAGAAAAGAGACTGTGTGAAAGTGCCTTCAGAATACGGGGAGTTCGCCTCGGTAAATCATCTCTGTCATTTTATGAATGTTCTTGAGGTTTTCGTCAGCAATGTTTCTTGCTTCTTTTTCCACACTTGAAAACTTTTGCGGGTCTCTCATCACGATGCTGATCGCTGCAATCTGTGGGTCATCAATTGGCTTACCAATTTGTGAAAGAATGCGCACATACACATCTGCAACAGTATCAGGGTGTGCCTTTGCAATTTCCTCCGCAATTTTTGTAGCAAGCAGATTGTACAGCTTGCCCACATGTGTCACAGGATTCTTTCCAGCTGTTGCCTCCAAGCTCATGAACCTGCAGGGTGTAATCAACCCGTTTGAACGGTTACCTCTACCAACAGAACCATCGTCCCCGTTTTCCATTGAAAGCCCAGTAACCGTGAGGTAAAAAATGTTCTCATCGTAGTTATCTGCAGTGTTCACAAAAACATTCACTTCTTTTTTCGTGTATCTCTGTGCATATTTTGTTAGCACATCGCGCAGTTCTGCAATTGAATTTATGTAGTGTTCTTTGTCTGGAATTTCAGAATCAACCATAGCAGCAGCCACAGTCACATTGATTTTATTTCCCTGCCTATAGGCCATAACCTTTATATCTTCACCCACCTCTGGCATCACCCTCTTCAATTTCCCATTTATATATCTCTCAAGTTCAAGGGTAATGCGCTCTGTCTCACTCAGGGGTGCAAAGCCCACACCAAAAGAAGTATCGTTTGCAAGCAACTTCTGGGTATCATAGACTGCACGCAGGTCAACAGAACCCTTACCAATTCTGCAATCAAGTGTAACATCCGCTTCAACATCCAAATGTTTGCAAACACTCCTCAGATACTCTGCTGCTGCCTTTATTGCAACTGAGCGGTACGGCAACCTTGTGCCATTCACCTCTGTAGTTGCCCTTCCAACAAGGAGAATGTAAACTGGTTCGAGAATTGTACCTCCACCGAATTTTGGCGCGCTCTGGCCTCCAACAACCTGGCATTCATCTGTATTGTGATGAAGGATTCTACCATAGCGTTCCAGATACATCTTGCACAATGCCCTGCTTACACTCTCTGCAATACCATCTGCGATGCTATCTGGATGTCCGATTCCCTTGCGTTCTACTATCTCAAATTCTTGCTCTTCTATTGGAAGCAGTTCAGACCGATTTACCAGAATATTCCTTGGCATGCATTCACCGAAAACAGGAAAAATAAATCAATAGTTAAAGTTTTGGGTAGTTTGCATGGTGTGCTGTTGTCGCGTAACCTCAAATAGGAGCGAACATTATACACCAGGATAGTCTATGAAAAATATGCACATGATCTCCATAACCCACTACCAAAGTGCAAACTATTTTATATTGTTAGCCATTTTAGAGAATTGAATGTTTGAGGATGGGGACATACTGTTCAAGGCTATGCTCTTTATTGTGCTACTTGGGGCATTTTTCATAGCATGCGCAGTAATCCTGAGCATTCTTTACTATTCGGACCCTACAATCAAGATAATAAGTCTCGCAATGGGTATTGTAGGTGCAGGGTTGATGATAACACCACTCACAAGGATGAGAGTTCCAGTTTAGTTCTCTGGCTTTTTTTCTTCCATTCTTTGTTTAAATTCCCTCAGGAACCAGTTATCTGTGCATCTGGAATCAATATGTATGGCATCACATAGGTTGTTGGTGTAAAGGTGCCGTACAGCATTCTTTTTTCCTTTGTAAAATAGATGTTGCGGGAAAGATAATCCACAATATTGCCGCTCAACATTCCCTGTTTTCTTGGATGGAATTCGCCATTCGCATATTCAAAAACAATTGGAATATTCACAGCAAAATTACCAGTAATTGAATTTGCAGTATGGGCACCAAGCACGCTATAAATCACTATGCATGGTGCAAACTCTCTCAGGAGTTCATCGTACCCTCCAGTCTCTCCAGAAATTACAAAATTCCTGAAGTTTGGAGAGGGCACTGACTTGTATGTTCTACCCGCGGAGAGACGCATTGAGCGGACGCCATTTCCAGTGGTTTTTTGACCGTACTCAGCTGCAGAATATATATCAAATATGAAATTTTTAAGGATTCCATCTTTTACAAGTAAGGTATTCTGTGAAGGAGTGCCCTCATCATCAAACGGTGCACTTGTCAAACTTCTCTCTATCAGTCCGTTATCCGCAATCTGGATTTTTTCATTCATGATCTGTTTATCAATTTTTCCCGCAAACATGCTTTCGCCGCGCATTGCATGATGCCCCTGAAGCATACCCACCAGTGTGCTCTCTATAATGCTTCTGGCTGCATGGGGCACAAGAATAACATTTTTTTTGCCGCTTTCAAGTTTACCAGGATCTTTTCCCATAACCGCCATGGTAGCTGCGTTTTTGCCAATTTCTGTAAAGCTGAAATCCATATCTGTAGATTCTGTCTCTTCAAAGCCCACACATACGCTCTCTGGTGTGGGATATGCCACAAATATTGAAATTCCGCAGGCAGAGCTCTTATGCTCCGCAAAGAGCCCAGTAGTGTTTGCAATAGTAATTTCCTCAATTCCGTATCCAAAATGTCCCTCACACACAAACACATCCTTATTTACAGATTTGACTGCATCAAGACATTCACCTACATGTTCAATAGCCTCTCCAGGTGTGAGATCCTTTATTTTCCTGCTCACTGTTATCCCGCCATCTGAAAACTTTCCCTTGGAGGGAAATGCAAAATTTTTGATTTCTTTTCCATGTTTTGCTGAGCGCACAGCAGCACCAAGGCACTGCTCTATGGCTTTCTGCGTGGTCTCCGCAGTAAACGCAAATCCAATTCTGTTATCAACTAGCGCCCTTATTCCCAACCCTGCACTTTCCACATTGTCCACGGAATGTATCTTGTGATTGTTAATATTTACAGTGCTGGCAATAATTTTCTGATAGAAAATTTCAATTTCATAGCCCTTTGCACTTGCAGTTTTGATAATTTTTTCAAAATCCATTTTTTCCACCCCCTAACCACCACCGACTCTTACTTCTTTTATCCGAATGTAAGGTCCTCCATCACTCACAGGCACCCACTGACCTTTACCACAGTTTCCTGGATGTCCCAGATATATCTCCTTTCCCACTGCATCTATGTTATGGAAAATTGTAAGAATATCGCCAGCAAGCGAGAGATCCTTTAGTGGCTTTGTGATTTCCCCGTTTTCTATAAGGAATCCTTCCTGTGCTGAAAACTGAAAAGTACCTTTTGCAGTATCCACCTGTCCACCTCTGGAACCCTTTGCATACACTCCAAATTTTATATCATGAAGCATCTCTTCAAATGATTGCTCACCTTTTTCTATAAATGTATTGCTCATTCGAACCAACGGGGGTACGGCATATGATTCAGCCCTTCCGCCCCCATTTTTTTGCATCTTCAGAAGCGAAGAAGTTTCCAGTGTATGGATATATTCCCTCAACACCCCTTTTTCTACCAGAATTTTTCTTCTCGCCTCGGTGCCTTCGTCATCATATGGAAAACTTCCATTTTCATGTGGAAGTGTGGGATCGTCAATAATAGTCACAACATCATTTCCAATTTTTTCGTTGATTTTACCAGCAAGACATGAACCTCCTGCAAGAACTGTATCTGCCTCACACGCATGCCCCACTGCTTCATGGGCAAAAACCCCTGTGAGCTCAGGGTCCGCAATAACAGGAAGCAAACCACAGGGTGCCATCTGGGCAGTGAGTTGCTGTTCTGCTGATGCGCATATGCTTTTCAACTTCTCCTCTGGTGAATAAATTTCAAATATTTCAAGTTCACCAGTACCTCCTACACTTCCAGATATGCTACTGATCTTGCCTTCGCTCTCAGCAACAACCTGCATTCGCATTCCCACTCTTGGAACTGCGGTCAAAATCTCTGCTCCGCATGTATTCTGGATTTCAGTTTCCACTAATGATTCCATGTATGTCAGGGTGACACTTCTTATAAGTTTGTAATTTTTAGTAAGTGCATAGAGTTCTCTCAAATAACCTATTTTTTCTTCAAGTGAAAGGTCACTTACAGGTTTTTTGCCCTTCCAGATTGCTTTTGCAGACGAAGTATTTACATTTTCAAAATATATGTTTTTTCCATCAAGGTTTTTTGCAATTCTATATGCATTTTCAAAGCATAAATTAATTCCTCTCTTGTGAATATCCGTGGTTGCAGAGAAACCTATTGCCCCATTCGCCAGAACACGCACACCCACCCCGCGGTCAAACCCGCTCACACATCTTGTTATTTCGTTATTTTTTAATTCAATTGCAAGAGTAGTAATCTTCACAAATCTTAGGTCTGCGTAGCTTACATCTGGGCTTATGTGCTTGGCAAGGTAGTTTTCCATTTTAACACCAGAAGGGGAGAAGAATTTTCCTATTTTATCCTATCGGTGGCGGAGAAACAGAAAGATGAGAAATGCCCTTAAATACTTTCTCAGTATATCTCTCTTGGTTCTTATGAACCCAAAGGTAAAATGGGAGTACAGTGGCAAAATTAATTCACTCAAGATTTCGAAAGATGGAAAAAGAGTTTGTTTTTCAGATGACACTGGTATAACTATTGCAGACACAGAGAGCGGAAAGTTAGTGAAATTGCCACTGCGCGGCAAATTTGTGTTTAATCTGTCACCAGATGGAACTTACCTGCTTATTTCCACAGAGGATGGGTATGTGAGAATGTATTCTCACCAGCTGGTTCCTCTTGCTGAAGAAAAGCTACCCGTGATTGCGAAATCAATATACATTTCCAGCGATTCATCAAAAATTGCAGTGGGTGCAGGAAGAACAGTTTATCTGTTTGATGCCCGATTAAAACCTGTCTGGAACCAGATGTTGCCCGTAAATGTGGTCAAGGTAAAACTTGACAATGCTGGCTACCATCTTGCATGCGTGGATGCGGGTAACCTTCTTACGCTATATGATCCAAATGGAAAAATATGTTTTGCAAGAATGTTCAATCAGTACATTACAAACCTTTCTCTCAGCAGTGCCAGTGAATATGTTCTTGTTGCTACCCTAGAAGATAGAATTTATCTGATGGACACAAAGGGTACAGTTCTGGAAGAACCCAGATTCTCCGGAAAAATAAGGTTTGCGAAAATTTCCACAGATGGCACAAAACTGCTTATCTGCTTCCCAACTGAAATTCAGATGCTCACAAGAGAATTCACGCTCTCTTACAGGATTAACATGGGATCAGAACTTTATCTTTTTGATGCAGCAGATAATCTTGGGTTTGTATGCGGCACTGCAAAAACTGGAGGAATCTATGCTTTCCATCCAGGTGGAGAAATGTGGAGGAAGGAAATCTCTGGCGGTGCTGAAGGCGTGCTGACCACACCGGGTGCAGAATGCGTGTTTGCATATTCAAAATCTGGAATTGTAAAAATTGATAATCTGCTTTCGGCTCAGGAAAATCTTGCTGCCTACCAGAAGAAAATAGAAATTTTCAAAGGATATGGATACAATGTTTCGGACCTGGAATCGCTTCTGAGACAGGCGAATGTCCGTCTAAGTGCTGGTGATTATGCTACATTGGTGAAAATTACGGATGCAATCGAAAAAAATTTAGCAAAGAAAAGAGTGGAAAGCAGACCCCACATAAGTGGACTGGGAATCACAAATGAAAATTTCAGACAGAATGACTGGAGCAAGGTCCTGCTTTACCTTATGAATGATGGTAATGCCCACTGTTCTGACATCAGGACCGAATATTCACAGAACATTCTTCTGAAAATAAAGCCATTACCTCTGCTCCTTTCAGGAGAGATTTCAAAACAGGTAATCGGAATCAAGCCGTTATTTACTGGGATTCAGAGGGCATGGCTACGCCTGAGATTCTGGAATTTTGAAGGCAGGGAATTCGCCCAAGATGTGCTTCTTGAAATCAGTGCAGGTAACAAACCAGAAAAATATGAAAAACCTGTAGCTGTTATAAAATTCGGGAATTGGGAGGGAGTATTCAGAAAAATTCAGGAAACAAGGCAACCAGCCGCGCCCTTGAAATGTCCAAAATGTGAAAAAGAGGTGGCTGCAGAGTGGGTTGCATGCCCTTTTTGCATGACAAAATTAAAGAAGTGGTGAAAACATTATTCTTCTTCTTTCTCTTCCTTGCCCTTTTCTACAAAACTTATCTTCTTGGGGAAATATTTCAGTATGATCACATCACCAATCGCCTGTACCCACCTGTACGGGAATGCAACACCCTTCGAACCTTTTACAAGCACAGGGTTGGTTTCTGCAAGAAATAAGCCGTCAATCTTTGCACCTTCTACATCCACCACTACATTGTTCACATTTCCCAGCAGTAGGCCATCAGGTGTATACACAGGCAATCCGATTATATCCGTCATCTCTAACAGCATATTAATCCCATAAGGCATATAAACAAGGATTATTTTATACTTTTTGTTTCTGTTGTTGCCACTGTAGCTCAGCGGTAGAGCAACTGATTCGTAATCAGTAGGCCGAGGGTTCGATCCCCTCCAGTGGCTTTCTATTATGCAAGAAGCGCCCCCATGAAATCTTTATGCCCCATATAAGTTGAACAGATAACCCAAAACCCATAAATAACCATCTGTGATAACCGTTTTTGTGATGCTTAACCTACCACCGAAATTTGTGGGCAGAGAAAAAGAGCTGGAGTTTCTTAAGCCGAGACTTGAGGAGGCAAGGGAGGGCAGAGGCTCCACTGTTTTCATTGCTGGCGAAAGCGGGGTTGGCAAAACAAGGCTTGCTGAGGAGTTTGCTGAAATATGCGAAAAAGAAGGTTTTGCAGTGCTTTTTTCATTTTGCATAGGTGAAACTGAACCCCCATACCTGCCAGTAGATACAGCACTCAAGAACTATGCAAAAAATATTGCAAGGAATGAAAGCCAGGCATACATACCCCTGGGACTTTCTGGTTTCATGGAACTGGAAATTGAGGAGCGGAGCCCAAAAGGGGTAGAAAGAGAAAGAACAAGGATGCTGGAATATCTGCTTCGGCAATTCATAGCAATTTCAAGGAAACAACCAGTGCTTTTTGTGATTGATGATTTGCATCTTGCAGATTCCGCTACACTTGCATTTTTCCATTATTTAGCCAGAAACATAAGAAAAGAGAAAATTCTCGCAATTGGAACCTATGTGGAGGAGAATATTGAAAACGCATTTACAAGAACACTGAGAAACATGAACATAGAGCGGATTGCAGAACACATAAAACTTGAAAATTTTGGGCTTAAGGAAGTGGAGCAG